>BAABOD010000042.1:0-11176 GCA_040371255.1 Anaerolineaceae bacterium | reverse complement strand
CGGCGCATGCGCAAGCCCAGTGTGCAAAGCTTGTTGGCTTTCAAGCAGCGCTTTGATACGCTGAGCAAAGCTGCCGGCAAAAAGCAATTCCTGACCTATTACCTCATCGCGGCTTACCCAGGCTGCACACAAGAGGATATGTTTGCGCTCAAGCGCTTCGCCAGCGAGAAACTGGGCGTTCTGCCTGAGCAGGTACAGATCTTCACGCCTACGCCTAGCACCTACGCCAGCCTGATGTACTACACCGAAAAAGACCCTTTCACCGGTGAGTACTTATTTGTGGAAAAGAGCCTTACGGGGAAGATGAAGCAAAAATCTGCTATAACCGGCTGGCAGCGCAAAGCAAAGAGTTCGCAGAAAAGCAAAACCAATCTAAAAACAAGCACTAATCCCCGTGCGAGAAAGAAACACCAAGCATGAACAACCTTACCGCAGCTGACCTAACGGTAATTTTCAACGCCGTGCTTTTTGTCATCCTGCTGGCTGCAGCGATATTGCTGATCAGGCGTATTCGCCAAAGGCGCACCGCGCTAAACCAGCCGGCGAATTCCACGCAAGTGGCGTTTCCCTTCCCACAGCGGCAGGTTGACCGTGAACGTCAAATGCTTCCCACGCAACCAGAAGAGAAGTTGGATAAGGAGATACGGGTGGCTTACCGCGATTGGCTCTCGATATACCTATTGCCGGATACTGAGCCGGGGCGGGCGTTCCTGCGCACTGGCGTAGCGAGGAACTGGATGCGTTACCAGGTAACTGCCACGAGCTTCAGCCAAGCTTTAGCGATGCTCGTTTCTGTGCTTGTAGCGGGCGAAGACCCACAAGCACAAGCGCAGTTTGACCGCATCTTGGCATTTTGCCTCAGCCATAGCAGTGCGAACGCCCCGGACCTGATGAGCTGGCAGGTCATGCCTGACGTGGTGCCTGGCAGAAGGCTGGATGCAGATCTCAATGCTGAGCCTTGGATTGCTTTTGCCCTTTTGGCAGCCCAAGCCCAGTGGGGTAGATCTGAACGTTTTCAATATGAAATTCTTGCGCGCAGACGTCTGAAAGCGCTGCTCCCGCTGTATCAACAAGCTGCCCAAGCCGAACCCCAGGCGTTAGTTTATTCTCCAACTTTTTACCAGCTTTTCACGCAAGTGACAGGTGACCAAGCCTGGAAAGCGATTGAAATTTCCTTAGCGGCACAAGGTAGAGCGCAATGGAGCGGTACGCACGCCATTTATAATGCTGATAACTCCCCTGAAGAGGCTAAAATAGGTTTGAGCATTTTACAGTTAGGCATCGCCGAGCTTGAGCAAGCAGGCAAACCTACTGGAAAGCTAACCAGAGAGGTTGAAAAACGCGTGAGGGAATTTGTGGCGCAGTTGGCACAGGCAGAGCTTTTAGATGAATCAATGCTCCAAACTGAGCCAGAAGGCTACACCTCGCTGAGCTTGCTGGCTTGCTGCACGCCTGCCGTGCTTTGTCTGAATAACCAAGCCCTCCTTGACCAACAATGGCAAGCGCTGACTCTTGCCAAACCTGGCAGGCATGATCCCATTGGCGCGACCCTGCGGCTGCTGAGCCTCATGCAGCTTTCTGGAAATATCTGGTTTGACAAGGCGAAGTGGAATGAGCTTCCTCCCTTGCCTAAGGAATAAGCAATTTCAATTTTGCGTTCTATTTACGGGGATTCGTTGCCGCTGCTAATTACTTACATTACGTTAACTGTGCGCACTTCCACACGTGGCAGCATGGCTTCTACATCGCTGTTTTTCACTGAGGCTAAGGACGCCGTAGCGACAGCGACAGCACTGAAGGCTGCCCCAAGCCGGGCAATTTCGCGCAGATGCAATTCTCGCGCAAAACCATAAGCCATCCCAGCCATAAGGGCATCCCCAGCGCCAGTCACATTGCGGATGCTCACTTTGGGTGGCGTCGCCAACATCATCTCCTGCTGAGAAGCCAGGAGCAACCCTAAACCTTCTATTGAGAGAGCTACATATTCAACGCCTATGCGTAAAAATGGAAGCACAGCACGCTTGGCATCCTCGTAATTGTGGATAGAAAAGCCTACATAGTTTTCTGTCTCGGTGATATCAGGATTGACTAAAAACGGAGGATCAGAAAGACCAGCTCTCAAAGCCTCACCATTCGCATCGAAAAAGACCCTTACCCCTTTGTTTTTGAGCAGATGAATGAGCTGAGTGTAAAAATCGGCGGGCACATCTTGCGGCAGGCTGCCCGCTGCCACCCAAATGTCATTCTTGCTGGCATAAGCTTCAGCTTTAGCAAGCAAGGATTGGATAGCATCTTCGGGGATATGTGGACCAGGCTCATTGAGGCGGATATACCATTCACCACTATCTTCCTGTGCCACGGTGTTGATGCGGGTTTCTTCCTCCACCCAGACGAAATCGGTCTTGATCCCTAATTGATTGAGCCCGTGCTGCACCATTCTGCCGGTGCCTCCGCCCACCCAAGCGAGCGCTAACGTTTCTTCATTAAGAATGCGCAGCGCACGGGAGACGTTAAAACCTTTTCCACCCCAGTCGACGCGGACATCATGGGCACGCAGTACTTCGTTAAAGCGTAGTTGTGGCACATGTAAAGTGCGATCAACACTGGGGTTTGGGGTGAGCGTGATGATCATATCTAAAATTGTACCTTAAAAAGGACCGCGTCTGCGCATTTTGAGCAGACGCGGTACGTAATTTGTTGTTATTCGTGTTGCTTCGGCACTAAAACTCCATTTGCAAGGCAAACTGGCTGTTATAGAGCTCAGCATAGAAGCCGTTTTTAGCGAGCAGCTCATCATGCTTACCTTGTTCCACAATGTCGCCATCGCGGAGGACCAAGATGCGGTCAGCATTCTTGATGGTCGAAAGGCGGTGGGCGATAATAAAGCTGGTTCTACCGCTCATGAGCTTATCCATTGCTTTCTGAATCAGAATCTCCGTGCGGGTATCCACCGAGCTGGTTGCCTCGTCCAGGATCAAAATGGTTGGGTCAGCTAAAACTGCCCTAGCAATGGTGAGTAGCTGCTTTTGACCCGCGGAGATGTTGCTGGCTTCCTCATTGAGCACCATCTGGTATCCGCCAGGTAATGTGCGGATAAAGTGATCGGCATAAGCCATATCAGCCGCGCGCACCACTTCTTCGTAGGTCGCATCCTCTCGTCCGTAGCGAATGTTATCGAAGATCGTGCCATTGAAGAGCCAAGTATCTTGCAGCACCATGCCAAAAATACCGCGCAAATCGTGCCGCCTAAAGCGAATGATATTGGTGCCATCGATAGTTATCTCGCCATCGTCTAACTCATAAAAGCGCATGAGAAGCTTAACCAGCGTGGTTTTGCCGGCGCCGGTAGGACCGACGATGGCGATTTGCTGTCCGGGGTCAACTTCAACTGAGAAATCTTTGATTACCACCGTACCAGGTTCATAACTAAAGCGTACATGGTCGAAGGATACATTTCCTTGAACATTTTCTGGGATAACCGGATTTTCAGGATCAGGCACTTCTTCTGGTTCATTGAGGAAATCGAATACCCGCTCGGCAGCGGCAGCCGTCTGCTGCAGAATATTGGAGATATACGCAATTTCCAAAAGGGGCTGCTGGAAAGAGCGCATGTATTGGATAAACGCTTGAATATCGCCAATCATCAAGCGGCCTTGAATGACCTGGTTGCCGCCAACAATCGCCACAGCCACATACCCGACGTTGCCAATGAAGTGCATGATAGGTCGGATCATAGTCGAGAACAGTTGAGCCTTCCAAGCGGTATCGTAAAGCGTGCTGTTGAGCTCGTTCATCGTGCTGATACTTTGGTCTTCCGCATTGAAGGCTTTCAGGACCACATGGGCGCCATACATTTCTTCCACATGCCCATTGACATGCCCCAAGTATTCCTGTTGCTTGCGGAAAAACCTTTGCGAATGGCTGATGACGTAGCGGATGATCAGCATGGAAAGCGGGATGATCGTCAGCGCAATTAACGTCAAGGTCACGTTAATCGTCAACATCATCACCAAAATACCAATCACACTGACGATCGAAGTGATAATATGAGAAAGGCTTTGCTTAAGCGTCTGGCTGATCACGTCTACATCGGTGGTGACGCGTGAAAGTACCTCACCATGGGTGACGTGATCGAAGTAGCGCAAAGGTAAGTGGTGAATTTTATGGGCAATTTCCTGACGGAATCGGAAGGTGATATCCGCCGCGATGGTGGTCATGATGAAGCCCTGGATCAACAGTAGTACTGAGGAGCTCAGGTAGAGCGCCAAGACGCGCAGCAAAATTGTCCCGATTTCATTGAAGTCAATACCACCTTCGCCCCTCACCATGCGAATGACGCCTTCATACAATGCGGTGGTTGCCTTTCCTAATGTGCGCGGACCAAAGATGCTGAAAACCGTTGAGGCAGCTGCGATGAACAAGACTAAGATGATGGTCCATTTATACTTACCAAGATAGCCCAGCAATTGCCGCATTGTCCCCTTAAAGTCACGAGGCTTTTCTCCGCCTACAAAGCGGGATCCCATCCCCCCTCCAAAGCCCTGCCTTTGAGCAGGTTTGGTTTGTGAAGGGGCTTTGTTTTGGTTTGTATTATTTTCTGAGTTTGATGCATTACTCATAGTAATTCCTCCTTACTCAACTGCGAGCTGGCGATCTCTTGGTAAACCGTGCAGGTTTTCATCAGTTCCTGATGGGTGCCAACACCAGCGATTCTGCCGTTATCCAGAACCAGGATCTGGTCAGAATTTTTGGCTGTGGCTACGCGTTGGGTCACGATGAGGACGGTGCTATTGCCTACCTTTCTGCTGAGTGCACTCCTCAGAGCTGCATCAGTTTTGAAATCGAGCGCTGAAAAACTGTCATCGAAGATATATATCGGTGGTTTTTTCACCAGAGCACGCGCAATGGATAAGCGCTGTTTCTGCCCGCCAGAAAAGTTTGTGCCGCCTTGCGCCACTTCGGTTTGTAAGCCATCAGGGTTAGCCATAACAAAATCAATCGCTTGGGCGGTATCGAGGGCATCCATGATTTCTTCGATGGTTGCGTCTGGCTTGGCAAGCCGCATATTGGATTCAATGGTGCCGCTAAAGAGCACACCGCGTTGTGGGACGTAACCAATTTGGGCTCGTAAATCCTTCAGGGTTACGTCGCGGATATCGATGCCGTCTATCAGGATTCTGCCTTTGCTGACGTCAAAGAAGCGCGGCACCAGGTTCACGAGGGTGGATTTGCCGCTGCCGGTGGAGCCAATAATCGAAGTGGTCTCTCCTGGCTTGGCAATGAAACTAATATCGTGCAAGAGGTCTTCTTCAGCACCTGGGTACCTAAAGTCTACATCATCAAATACAAGCTCTCCACGAACAGGCTGATTGAACTGCACCGGATGTGGCGGGTCCTGAATGACAATAGGTGTTTCTAAGATTTCAGCAATGCGCTCACCAGAAACGGACGCCCGCGGTAGGATGATAAACAACATCGCCAAGCTGATGAAGGAGAACATAATCTGCATGGAATACTGCATAAAGGCAATCAGATCCCCAACTTGGAGAGCCGATTGGGCAACCTCATGTGCGCCGACCCAGATGATCAAAATAGAAAGCCCAGACATAATCAGGTTGATAAACGGGAAAATCACACTCAGAACCCTGCCAATATAAACATTTGTGTTGGCTAAATCTCGGTTGGCTTTTTCAAAGCGTTTTTCTTCGTAATCCTCCTTGCGGAAGGCGCGGACCACCATGAGACCGGTAAGGTTTTCGCGGATTACAAGGTTCAGGCGGTCAATTAAAGACTGTAGGGTTCTAAACTTCGGCATCACTAAAGCAAAAGCGATCAATATCATCCCAGTGAGCACGACCACAGCCAAAGCGATGAGCCACCACATAGTGGGGCTTTTGTCGACCGCACGGACAACGGCGCCAATCCCCATGATAGGTGCATTCAAAGCCATGCGCATGATCATAAAAATCACGATTTGAATTTGAGCAATGTCGTTGGTAGTTCGCGTGATCAAAGAACTGGTGGAGAAATTGTTGAATTCCGCGCTCGAGAAGTTTTCCACCTTTTCAAATACTGCAATTCGTGTATCGCGGGCAACGCCAGCCGAAGTACGCGCGGATAGGTAGCTCACCGAAATCGAAGTGATTACAGAAATAAGCGCCATGAGGATCATCATCCCACCAACGTTCAGAATAAATTTGTTCTGAATCGAGGCTAAGTTAACCCCCAAGACGGAGTACTCTTGGCTGACCGCTTGAACCGCAATTTGGGTAAGCATGGAAGGCTCCAAGGCATCGAGCTGCTTGTAAACTTTAGTTTTCAGAGCTTCCAACTGTGCTGGTGGCAATTGAAAGAGCATTGCTTTGAGGTCTGTACCCGGGGGTAAGGATTGAACTTGGGTGGCAAACTCTTGCCCTAATAGTGTGGCGGCTTGTTCCGGGTTTTGAGCAAGCATATCAATGCCAAAGGTAAGGATAAGCGGCTTCGTCATGGCAGCTTCAAGCTGGGTAATCGTGGCGGAATCTTTTTGTTGCAGGATATAAACCGGCTGTAAGGAGACTAATGGGTAGTCTGGTACGTACTTTGCCGCCTCATCGCTGCCTGGTTCTACGAGCTGGTAAGCTGCTAAAGTTAGTGCCTTTTCCTCATCTGATTGGAACAGATTGATTTGGTCCATGGTGCTTTTACGCAAAGCTTCTGGTACTGCGTTTTCGATACCATTTTGTTGGATACCAACATTGATAATCCTAGAGAGGTAATCTGGCAGCGCCAAGTCTGTATTTGCCATGATATAAAGCAATACGATAGTGAGTAGAATGTTTGGCCAATAAGGTTTAATAAACTGAAACAATTTTTTCATACAATTTCCTCTTCATTGATATTGCGTATCACGGCTTTATTTCTTAGGCGTGCTTCCGAAGCTATCTTATCCATTCCCGCGTTAAGCAACCCCATCGCAGGAATCAATGTGCTTTGCTCTTCAGGTGTGAAGGCGTTAACCAACTCTTGCAACCACCTGTGGCGTGCGCGTTGGGATTCTTTCATTGTCAATAGTCCCTTTTCAGTGAGAGATAGCCGTTTTGTCCGTCGGTCTTGCAGGTCTACTTTGCGGTCGACATAACCACGTTTAACCAAATGGTCCACCAATTGAGAAACAGCTGCGCGGGTAATGCCTAATTTATTCGCTAAGGCGTTCATTGAACTGTTAGGGTGGTCCATTAGGAAAAACATTGCATTAACTTGAGAGGCAGAAAGGTTGGCTTGCTGAATATAGGTCATGAAGGCAAAAATCGAGTGTTTCATTGCCTTTTCAGCATATGCGTGCAATAACGCTAAAAGAGTCTCAGGCACAATTAACCTCGCTTAATAGTTAAACGGGGTGAATTATATGACTTTTTAGATAGAATGTCAAGAATTCTTGCAGAAGGTAGAGGTTGATTTAGGAAAGTTTTACCAAATTCACAGGAAATTTACCCTATGTTTTGCCCTGTAACTTTATTGCCCCACAACTTGGAGGCGATAAGTACTAACCTGGTTATAAAGCTGATCCATAAAGTAGAGCGAGAATGTACCCGCTGAAAAAGGGTTTTCGCTTTCATACAACACAAAAGTTTGGTCGCAGCCAATCACCTTATTGTTCGAATCATAGAGCGTGGCAACGACGCGAACATCAGCAAATGGAATTTTACCCGTGTTCTGCACCTGCCCGCTGAGCATGTACCAGTCATTATCTTCATCCCACCCAGCGGTAACTTGGCGGGTTTCAAACGTGCTGGTTGGCTCAGCGCCGACTTCATAACTCAGCTCGGTAAGTTCATAACGTGCATAGGTCCTCGGCTTTTCCAAGTAGAGGTTAAAGCAAGTTTTCTCCCCTGGAGCAAGTGCCGAGATGAAGGGGGATGCATGAATGGTTGTGATTGCTGTGGTCCCATTTGCGGGGTAAAGTAGCGCGGTTACACTGAGATTATGAATCGGGTCCGGGCTGTTGTTGGCGATTTCCCCTACGATATGGAGGATTTCGATTTCCGATTTTTCGATATACATGCTGGAATTATCGAGGATCTTTACTTGCTGACCATCGCTACGCAAAGCTAAGGGCAGGAAGATGTGCTCCTCTGGTTCGGCTTGTTTGGGGGTAGTAGGTAGGCTGAGCTTTGGGAGTGTAATTTCTGGCTGCACAGTTGCATTGGCATGAAATGGTGCCGCACCGGAGACATATTTGATTGCTCCTGCAATGAGCAGGCTAATTGTCAGTATCAGCACTGCCCTGAGCAGGAAGGCACCGAATGATTTCTTTTTAGGCTGCATAAAAAACACCTCCAGCGAACAGACCTGCTGAAGGTGTTGCAATGATTATGCCAGTAAGATTATTCCCCAAAATTCTCGGCAAATAACTTTTTTAAAGCGTCAATGACCTCTTGCTTTTCTTCACCCTCAGCTTGGATTTTCAGGACATCGCCTTTTTTAGCGGCGAGCAGCATCACCGCGATTAATCCATTGATGGTTACGGGTCCTTTATTCTCCGTTAGGTTTGTTACGGTTACTTTAGCGTTATGGCTGCCAATCGTTTTAGCAAAGAGGGCTGCCGGGCGAGCGTGCAAGCCTGATTCATTCGTTACAGGCAGCACAATCTCGATAACCTCCTCAGTAGGTGCAGCTTCAACCACTTGCTGGGGAGCCGGTTGGTCTTCTTGGTTGGCTTCTGGTTGCAGCTGCTGCTGCTTAGCTAATAAAGCCGACATAGCCTCGCGATAGACCGAATCCAGATCGGAGCCCATGTTAGCTTGCACGCCAGCAGCGATGGCGCCTTCCACAAAAGGCGCCGGGCACAAGCGTACCTGAGTTTTGACCTCTTCATCGAGCATGTCTACAGCCATTTCGGCGCTTAGGATGGCACTGCCTAAGTCCATTAGCACCAAAGTGCCCTCTGGAGTATAAAGTGCATTGAGCTTTTCCATGATTTCGACGGCATTCGTGCCAATCTCTTGGTGGTCCTCGCCAATTCCGGCAGCAACATCAATTTTCACCGAGTCGGAGGGTGCCATTTGGCGCACGAGCTCAGCCACACCGCTAGCTAACTGATAGCTGTGAGAAACCAGAAGGATATTTACCATACAAATGACCTTTCACCTCATCATTTATCCGTGTGACTCGTTTAGGGCAGTTACTTTTTGCTCTCGGTTTTCTGTTTTTCACCCTTATCTTTATTAAAGAGGGAGTGAAACCAGTTCATTCCAAAGAAAATCAATAAAATGCTGACACCAAAAATAAGACCCCATAAAATACCTTGGCCCCAATCGCCGCTGCCTTTAATAATCTGATACGCTACCAGCACAGCCAAAGCGAGGCTGATCAATCCCACAGTAATATAACCGCTTTTGCGCTTTATCCAAGGCTCCCGTAAGTTAAACTCTGCGCCCTTTGCTGATTGCTTTTTTGGGCTGGTTTGGGTAGATACAGCTTGTTCTGAACTTGTGGTGGAGTTTTTAGAAGTTTTGCGTTTTTGGTTTTGCTTCTTCGATTTTTTTGTGCTCATTTTTATTCCTGATTAAGTGTTAGGGGCGACGTGTTGGTCGCGTCGCCCCTAATTTTACTCGCAAACGAACGAAGTATTAGGCTTCTACCCAATCAAAGGAGCGAGTAACCGCTTTCTTCCAACCCTTGTAGAGTTTCTCGCGGGTCTCGGGATCCATCTTGGGGTGCCACTCTTTGTCCTTGCCCCAATTCTCGCGCAGGTCATCTACTTTCTCCCAGAAGCCGACAGCTAAGCCGGCAGCATAGGAAGCACCCAGAGCGGTGGTTTCAGCCACAGTCGGGCGGATAACCGGAACGCCGAGGATGTCAGCTTGGAACTGCATCAAGGTTTCATTGTAGACCATACCGCCATCCACCTTGAGGGCTTTCAGCGGCACGCCGCTATCCAGGTTCATGGCATCCAGCACTTCGCGTGTCTGGTAGGCTGTCGCCTCGAGGACGGCACGGGCTAAGTGACCGGCATTGATGTAGCGGGTCAAGCCAACGATAACGCCGCGGGCATCGCTCTTCCAATAAGGCGCGAACAAACCAGAGAAGGCGGGTACGAAGTAAATGCCGCCAGAGTCTTCAACCGTCTTGGCAAGCTCTTCAATATCAGCGGATTTCTTAATCAAACCGAGGTTATCGCGCATCCACTGCACCAACGCACCAGTGATCGCGATGGAGCCTTCCAAGGCGTATACCGCAGGCTGATCGCCAATCTTATAACCAAGGGTGGTCAAAAGACCGTTCTTGGATTGGATTGGAGAAGTGCCCGTGTTCATCAGCATAAAGCAGCCAGTGCCATAGGTGTTCTTGGCTTCGCCAGGGTCATAGCAGGTCTGGCCAAACAAAGCAGCCTGTTGGTCGCCCAAGTCGCCAGCCACGGGAATACCATCCAAACCGCTGTTCTTGGCATAACCATAGATAGCCGAGGATGGTTTGATTTCCGGAAGCATGGCGCGCGGGACGCCCAGCACTTCCAGCATGTCTGGATCCCAGTCGAGGGTTTCCAGGTTCATCATGAAGGTGCGGGAAGCGTTGGTGACGTCGGTAACATGCACGCCACCCTTAGGGCCGCCAGTTAGGTTCCAGATTACCCAGGTATCGATGTTGCCGAAGAGTACTTCGCCTTTTTCGGCTTTTTCGCGCACACCAGGAACGTTATCCAAAATCCATTTGATCTTCATACCGGAGAAGTAGGTTGCCAAGGGCAAGCCCACTTTCAGGCGGAAGCGATCCTGGCCGCCGTCTTTCGCTAACTGATTGCAGATCGCATCAGTGCGCGTATCCTGCCAAACGATAGCATTGTAGACAGGTTTGCCAGTTGCCTTTTCCCAGACGACGGTAGTCTCGCGTTGATTGGTGATACCAACGGCAGCGATGTCGCTAATATCAATGCGTAGTTTATCAAGTGCACCTTTAATAACGTCTTGGGTGGCTTGCCAGATTTCCAATGGATCATGCTCAACCCAACCGGGTTTTGGATAAATCTGTTTGTGTTCTTTTTGATCGAAGCCTACAACTTCACCTTTGTGGTTGAATACCATAAAGCGGGTGCTGGTTGTACCTTGATCGATTGCTGCAACATATTTTGCCATATTTTTCACTCTCCTTTTTATAATTTTTATTTATGTGTATTTTGTTTTGCCCAGGTTTTTGC
>BAABOD010000041.1:0-11730 GCA_040371255.1 Anaerolineaceae bacterium | reverse complement strand
GGGCTATGATTTCCATGCCCTGGCACAGTACTTGGCTGCAAAAGGCTATAACCTGCTGATCTCGGAATGGTACCCGATCGAGAAATATGGCGTGCAGCATAGCTGGCGGCGCTTTGCCGAGTACCCGTGCCGGCTAAAGAGCTCTCACGCCTGGGGCAACATCTTTGCCGTGCAGGAGCCGGCGCTTTACCAAGCATTGGTGCAGAGCTGTCAAGCGCAGCACGCTTTTTGAAGCAACCCTAAGCTGATCAGACAAAGCTTTCAAAGCTTAGATTTGGCTTCCCGTTATTATCAGGTAGAATCAGCTTCATGGATTTACCGCGCGTCTCCATCATCACGCCTTCGTATAACCAAGCCCAATTCCTCGAGCAGACTATCCGTTCAGTTCTGGACCAAAACTATCCGAACCTCGAATATTGGGTGATCGATGGCGGCTCAACCGACGGCAGCCTCGAGATTATCCAAAAGTACGCCGGGCAGCTCGCCGGCTGGGTTTCAGAGCCTGACCGCGGCCAAGCTGAGGGTATCAATAAGGGGCTAGCGCGCGCCACGGGGGACATCGTGGCGTGGCTCAACTCAGATGATGTGTATTACCCTGGCGCTGTTGGGGCAGCAGTTGAAGCCTTAGCCGCCAACCCGCAAGCATCATTCGTGTTTAGCGATGTGGAGTCCATCGATGACGCTGGCAAGCCTTTTCACCGCATGCGCTACGGGCATTGGGGTTTGGCGGACCTGATGCGCTTTCGCATCATTGGGCAGCCGGCAGTGTTCCTCCGCCGCACGTACCTCGCGCAAACCGGCTTGCTCGACCCAAGTTACCACTATCTGCTCGACCATCACCTCTGGCTGCGGTTGGCAGCCTTAGCTGAGCCTGTGTACGTGCCAGGGGAACTCTGGGCGGCAGCACGCATGCATGCCGGCGCTAAAAATATGGCTCAGGCGGCTGGTTTTGCCCCAGAAGCGCTACAATTAGCCAAATGGATCTTGCAAGATCCGCATTTTGAGCCTTTAGCCAGCCAGATGGAGCGCCAGATTTGGGCGGGGGCATACCGCTTAGCCGGCTTTTACCTGATGGAAAGCGGGCAAGCAGGTAAAGCGCTGAGTGCCTATGCGCGTAGCTTTTGGCGTGCCCCAGGCATCGCCCTGCAAGATTGGAAGCGCATCCTCTCCGCCTTCGCGAGTGTGCTCGGCTTGCATGGCTTAGCTGAAAGCTTGCGCAGCGCAAGCCGCCAGCGTTACCAACAGGCACATCGCAAGTAAAATAGAACCAAGATGAGCCAAAACGCTTTACCCAAAGTTAGCATCGTGACGCCTTCCTTCAACCAGGCGCCTTTCCTCGAGCAGACCCTGCGCTCGGTGCTGGAGCAGGATTACCCCAACCTGGAATACATCGTCATCGATGGCGGCTCGACGGATGGCAGCCTGGAGATTATCCACAAGTATGCCGACCGGCTGGCGTACTGGCAATCCCAACCAGACCAAGGGCAGACAGACGCCATCAACCAGGGCTTTGCCCGCGCCAGTGGCGAGATTCTCGCCTGGCTCAACTCGGATGACTTATTGCTGCCCGGTGCGGTGAGCGCTGCGGTGAGGGCGCTGCATGAGCACCCCGAAGCAGCCATGGTCTATGGGGACGCGCTGCTCATCAATGCTGAGGGGAAAACCATTGGTAAGTTCCCGGCGGCGCAAACCGACTACCACAAGCTGCGCCACGGTTATGTGCACATCCCGCAGCAAGCCAGCTTTTTCCGCGCTGATCTTTGGCGGCAGGTGGGTCCCCTGGATGTGAGCTTTTACTTTGCGATGGATTACGACCTGTGGGTGCGCTTGGCAGCACTGGCGCCTCTCGTGTATGTGCCCCAGCTTTGGGCGGCTTTTCGCTTGCACGGCGCGGGCAAGTCTATCGCTGCCGACGACCGCTGCTGGCCGGAGATGCTGCGTGTGCATTACCGCGATGGGGGTAAGGTGCTTTCGCCGATCGTGTTCAAATATTGGCTGCGCAAGTTAGCTGCGCCTCTCTTGATGCACCGGCGTAAAAAGCAGATGGAAAATGCTAATTAAACCTGAGCAAATTGCTTAGATTAGTGTCCTTCAAAAAAGACCACGCTAACGCCATCGCCGCCTTCTTTTTCTCCGCCTGGCTCCCAACGCTTCACGTAACGCGAGGTCTGCAGCACCTCACGCACCGCTTGGCGCAGCGCCCCAGTGCCCTTGCCATGGATAATGCGGCTAAAGGGCAGCCCAGCCTGAGAGGCTCTCTCTAAATAAGCATCTAACTGATCAAGTGCATCCTCAACGCGCTGCCCGCGCAAGTCCAGCTCCATCCCGGGCGAGGCTACCTCGGGCAGCTGTGTGCGACCAACCACGGGTTTTGCAGGTTCTGCGGAAGGTTCCTCTTCTGCCTGCGTGCGGCGGGTGATCTCCTCGGGGCGCAAGCGCATGCGCAGCACGCCTACCTGCACTTCCACTTCGTCGCCATCAAGCGCGGTAATCACGCCTTCGGTCTTGAGCCGGCGAACCAGGACCTTTTCACCCACGCGCAGCGGACCGCTGGAGGGTGCTATGCGCGGCTGACGCTTTTTGCGCACGATCTTTTCCTGTTTTTCCGCAACCTCCTCAAGCTTCTCCACCAGGGGTGCCAGCTCTGCCGGGCTCGTGCGCAGCCGGCTCATCTCTCGGCGCAGCTCAGCTAACTCCTGGCGCACCTGTTCGAGCTCTTGCTCAGCTTGGTCCTGGGCACGCTCTAAAATATGGCTCTTTTCAGCTTCGAGCTCCTCTAAGCGCGCATTCAACTCCCTTTGGCGTGCCTCCAACTCGCGGCGCAGCTTCTCTGATTCAGCATAATTCGCTTGGGTCAGCTCCCGTTGGCGATGGATCTCTTCCAAGAGGTCTTCTGCACGCAAATCCGTCGGGTTGAGCTCCTGCCGAGCATCCTCAATGATATCCCGGTCCAAGCCTAAGCGCTCGGCAATCGCCAAGGCATTAGAACGCCCGGGCAAGCCCATCGTCAGATGATAGGTGGGCTTGAGCGTCTCCACATCGAATTCCAAGCTGGCATTCAGTACGCCCCGCGTGGCGTGCGCGAAAGTTTTCAACTCGGGGTAGTGCGTGGCGACCATACAGGTAATCTTGCGGCTGAGCAGCGCACTGAGCACAGCGCGCGCCAACGCCGAGCCTTCCTGCGGGTCGGTGCCGGCGCCGAGTTCATCCAGCAGCACCAAGCTGCGCTGATTTGCTCGTTTGAGGATGCGCACGATTTGCATAATGTGCCCGGAAAATGTGGAAAGGGATTGCTCGATAGATTGCTCATCGCCAATATCGGCAAACACATCCTTGAAGACACTCAAGCGCGAGCCGGATTGAGCTGGGATCTGCAAGCCGGATTGCGCCATGAGCACCAGCAAGCCGACCGTCTTGAGCGTGACTGTCTTGCCGCCGGTATTCGGTCCGGTGAGCACCACCGCAAAGGTCTCGCGGTCAAAGACAACGTCGATGGGCACCGCCTTTTCCTGGTCCAGCAGCGGATGCCGGGCGCGGTGCAGTTCGATGACGCTGCCCGGGTGAAAATCGGGCGCATCCTGGGCAAAAGGTACCAGCTCAGGCTCTGTGGCATGCAGCTCATCTGCGTAGCGGGCTTTCATGAGGGCAAAATCGAGCGCAGCCATTGCCTTGGTGCTAGCGCTTAGACTTTCGGCTTGCTCCGCCACGCGCTCACTCAGCCTGCGCAGCACGCGCAGTACTTCATCGCGTTCCGCCAGCTCTAACTCACGCATCTTATTATTCCAATCCACCACCGCCAGCGGCTCAATGAAAAGCGTGGCACCTGAAGCAGATTGGTCATGGATAATCGCCGGAATGCGGCCCTTAAACTCGGCACGCAAAGGCAGCACATAGCGCCCGCTGCGCTGGGTGATAAGCGCTTCCTGGAGCATGGAGGTGGTGGCTGGGTCATTAAGGTAGCGGTTCATGCGCTCCATCAGCCGAGAATGCGTTACTTTCATTTCGCTGCGGATGTGCCCGAGAGCTTCTGAGGCGCTATCCAGCACCTCTCCGCGTTCGGAAATAGACTTGTTGATGGCATCCACCAAACCCAAGCCCTCCGAGAGCCCTTCCCCTAAGTCCGAGAGCAGCGGCACTTCTAGGGCATGCGCTTCCAGGATGCGGCGAGCTTCCCGCGAAATCACCAGTGTGTTGCGCAGCGCGAGCAGTTCGCTGGCTTCCAGCGCTGCACCATGGCGGGCGCGCTCCATCAGCGGGCGCAGGTCTTCTGCACCCTGAAAGGAAATGGAATCACTGAGTGAAAGCAAGTGGCGGGCTTCGCGCGTTTGCTGCTGCAGAGTGCGCGCTTTTTCTAAGTTCGCCGTCGGGCGCAAGGAGCCAGCCAATGCCTCGGAGGCGCTGAAAGCAGCATAAGCCTTCAGCTTCGTCAAGATCTTGGGATATTCCAGCAGAAACAAACTTTTGGGGTCCATTAGTCAGAAAAGTTTATCACGGTTGACGGAGATTAAGACATGAGTGATATTCATCATTTAGGCCAAAGCTCACGCTAATGCATAATGCATTTTCCGTTACAATACAGGCATGTTACTCATCCATAATACTTCCCATGTCATTCAGCTCACCGCCGAGCCTCAGCGCGGCGTGGCGTTAGGCACGCTCAACATCCTTCCGCACGGCGCAGTGCTTTTAGATGGCGAGAACATTTTAGCCGTGGGCGAGCCAGCCGAGCTGCTGCTGGCGCACCCCGAAGCAGACCTGCTCGATGCCGGCGGTAGGACCGTGCTGCCCGGCTTGGTGGACCCGCATACCCACTTGGTCTGGGCGGGTGATCGTGTGGACGAGTTTGAGATGCGCCTGCAGGGCAAGTCTTACATGGAAATTATGGCGGCTGGCGACGGGATTGCCGCCACGCTGCGAGCTACGCGCGCAGCCAGCTTTGATGAATTACTCGCGCAAACCCGCGAACGCGCCCGTACCGCCTTCGCTCATGGCACCACCACCCTGGAAGCCAAGACAGGCTATGGACTGGATATTGAGACGGAGCTTAAGCAGCTTGAGGTGATCCTCAAACTGGATGAAGAGGGACCGCTCGAACTTATCCCCACTTACCTGGGTGCGCATGCCATCCCGCCAGAATTTGCCGGCTATGCGGAAGGTTATACCGACTTCATTTGCAACGAAGCCATGCCCGCTGTGCAAGCCTGGTGGCAGGAGCATGCCCCGGCGCGAACTTTGCCTTTTGTGGACGTCTTTTGTGAGGAGGGCGTCTTCGACCTGACTCAAACCCGGCGCATTTTGCTGCGCGCGCAGGAGCTCGGCTTCCCGTTCAAGCTGCACGCCGATGAGTTTGCCAACCTGGGCGGAGCCAGCTTAGCGGCAGAGCTGGGCGCCACCTCCGCCGATCATCTGGTCAAGACCTCGGCTGAGGATATCCAGAAGTTAGCCGAAAGTAACACCGTTGCCGTCTCGCTGCCCGGCACACCCTTTGGCTTAGCTCAATCCGAATACACGCCAGCGCGAGAAATTATTGCTGCCGGCGGGCTACTGGCGCTTGCCACTGACCTGAACCCGGGCACGAGTTGGAATGAATCGCTGCAGTTCATTCAAGCGTTAGCTTGCCGCTACCTCAAGCTCACGCCGGCCGAAGCCTTAGCCGCCAGTACGATCAATTCAGCTGCAGCGCTTGGCTTAGCCGATCGACTAGGTTCGCTCACCCCGGGCAAGCAAGCCGACCTGATCATCCTCAAAGTCCCGGATTACCGTATGCTCAGCTACCGTTACGGCACAAATCTTGTATCCACAGTGATCAAGAAAGGCGTAGTTTACCCGCTAAGCTGAGCTATGACAATTGCGACAAATTGGGAATTTATTCGCCAGGCAAATAACCTGGTAATCTTAGTATTAGGCATCGCCGCACTTGTTATAGTGCTGCGCGGGGTATTCAAAGTGGCTTGGCGCGTAATCAAGGTCATCCTGATCTTAGCTGTTGTGCTGATCTTCGTTGGCTGGCTGCTGGGCTACATTCACATCACCGTTGGCTAATCCTTTATAATTGCGCCATGACCATTACCATTGCTCAAGCCCGCACCTGGTATCAATCTGCTGACCCGGTGCACGATTTTGAACATGTGCTGCGCGTTTATCGGATCGCCGAGAAAATTGCCCTGGCAGAAGGCGCCGACCTGGAGATTGTGCATGCTGCTGCCTTGCTGCATGACGCAACCGGCGCAGCGCCTGGCGGAGATGGCAATCAGCGTTTAGAACATCACTTAGCCTCGGCACAGTTTGCTGGCGAGGTGCTCAGCGCCGAGGGCTGGCTTGAGGAGCGCATCCAATCAGTGCAGCACTGCATCCGGGCGCACCGCTTCCGCCACCAAGGCGAGCGCCCCCAAACACTGGAAGCCATGTGTCTCTTCGACGCGGATAAGCTGGACGTACTAGGCGCCATCGGCGCGGCTCGCACGATTGCTTTTGCCACCCTGGCAGGCCAACCGGCTTATGCTGAGCCATCCGAGCAGTTCTTGCGCGAGGGTAAAGCTGCCCCTGGGGAGCAGTACAGCGCTTACCACGAATACCTCTATAAGCTGCGCAATGTGAAAGATGCGCTTTATACCGCCACCGGCAAGAGCTTAGCTGCTCAGCGGGATGCCTTCCTCAGAGAGTTTTTTGAACAGCTGCAAGCCGAGTGCCGCGGGGAGAGGTAAACCAAATGTTGGGTGCCATTGTTGGGGATGTCGTTGGCTCGGTCTATGAGTTTAACAATTATCGTGGACTTGATTTCCCACTTTTTTCGCCAAAGTCTACCTTTACCGATGATAGCGTACTAACGTTTGCCACGGCGAAGGTGCTGTTGGATGGACTGGATTACGCCGCGGCTTATCAAGACTTTGCCCGGCGTTACCCCAACCGGGGCTATGGCGGCTTTTTTTACAGTTGGATTTACTCAAAGGACCCGAAGCCCTATAACAGCTTTGGCAACGGTTCTGCCATGCGCGTCAGTCCGGTGGGTTTTGCATTTGAGAGCGTGGAAGAGATTTTAGCGGAAGCCCAGCGCAGTGCTGAGGTGACCCACAACCATCCGGAAGGCATCAAAGGTGCGCAGGCTGTCGCCTTAGCGATTTACATGGCGCGGCATGCTGCCAGTAAAGCCGAGATCAGGCAGGAGATTAGCTCCCGCTTTGGCTATGACCTTTCCCATACAACGGAGCAAATTCGCAAGATAAACCATTTTGACGAAACCTGTCCGGGGTCCGTCCCAGAGGCAATCATCGCATTCTTAGAATCTAATGACTTTGAGCATGCCATCCGCTTAGCTGTCTCATTAGGCGGGGATAGCGATACGATTGCCTGCATGACAGGCGGAATCGCCCAGGCTTTTCATGACGGCGTACCGCAAGCGATTGCCACCGAAACCCTCGCTCGGCTACCCGAGGAATTTTTGCAAATTTTGGAGCGCTTTAACGCAAAGTATCTCCCGCGTCATGCCAATGTAGTCTAACGGTTCATCCCAACCAGATGTACTAATTATTAACAAATTGTTCTCCAGTGATGATACAATTCAAGCACTTGTTAATTCAAAATGCTGGAATGTTAATGTTTTTTCCGCTCCCAATATTTCCTGATAGCAAGCTGAACCCAGCTGAGGGCATAGGTTAAACCAATGACCACCGCAATGATCCTCCTCCTGATCATTATTGCGATTGCCATCGTGCTCTTTAGTCTGGATGCATTACCAGCCGATGTGATTGGCATCGGCATCATGATAGCGCTGATCATCACCGGCATTCTCACACCAGAGGAAGGCATCGCCGGCTTTGGCTCGGATACCGCCATCAAAACTTTGGGGTTACTGCTACTGACCACAGCTTTAATCAGAACGGGATTCGTTCAAATGGTCACGCGCTGGATCATTGAGCAGGTCGGTGAAGATAAGAACTGATTATTCTGGCTGGTATCTTTAGCCACAGCTGGAATGGGCTCCTTCACCAGTAATACCGCTTCTACGGCTTTTTTCCTGCCGGTCACATTGAGCATTTCCAAGAAACTCAAGCAGCATCCCTCTAAAATGCTCATGACGGTAGCCTTTGCTGCGATCCTCTCCAGTTCGATGACCGCCATTGCTACCTCTACCAATTTGGTGGTCAGTGGGTTGTTGACCGACTATGGCTATGCGCCGATGGGCATGTTCGAGCTGACACCCATCGGCATTATCATCTTAATCGTCGGTTTAGTCTATATGTTTTTCATCGGCAGAAAGCTCATCCCCGAGCGTGATTTAGGCGAAGATAATACCTTGCCGCGCAATTCTCGCTATTATGCTGAGGTTATCGTCCCAAAAAAGTCCGAGTGGGTAGGCAAAGAAATCCGCAAACTGGGCTTGAAGAGCGATTACGATATTACTATCATTTCCTTGCATCGGCCCAAAGAAGATGGGGATTTCAAGCCTTCCGAGAAAACCAAACTGCAATCCGGCGACCTGCTGGTGCTGGATGGCAGCCGTGAAGGCATATTTGCACTCAATGAGCGCAAGGTGGTGCGCTTTACCGGCAACCCTGAAGATGAAATTTCAGAGACATTAAAAAAGAAACACGGCATGGCAGAGGTGGTGTTACTACCCACTTCGCGCTTGGTGGGGCAAACGTTGCGCGAGCTGAAACTCCGCAAGCGTTTTGGCATCGAAGTACTCGGCATTCAGCGCCGGGGAAAGACATTACACGAGCGCCTGATGAAAGAGCGTTTACAGATTGGCGATCAGCTACTCATCCATGGAGACCCACAAACCATCGCGAGTTTAGAAAACGATGATAGCTTCCGTATTATCAGCGACACAATTGAAGCGCCCGTGGATACGAAAAAAGCCCCAGTAGCGTTAGGGATATTTGCCCTGACGATCATCTTAGCTTCCACAAACGTCATGCCATTGGCAGTGGCAACAATGGTTGGCACATTTCTAATTTTCCTGACGCGGTGCATCACACCAGCCGAAGCGTATCGCTCGATGAATTGGAGCGCGCTTATCCTCATAAGCTGTATGTTAGCCTTGGGCAAGGCGATGGAAGTTTCGGGCTTAGCGACCTATTTGGCGAGCCAGGTTGTTGATCTGATGGGTTGGCAAAATCCTAAACTTTTATTGGGCGGCTTCTTTTTATTGTCTATGATCTTGACGCAGCCGATGTCCAATCAGGCTGCGGCGGTAGTGGTTTTACCGATAGCAATTCAGACCGCACAACAACTGGGTTTGAACCCGCGTAGTTGTGCCATGATGATTGCCATTGGCGCCGCGACTTCGTACATTACCCCGCTCGAACCAGCGTGTATGATGGTTTATGGACCAGGCAACTACCGTTTTATGGACTTTGTCAAAGTCGGCTCGCTGCTCACGGTGATTGTTTTCGCCATCGCTATGCTCATGGTTCCGGTGCTCTGGCCGCTCTAAACCACCTCACTGCGTAGCGCAAGCGATGCACGGATCAAAAGCGCGCACCACTCTGCCCACTGCTTTTTCCAGTTCTAAATTGATCCCTTCCGGGTGAATATAGCGGTTACCTGCCACCATCAGCGCTCGTTCTATAGCGTGCATGTTATGTACCGTTGGGATAATGAACTGCGCGTCCGAAATCACGCCATTCTCGACCACATAACGGTGAATTAGCGGTCCACGCGGCGCCTCCACCAGCCCATATCCAATGCCATCCCTCACCTCATAGCCAACCACGGTCTCCTCGCTGCTCAAGTCTTCTGAAAGCAGTTCGATAGTCCGCTCCATCGCGTAAACCAACTCTATGCCGCGGCAGAGGTCAAAAAGCATGATGGCATGCGCGGGAGAGCCAAAGTTATTCCTAAAACGCTCTAAATAGCCATCGGCAATCGGCGTCCCAAAGGAAGAAGTAATATTGATGCGCGCTAAACTGTTGGCACGCAAGATTTGCCCTTGATAGCTGGTCTTGCCAGCATAGGAGTAGTCTGTCTGCTCGAACTGGATGCGTTGCTCGAATTCCTCTGGCGTGAAGTGCTCTTTTTCCTCACCATCAGGGCTAAGTACGCGTAAATGTCCACTGTTTAGCTTAGGTTTTACCGATGTGGTCGAGGATATATAATAAGTTGGCTCATCATCACCCCAACTGCCGATGCGTTCACCCATCGCGATCGACATATCCCAATAAGTATTAAAAAGCTCGCACGCTACTGGCAGCATTTCGTCCAGCTGCTTGAGCATTTGCTCGGCATCCGCGCGCGGAATACCACCGGAAACGCCGCCAATGTGCGCTTTGATGGGGTGAATAAACTGCCCTCCCGCCAAAGTGATCAAATCCGTGCCAACTTTGCGTACTCTCAGCGCCTTTTGAGCAATGGAAAATTGTTCCTCGCGGCTGGCTTCACTTTCATCCATGTGAAACAAACTTTCAGCGTCCACACGGTCAGGCATGGTGAAGATGAAGAGCGACGTTGCTTGGTTCTGAATCAGTTGCCCTAAAAGCAGCACTTCACGGATCGTATTGGCTAAAGGCGGCGGGGTGACCCCAAAGACGTTTTCCAGCGCTTTCACCGAGGCAACATGGTGGGCGGTGGAACACACCCCGCAAATGCGCGGCACAATCACGGGCATTTGCTCGGCGGGCGTGCCAACCACAAAGTTGCGAAAGCCGCGCAGCTCCACGGCTTGGAATTGAGCAGCCAGCAACCTGCCGTTTTCGACTTCCATAACCACGCGGGCATGCCCTTCGATGCGGCTGAGAGGGAAAGTGAGAGTTGTCATCAGAGCACCTTATCCTTGCTGCGG
Organism: Anaerolineaceae bacterium; assembly: GCA_040371255.1. Taxonomy (GTDB): domain Bacteria; phylum Chloroflexota; class Anaerolineae; order Anaerolineales; family Anaerolineaceae; genus Mesolinea. The sequence continues at coordinate 950 of BAABOD010000041.1, read as the reverse complement.
ATGCGTCGACCTCCGCCAGCATAATCTGAAAATTGAAATAAGAACATGGAAAGCTGTGGGGAACGCAATGCTTGGTTCAATTCCTCAGGTTGGATGTTGGTCATGCGTTCGAACACGCGCTGAATATTTTCAAACCAAACGGTTGACTCACGTTCGATAAAGGCGTTGGAAGGTCCGCGGCAGCCCACACAGGGGTGACCGGCACGTGTGCATGGTGCTCGGCAGCCACCGCGCGTGGAGGTACCGACGCACAGAAAGCCTTGGTTCACCAGGCAGATTTCTGGGTCGGGGCTGCCTTTTTCGAAGCCAGTAATGTGGTCAGGTTTCATATCATTGAGTTTGCGCCGTCCGCATTCGCCGCACACATTTGCCGATGCCTTGAAGCCCTGCGGGTCCATCAGCGCTGCCATGAAAAGCTCCGGCGTAGGCGGGCAGCCAGGCAGGTAAAGGTCTACATCCACAAAAGAATCCACAGGGTGCGTTTTATTGAGCAGCTGGGGCAAATGATAGCGCTTAGCTTGGGTGCGAAAGAGCTCCCGCACCTCATCCCGATCGCCGAGGTTTGTCACCCCGCCAGAAATGGCACAGGTGCCAACCGCAATGACACGCTTGACGTTCTTGACTGCCCGCTGTAGGTTGTAGACGTCTTCATCGTTGCGCACACCCCCAGAAATCAACAACACTTCGGTATCTTCGGGGATGCGGTGGGTTGAGACAACCAAGGGCATATAGACAAGCTGGAATTTGTCATACCATTCATTGGCATTGAGTAAGGAGACTTCACAGCCTGCGCAGCCCGAAAGCTGCAAAACGGCGAACTTGGGCAGCTGTTTTGAATCATTTTCCATTGAGGCTCCTATTCCACAGAAAAAGCCAAGTTATACACAGAATTTAAGCTTTTATCCACAGGTTATTCACATCGGATTTATCTGAATTTTACCCTGATTTTG
>BAABOD010000040.1:0-11890 GCA_040371255.1 Anaerolineaceae bacterium | reverse complement strand
ATCTTGATTAGGACATTTCTATTTTGCTACATTAGGACATTATTATGTTGCTCTTTCACTCCTAAACTCGAACCACTTTCCCTTATAAGCTGTGTTAAAATTAATTAAGTCATTCCATTCTTATAGTCAACCTTTATCAGGAGAAAACTATGGCAAGGAAAGTGCTCGGGTACATCCAACTTATCTGGACGTGTAGTTATTGCGGCACACAAAACCCCGGGGCAATCAAATCTTGCACGCAATGCGGCGCGCCGCAAGCTCCTGATATCCAATTTGAAAAAGTCGATGCGGAAACTTTCGAGTTTATTAAAGACGAAGCCTTGATCCGCATGGCACAAAAGGGTGCCGATAAACACTGCCCCTATTGTGGCACACGCAATAGTATCGACGCCGAAACATGCGTGGAATGTGGAAGTGATATCACTAGCGGCGCCAAGGCTCGCGAAAGCGGGGAGGCAATAGAAACTCGGGCAAACAACCAAAAACCATCCGTCTCCCAAAAGCGCCCTGCGCCTTTTCTCATTGTTATCCTTCTTGCGTTAGTGGCTGGGTTTGTTTTTCTGATCATCAACCTCACCCGAACAGACCAGGTGACTGCGGTAGTAAGCGCCGTTTCTTGGCAGCGCAGCCAAGTCATTGAGGAATATCAACGCGTTGACCGCAATGGCTGGGAAGACGCGATTCCCTCCGATGCAACGTTAGTGAGTTGTGTGCTGCAATATCGGTACGATTCCGATACACCCCAACCAATCGCGACCGAAGTTTGCGGCGAACCTTACACTATTGATACGGGTACAGGTTTGGGTCAAGTTGTTCAGGATTGTGTTTACCGGGTCTACGAAAACTATTGTACCTACACAACGATGGACTGGCTGCCGGTTGAGACTCTGACCACAGCTGGCGAGGACTTGAGTCCCTATTGGCCAACTTTTGAGCTCGACAACGATCAGCGGACGGGAAATCCCTCAGAACAGTACGAAATCATTTTCTCCACAGCCGGAGGCACCTTTACCTATTCCACAACTGATGAAAGTTTGTATTTACAAGCGCAGCCAGGCAGTACTTGGTACCTTGAAATTAACCAGTTCAACAGCGTGGTCTCCGCTGAGCCAGCACAATAAGCGTGAGATCCCTTAATCATCTCCGCTAATCATGAGCCAATCGTCGCCGCTCTTAATTGCATAATGGGGCAGCCATGCCAAACCGAATAGCTCCACGACGATGTCTTTTTTGAGGGGCTGAACATATACTTCTCGGATGGTTCCGATCGACTGAGTGCTTTGCGACTGGAGTGCGTCAATTTCAGCTTGCATCTGCTTATCTAAGTCAGCTAATTCCGCCTCGTACTTCTTAATCAATTCCTCAGATTCTTTTACGCCTGCCTTTGCCGTCGAAGTTAGGCGGCGTTTTGTCATCGATGTGCTCAAGCTGCTCTTTCTGCCTCTAAACAGTTTAGCAACATTCTCTATCCCTTTGACTGCCTCTTCAGAGCGGCGCTGCTTTAACGCATCCTTATCCCGTTCCAATTCCAGCTCTTCGCGCAACTTTTTATCTTCGATGGTCTTCTTTAGTTTGGCATACTTCTGCTTTATCTTCTCAACGGTTTCCGCGCTGTTTCCCTGGCTAGCTTGTTTACAGCGCTCTTCGAAGGCTTCACGGCTCTCGCCAGGCTCGGAGACGAGCTTGAGAGCATCGTTTTTGAAAAGCGAAAGCGTTTGCGTACGGTAAACCCATTCGATAAAATCTTTTTTCAGCGTACTGATATTAACTTCATCATCAAAAGGATAGCTCAGATCACCAAAAGTCGCCTCGGGGAGTGGTTGACTTTCCAGCTCAGCAGGGTCAATGGGCTCCACACAGTAATCTTCCCAGCGCACCAATCCGCGGGTCTCCAGCTTTGGCAGGCGCACGCTCACCTTCACCTGGGTATCCAGGTTATAGGTGCGGTTGGCAAAGTACACATTAGCCTGTCCTAAAAGCGCTGGCTGGTAATGCACAAGGGCTTGAGAAGCTGCACCTGAGAGGCTGATGCCTTGGGTTTTTAGTGCCTCAGAGAGCGTACGCTTAAGTGGCAGGTAATAAACCTCCACCTGGGAAGTCAGCTTAGGTTCCTTGGGCTTACCAGGTAAGGCGGTACTCTTGGAACCAAGGATCTCTTCCTTCTTTACGGCGCCGGCAGCATGCCCCTCTGGCGTTGCGCCAACCAACGCCTTTAACGCTTGCAGTTTGTTACGCGTAATTGGACCTGCCAGGTAGTTCATTGCCCAGCGCGTGGTAAATACCGCCGGAGCTTTTGCGTGCACATTATGCAGCAAGAACACACGCTTCCCTAAGGCTGAGATGGTTTTGTCGAAATAACTCCGATCTAAAACGCCTTCCAAGCTCTCCAGACCATCGAGCAAGCGTTGTTTATCCTGGTCAGTTTGCAGCTTGCCGATGATCCAAGTGCCAGTATTTGAAAGCGCCTTGTAATCCAAATCAATCGGGTTTTGTGTTGCTAATACTATGCCCACACCAAAAGCGCGTGCTTGCTTGAGCAAACGCAGGATAATCGGCTTGCTAGGCGGAGATGCGACTGGCGGTAGATAACCCACAATCTCATCAAAATACACCAGTGCCCGCAAGTTTGAGGTACCGGGCTGACTGCGCATCCAAGTTTCAATGGCAGAATAGAGTAGGGTTACAAAAAACATGCGTTCTTCATCCGCCAAATGGGCTAAGTAGAAGACGCTATGGCGCGGCTTACCTTCGGGTGTATACAGGAAGGCGCCAATATCTAAGGGCATCCCTTCCAGCCAGCTTTCAAAAGCCGGTGCCGCTAAAAAGTTGTTCAGCATCATCGCTAATTCAAAGCGGTCATTTTCTGGGTAAAACTTGGAGAGCGGAAAAACGCCCAATTTTTCAAACGGCGGGTTTTGCGTTTGTAAGATGAGGCTCTCCAGGTCCAGGTCCTGTCCCTTGCTCCAGGCAGCCTCAAAAATATTTGCCAGCATGATATGCTCACGAGAGCGCACAGGGTCTAGGTTTTTAAACCCTACTAGCTCCAGCAGCGCCGTTACCGTGCTGGAAATGTTTTCGCGCAGCATTTCCTTGTTCTCTTCCCAAGGCAATTGTGGACACTTGAGCGAGGAAAGAATACTAACTGGAATAGCCGAGTTGGAGCCGGGCGAATAGATAGCATAGGAGACATTTTCAGCCAATTTCTGCATGCGGGCTTTATCGATGCCCCAATCTGCCAAGCCTTTAGCCCAAGTGGCAGCAGTATCGGCAGCAGCCTGCTCCACTGTTTTACCTTCGTGTGCCGCCGCATCCTGCTCGATCCAAGGGGCAAAATCCTCGGGTAAAAGATCAGGGAAATGTAGTAAATGATTGGTGAGGTCGCCTTTAGGGTCAATCAATATTGCAGGGATGCTTTGCAGGGCAGCTTCTTCCAGGAGGATAATGCCCATGCCCGTCTTGCCAGAGCCAGTCATGCCGGTGATAACCGCATGGGTCGTCAGATCGGCAGGGTCATAAAAGATGGGTTTTTCGGTAAAGGCTTGCTTGGCAGCCAGGTCGTACTCGCAGCCAAAAAAGAATTTGGAAGAATTCATAGCCATGGGAGCTCCTTGCTAAGATTAGGTCGTTTGAATAAGTATACTTCAAGAGCTGCACGCAAACGCAGTTAAAAGAGAGCGCTTTGGGTTTAATCTGCCAGTTTCAGGTGCCGATGTTCAGGAGCGAGAGAAATATTTTTCAAGCTGCAGGGCATTCAAAGAAGGTAAAACTTCTTCCGCTGCAGAGAAATCCTGACCAAGCGTCACCGGGTTGGGAACTGCGACCGCACGGATGCCGGCCCTTTGGGCTGCCACAATGCCGTTATAGGAATCTTCTAACACAAGCGCATGCTCCGCTGGCATAGCTAAGTTTTCCAATACTTTCAGGAAGATATCTGGTTCAGGCTTACTCACATGCACATCATCAATGGTCACGATAGTATCAAACTGACTCAGAAGGCTTAAGCGCTGTAAATGTCTATGCACCCAATCCCGTGGAGAGCTGGAACCAACCCCTAAGGAAAGCCCTGCCTTTTTTGCCTTAGCAATGAGCGCCACAACGCCAGGCAAAGCCGGTTCCTGGTTGATTGCTTCGATGCTCTTTGCTTGTACCAATGCCCATAACTCCTCGGGCGTGGTTCCATGGTCGAGCAAGCGGGCAAGCTCCTCCGCGGGTCGGTAGATTTCCGAGCCATACGTCCCAATGATGGCTTGATAGCCTTTAACGTCAAACTCACCACCGGCTTGGGCAAACAAACGCTGCCAAATGCGCATCTCGGGCGTTTCTGTATCTAAGATCAGCCCATCAAAATCAAAAATCAACGCGCCATTCACGAGTAATTCCCTTGAGCGTGTTTCAACAACGAAGACTTCGATTTCCCCAATAGCCGTGGCGCTGCAAAATGATGTCTTCCACAGTTACGAAAGCGTTAGGATCTACATCCAAAATGACTTTTTGGACTTCGCCCACTTTTTTACGCTGCACAGAGCAATGCAACAACAAGACCGTGCCATCTTTCCCCTGTGCAGGGATTTCCGTAACCGCAAAATCATGCTCGCGCAAAGCCTGTGCAATCTCCTTGCCCTGGGAACGGCTAATAATGCTTATCTGGGAATAACCCAGGGCTAAGCGCTTCTCAATTTCCATACCAACCACGTTGCCCGTTGCAAAGCCAGCAGAATAGGCAACGATATAGAGGATATTATTGAGATTATCCAGCACTGCCCCCATGGCAATCACAAAGAGAATTGTCTCGAAGAAGCCAAGTACCCAAGAAATCCCTTTCATATTACGCATGGTCAACATGACGCGCAGGGTATCCATGGCAATATTGATCACGCGCAAAACAAAAATGATCAAAGCGCCGAGCCAAGGGGAAATTGTAAGGAAATCAGGCATAATCGGTACCTCGCTTTTTAATTATTCTCAGGCTTTCTCTTGTTCTGGTTCCTCTTCTGTCATTTGCATAGCGGGTAAATAGAGGTCATTCACATATTGTTTGACCATACGGGTGGTAGAAAAGCGTGGGGTAAGCGTCTTGATGCTTTCCTTAATCCGCTCGATCCAATCTCCGGGCAACCCGTCAGCAGAGCGCATGGTATAGTAGAGGGGCACAATCTCATTTTCGAGGGTGTTATAGAGGCTCTCAGCATCGGCTTTGTCTTGTTCGTCTTGATTATCCAAAACGGCAGAATCGCCAATCGCCCAGCCATTCGCGCCATTATATCCTTCCGCCCACCAACCATCCAACACTGAGAAGTTCAGCGTGCCATTCAGCGCAGCTTTTTGTCCGCTTGTACCAGAAGCTTCGCGCGGGCGGCGAGGGGTATTGAGCCAAACGTCCACACCTTGCACCAAATAACGCGCCATATCCATATCGTAGTCGTCCAAAAATACTAACCTGCCGCCAAAGCGCGCATCCTTCACGTGCCGATAAACTTCTTGAATCAAGAGCTTAGCAGGCTCATCAGATGGATGGGCTTTTCCAGCAAAGACAATTTGGACGGGTTTACTTGGGTTAGTTACAATGCGCAACAAGCGATCCACATCCAAAAAGACTAAATTAGCCCGCTTATAGGTAGCAAAGCGGCGCGCAAAACCAATTGTGAGCGCGTATGGATCCAGCAGCACGCCGCTGGCAACAGTCTGTACGGGGTGAACGCTGCCGGCTTGCCAAGCATCCCGCGCACGGTTGACCATGTAAGCGACCAATTTTCGTTTGAGGTGCCGGCGCACGCGCCATAAATCTGCATCTGGAATTAAGTCCACGCGTTGCCACATTTCCTCGTCATCAATATGCTCATACCAATCCGGACCAAGGTACCGCCGGTATAGTAAGGCGAGCCGGCGTGCTAACCATGTGCGCGTGTGGACGCCATTGGTGATGTAGGTGATCGGAACTTCGTCCACGGGTTTATCCGGCCAGAGTTCGTGCCACATCTGCTTGGAAACTTGCCCGTGAATTTTTGATACACCATTGCGGAAGTTCGAAAGTTTGAGTGCTAACTTTGGCATGCTAAAAGCTTCCCCACCCCAGTCTTGCTTGATACGGGCAATATCCATAAATTGTTCGCGGCTCAAGCCTAATTGTGGCCACAAATTGGCAAAGTATTTCTCCACCATCCAGATAGGGAATTCATCGTTCCCAGCAGGAACAGGCGTGTGCGTGGTAAAAATACTGGAGCGCTTGACAAGTTCTATCGCTTCATCAAAAGTCTTGCCTTGCTGGACAAGCTCTCTTGTGCGTTCCAGCGTCAAAAAGGCAGAATGCCCCTCGTTCATATGATAAATGCTTGGGTTGTGCCCCAAAGCTTTCAGCGCGCGGAAGCCGCCGATGCCCAGCAAGATCTCCTGGGAAATGCGCAGCTCTGGGTCACTGATGTAGAGCCGATCAGTCAGTTGGCGGTCATTGGGGTTGTTCTCAGGGATGTTGGTTTGCATAAGCACCAATTTCACGCGGCCAACATTGAGCTCATAAAGGCGAGCGTAGACTGTCCTGCCTGGCAGCTCCACAGAAATCTTGATGGGTTCATGGTTTGCATCATAGAGCGCAATGAGAGGTAAATCGTCATAAACAATTTGGACGTTGCGCGCTTCTTGCCAGCCATCTTCGGTGATTTTTTGTGAAAAGTAGCCGTAGGTATAGAGGAAACCTACAGCCACAAGGGGAATACCTAAGTCGCTCGATTCTTTGAGGTGGTCACCCGAGAGCACACCCAACCCACCGGCGTATACCATCAAGGATTCATGCAACCCATATTCAAACGAAAAGTAGGCAATTTCGTCATCCTGCAGATTAGGATAAGTACGGCTGAACCAGGTATCCTTAGGCTTCATATATGTGTTAAATTCACGTAGAATGCGGTCGTAGCGCCCTAAAAAGTATCGGTCTTTAATCAAGCCATCATAGGTCGTTGGGTCAACAGAGCGTAAAAAGACCACGGGGTTGTGGTGCGACCGCTCCCAAAGCAGCGGATCGATCTCTTTAAACATGCGGGCTGCTTCGGGGTTCCATGCCCACCATAGGTTGTGGGCGAGGTCAGCCAGTTTATTGATGCGGTAAGGCAAGTTAAAACTGTTAGGTATCTCTCGGATAATTTTTTCCATAAATCAACTCTTTTTATATAAATATATGCATCAGGCAACGTTAAATTAAAGCTTGCAGTTGCCTGCAAAACGACCTAAATCATATCATACTTTCATTGCGGAGGTGTAAACCGTGTAAGAGAGGGTATTGAAAAACATTGGTTAATCGATTACATCCAACTTTTTCAAAGTTAAGAATTTTGATCTGCCCTCACCCTACCCTCTCCCAGCTCCGAATCCCGTTCGATTTTTAGCGTCAATCTGCTGGGAGAGGGTGGTTCTTTTGCAGGCAGGGGCGGCCGCCCCCGCCTCTACCCTTTTTGGACAGCCCCGCAAACATCTTTCCCCTCACCAGCATCAGGCGGAAAATTTTACACTGAAACGAGACGCTGGGGAGGGGAACCAAAGGGGTGGGGCTTATGAACATATTGTGATCTTCTTGAATATAAAGTTATTCGTTTTTCAATGTTCTGGACATTTTCAACACCCTCTGTAAGAGTGTCAGTTCTTGCCTGTATAACTCGGCGCACTCATAAAAACCATTCGGCAAAGGCGCGTATCGGACATACGGCTGCGGAGCCGTGGGTCGATTTCTCCGGGCATACTCGCTGTAGTGATGACTGTGGGTAACTCTGCATTATAGCGATAATTAAACAATTGATAGAGTTTTTCCCGCGCCCAGGGTGTAGCAGATTGCGTCCCCAAATCATCTAAAATCAACAAACGCGAGCGGCGGATTTCCTCAAAGCGCTGGTCGATACTCACTGGGCTGCTCGGGGCGTATGCAGCACGTAAATGGTCCAGCAGGTCCGGCACCACCACCATCAAGGGTGGAAAGCCCAATCCGGCTTGGTAATTGCCAATCGCCGCGGCTAAGTGGGTCTTACCACAACCGTAAGGGCCTAAAAATACCAGCCAGCCTTGTGGGTTCTGGGCAAAGGCTTGGGCAGCTTCGAAAGCTTCTTTTAATGAGGCTAAGTCACTTGGATCAATATCTTCGTTTCGGCGCAAGCTAAAGGTGCCAAAAGTTTGCTTACTATGCAAACTAAGCGTTGAAAGCTCCGGGTGGCCAATATCATCCGTCGGGTTGCGATAATCCGGCGCTAAAATCTCCACGCGGGTCACTAGCTCTGGGTCCATCAGCCGCGAGCGAATGCGGCCCTCAAAGCTCGAGAGCGGGTTATTGCTGGTGATAACCGTCGCTAATTGGTTGATATAACGATAGTTCAAGATCTGAAAAAGCTTCTCTTGCGCCCAGCTGGTGGCGTTTTGCGTGCCAAAATCATCCATGATTAGCAAAGGGATGTTACGGATTTCTTCGAAGCGCTGCTCAAAGCTATCTTCGCTGCCTTCAGAGTAGGAAAAGCGCAGCCAATCGAGCAAGTCCGGCACGGTTAAAAATAAAGTCGAGACGCCCATCGAGACTGCTTGATTAGCGATCGCCGCAGCCAGATGCGTTTTACCACAGCCATATTTACCCAAGAGCAGCAGCCAGCCGCGTAAGGTGCCGGCAAAGTTCATGGCGCTGTTATAAGCCTGTTCAAGTGAATCAGCCTGAAGCGCCCCTAAGCCAATCCTCCCCCGCGGCTTGAAGTTATCAAAGGTAAGATTTTTAAGCGCGCCTAAGTTGCTCAGCTGAAAGAGCTGATCCCGCCGCATAGCCGTAACTTCTTTTATGCGACAGGAGCAAATTTCTAACTTCCCAAAACGGGGATCATCAAAGGGGACGTCTGTGCTGACAAAGCCTAATCCATGGCAAATCGGGCAGTTAGGGTCACCCAAGCTGTAACGATGCCTTGGAGAAAGTTCCCCTTCAGCTTGATTTTCCACTGCGTCGTTTTCGCTGCTCTTGATAGAGGCGGCGATATTCTTCAACGATTGATCCTTCTTGTTGCTTGCTTGTGGTTTCACGTCCTCGTTCCTTCCAGGCGTTTAGGATTGCGCGCACATAGCGCCAGCTGCGTTTATTCCGCTCCACCGCTTCAGCCACGGCAGCTTCTATCCACTCATACGGATATTCAGCTTCATCTTCCTTGAGCATTTCTGCCATGATTGGCGTAAGCGGACCGATATGGGCTTCGTATAGCTTATAAATATTTGGGCGTTCTTCCAAGGGCAGCTTGGAAATCACCAAGCCGCCGTTTAATTTTTCCTGCCCGGAGGTAAGCCTCTCGAGCCATTTCCGCCCTTGCGGCGTGCCGGGTAGAAAGTAAACTTTCTGGTTCTGTTCATCCTTATAACTGAGGATAAAGCCTGCTTGCAAGGCTTGTTCGAGCGCGTGTTGGCAGGTTTCCTTTTGTCCATCAAAGAGCATTTCGGCTGCTTCCAGCATCACTGAGCTTTCCACAGCAAGGTTATCGGCTGATCCCAGCAGGTCAAACAGGTTTAGCACTATCAAAATAGCCTCACGGTCGAGGGGGCTTTGGGCTAAGCTGCGCAAGAAATCAGCTGGCAATGCCAATTTTTTGGTTTGATCACGCTCAAAACCCAGTGGTGTTTTGCTTACACTCATGTGCCTTCTATCATGCAGGGATATTACCCTTGTATAAGTCGTGGAACATTGCCAGTGGTTCAATGAATACTAATTCAATGCCGCTGTGAACTGGCCCATTACGGTGTTTGGCAACCGATAATTTAGCTTTATTTCGATCAGGGCTGTCTTGTTCGGTTATATGAGGCCGGTTAATAAACATGACAATATCAGCATCCTGCTCCAAGCTGCCCGATTCACGCAAGTCGGAAAGCACCGGGTTTTTATCTTGGCGGCTTTCGATCGCGCGGGAAAGCTGCGCGGCTGCCAGGACGGGGACATCCAAGTCTCGCGCCAATCCTTTAAGGGCACGTGAGATATACGAAACCTCCTGCACGCGGTTTTCGGTGCGCACCCCGCCAGACATCAATTGTAAATAATCCACAATAACGAGATCCAGTCCTTGCTCTTTCAGGCGCATACACTTGGTATGCAATTGCATGGGGGTGATGGCAGGAGTGTCATCCACGTAGATGTGCGCTTCGCTGAGCAGCTCCAAGGCATGCATAGCCAAATCCATCTCGCTGTTACTCATGCGTGCAGACCTCAGTTTTTGTGAGTCTATGCCTGTCAACTGGGCTAAAAGGCGTTCGAGCACTTGTTCTGCCGACATTTCAAGTGAAAATATCGCTACGTTACGCTTAAGTTCCAAGCCAACATACCGGGCAATACCGGTTAAAAAACCCGTTTTTCCCATGCCTGGCCTTCCAGCAACGATAATAAAATCCGAGCGATGCAGCCCATCAAGCACAACATCCACCGACTTTAATCCTGTGCCTAAACCGCTCAACTCGCCCGTGTGCGTACTCTTTTCGGATAGCCGTTCGATGAAGTCCCGGACCACATTGCTAACCGGGACTAGACCACTCTTATAGCGGCTCTCACTGATTCCGAACACCGATCGCTCTGCCATTTCAATGGTCGTATCGATGTCAAAATCTTTACGGTAAGCCAACTTGGCAATGTCATTGGCAGAAGCGAGCAGGCGGCGGCGGACGGCTAAATCGTTTATGCTTTTGGCATAATACTCAGCGTGTAAAGAGGATGGCACGCGATTTGCTAAACCAGCGAGATAATCAATGCCACCTGTGTCATCAGCGTGATTTTGGGCAATGAGTTCATTGTGAACCGCAAGCGCATCAATAATATGCTCAGTCGCATACAGATGTTGGAACGCTTCCCAAATATATTGATGGCTCTTATAGTAGAAATCACTTGCCTCAACGATTTGGGAAACATCCAAATAAACATCTTGATTAATCAGGACTGCGCCTATCAGCGCTTCTTCCATCTCCCGATCAAACAGCTGCCCGGGAATTAAATCGCCCTCACTGCTCATATATTGATCTTGATCACTCATCCCTGCTCCTAACCCTGACATAGCATGTGCTTAGAACACGTTAATAGGATATTACTGGGGGCTAAGATCTTCACTATCCCCTTGATCCTCTGTTGGATTAATGTCTTCGTCCTCATCCTCGGATTTTTCCGGTTTTTGCTTGTTCAATTGATCAAAAAAATCCTCAAATACTGAGAGGTCGCCAGGCAGCTCCGCGCTTTCACTGCCTTCATCCAACTCTTCGGAGGTTTCAGGTTCAGGTCGGATGCCGGCACGTTCCAACACATCTTCATCCACAAATATTGGCACACCTGTGCGGACCACAAGGGCGATCGCATCCGATGGGCGGCAATCGATCCGTTTTTGGACGCCATTCTGCTCGATGATCAAGTTGGCGTAATAGGTATCCGACTCCAAAGTAGTGATTTCTACTGCAATCAAACGGGCATCCAATGAGCTAATCAAATTCTTCATCAGGTCATGCGTCAATGGACGCGCCGTTTCGATCTTCTGCAAGGCAATCGTGATGGATTCGAACTCAAAGAGACCTATCCATATCGGCAGGTACAGCTCATCTTCTTTATCCTTCAGCACCACAATGCGGTCTTGATTGATCAGGCTCACTCTTACACTGTTGATGACACACTCTCTCATTTTGCCCATATTCACTCACTTAATTCTTATGAAAGCTGAAACTGTACTTTGATTCTAACACGGCATTGAATACTGTAATCCTATTTTACCACCCTGTATTTCAGCGCCCTTCGGGTTTAATGAGAAGGTAAGAGTCGATAAAGTAAGACGAACAAAAGGCTTCCTTACACTAATTTCTTGTGATACAGAAATACAGCATTCCAAAATGATGGAAAGTTCGGCTCGATTGTTAATGACCAAAGATT
>BAABOD010000039.1:0-12342 GCA_040371255.1 Anaerolineaceae bacterium | reverse complement strand
GCGTTCATCGATATTCATTGGGTCTGTTTCGCTCACCGTTCACCTCGGTAACATTATGCCCTTCGGGTATTTTCTTTTGACCCAACGATTCTATTTCGGTAACATTTTAGATGAACTAACGTAACTGTTTCAAATGTCCATATTTTAGACAGTGGGAAATGAGAGATCCTCGATGAGTTTGTGCTTGAGCCATTGTACCGTAGGATCCGCAAACTCGGGGCCAACAAAAGCTGGGATGGAAGCTTGATACGGTTGGTAATCATCTTGTGCTCTGGAAACGCGATGATGATACTTATTCGGCTTGTTGGTCTGGGCATAAGGGAAAGCGTGGTTTTGTAAGTCTTCTTTGTGGCGCAGCAGGGCTAGCATCGCGATTGCCCCCTGACGCGACCAAGACATACCACGGCCGCGCATGCGCTGGCGCACGAGCTTATCCACATTGCCTTCAATCGCCCCCAAGGTGCAAAAAGGTAAGTCTGCGGGATATCGATATTTCAATGCCACCAAACTATCCGCATTGTTCTTCAGGTACTGATAAACCTTCAAGCGTTCTGGCTTGCCTTTGATTTCTGCCTTCAACTCAGCTTCTACTGCTTCAAAGCCTTCTTGGGTGAGAGTTTCAAGTAAAGCATCGGTATCCAGCACCTTAGCAAATGCTTGATGCACCGCGCGTACCAGATGAAAGCGATCCAAGAGAGCAGCTTGTTTCCCACCGACATAATCAAAACTCTGCCTAACCCAACTGGCTCCATCCCCGCCTACCACTAGCAGTTGAGCAGCGGCTAAATTATAGGTGCTATCGGCTAATTCACGCCATTTGAGGCGCCATTCTTCAGTTGTACCGCCTAATTGGGTCAAAACTGCCTTGTTTTCACAGGCAAAACGGTCTGGCGCAATGGCTTTCTTACCAGTGTACATAATGCCAACCTTGACTTCTGCCCGCTTGCGCCCGGGCTTGTGTTTGTCTTGCAGATGGATCCAGACCCCATCAGATTCCGCATAGAGGATCTTTGCAAAGATCGAGCCTGCAGCCTCTGAACGAAAAGTATTCTCGGTAGCTTCTACGCTTGCTCCCATCTTGTGAACCATGCGCCCAATGCTGCTGGCACTAATAGGGGTCTTTACCATTTCGCTCAACCAGTCGGCTGCCCGGCGATAGGAAGAATCAGCTGCCATCTTGCATCCCATCTCTTCTACATGGACACTGTTGCGTTGATAGGGTTGCAGCCCCAATAGTTCGTCTAAAGGTTTCCGCCGTTTGCCATTTTCGTCCCGGTATACTCTTCGCCGAAAGCTGATATAGCCTTGTTCGGTCACTAAGCTGCGCTTTTCCCGGCCAACATTCTTCCAGCTCTTGGGTACATAGGCACGCAATAAATCATCAATGGCTTCTAACATTGCCACGATTTGTTCTTGGGCAGAGCGGGTGCAAATCCAGGTAAGCTCACCTTCTATGTCGTCCAAATGAATTTGTCTGCTTGGCGCTGCCTCTATTCTGGGTATAATTATTTCGACGGTTTCGACTGTCATTTGAGAGTTCCTTTCGTTTTTGGTGTTACAAACCCTATTATCAAGGAACTCTCATTTTTTTGCATCCCTCTAATCTATGAACTTTTGAAACAGTAACTGAACTAACACGACTTTTTGTTTTAACGCTCAAAAATGCTATAATACGTGTGTTCTTGCATGATACCCATTAATGAATTTCCTAGATCCGTAATAGAGAAACTCGGTTATTATGTTTACTTGTTGATTGATCCCAGAACCGACAAAGTCTTTTATGTGGGCAAAGGCAAAGGAAACCGAATTTTTGCTCATATCACCAGCGCGATAGCTTCACCGCTGGAAAGTGACAAGCTCGAAAGGATCCGTTCGATTCAATCTAAAGGCTTGCAGATCAAGTACTCCATTATTCGGCATGGTCTTACTGAGAAAGAAGCTTTTGAAGTTGAAGCAGCTTTGATAGATTACATCGGTCTTCGAAAATTAACGAATATCGTGGCTGGTCACGGTTCAGATAGTCGCGGTCTGATGAGTATTACAGACATAGTCACCAAATATCTTGCTCCTGAAATCGAAATTGCCGAGCCCGCGATTTTGGTTACAGTTAATCGTTTGTTTCGTCGTAATATGACCGATGATGAAATTTACGAAATCACTCGCGGCAATTGGGTCGTCGGTGAGCGAAGAAACAAAGCAAAATATGCCTTCTGTGTGTACAATGGCACGGTTAGGCAGGTTTACGAGATTCAAAGGTGGTTTCCTATCAAAGCACGAAGTCAAGATGCGGGAACACAGGACCGATGGCGATTTGATGGTGTTGTTGCCGAAGATTTACAAAAATATGTCGGCGGTAATGTTGAAAAATACGTTGGAGGGCAGAATCCAATTAGATATGTTAATTGCTAAACCAGAAAGGTAGCTAACAATGCGTGCAGCTCTGTTCTTGCAGGGTACCCTGCGGGTAGGCTGCGCACTCTCCTGACCATGCAAGGCTTATTATGACCTTTAGTTCTTTCATGGTCTCCTGACCGTGAAAGGCAGTTGACCTTTAGGTCTCAAAAAAATATGACCATTGAGGATCACAAGTGCTTGTAAGCAGGGAGACCTACAGTCAAACCCACTCGCTGGGTACCCTGCGGGTAGGCTGTGCACTCAGAGACCGGCGAGAACAGAGCTGACATAATTGGAGATAATCAGGGATTTATAATGAGAATACTTGGGCGAATAATACCTGAATCGACATAATATGGTAGATTATTGATCGAAACTCCTTTTTATTAGGATGAAACATATGTCCCCAAGGTCAAAAAGCTTATCGGTCCCAGACGCAATGCAGCCGCGATTTCAAGAAATTTGTGCATTGACTGACAAGCTGTGTGAAGAAAAACTGAATAGTGAGTATGCAATTTTGTGCAGAGAACTTGCAGCGACATTAGCGCGTAAGAGACCGTCACCATTAATTGGTGGGCAGGCAAAGACATGGGCTTGTGGGATTGTATATACAATTGGCTCGGTCAATTTCCTTTTTGATAAATCGCAGAATCCTCATATGCGCGCGGATGATTTGTGCGCCTGGTTTGGTGTAGCAACCAGCACAGGGGGTAATAAAGCCAAACAAATTCGCGATTTGTTGCATATCCATCCGTTGGATGAAAAGTGGATGCTTCCCAGTCTGGTGGAACAAAACCCCTTAACATGGATGATCAAAGTCAATGGTTTCATTGTCGATGCGCGGTCGTTGCCGCGCCCAATTCAGGAAGAAGCCTACCACAAAGGGCTGATTCCTTACCTGCCTGAAGACTCATCCTCAGATGAAAACAGGTCATAAAATCACGCATACCCGTTTGGCGCGGACCATGTCGAATGTAAAGCTATAAATTCCGCCCGGTGATGAAGTAAGTTAGAAAAGAAAAGAAACGCAAGCGCCTCCAATAAATAGGGGCGCTTTTTGTTTTAACCCTCAAAATTGCTATACTACTTATAAGATATTGTCACACTCATCCTGAAAGGAGTTGAAATGCTGCCCATACATGTCATTATTCGCGACGAGAGCGAGAAGGATATTGATGCAATCTCTGAAGTGACCGCGGCAGCCTTTAAGTGCCTGGAAGTGAGCCGCCACACAGAACAGTTCATTATCGAGGCGCTGAGAGCGGCATGTGCTTTGACTCTATCGCTGGTGGCGGAATTGGATGGCAAAGTGGTAGGGCATATAGCCTTTTCTCCAGTAACTATTTCGGATGGAACGCCAGACTGGTATGCTTTGGGTCCGATTTCGGTCTTGCCTAGTTATCAGCGCCAAGGAATCGGCAAAGCGCTCATTTGGGAAGGGCTTGCACGGCTGAAAGCGCTGGGTGCTAAGGGGTGTTGCTTGGTGGGGCACCCCGAATACTACCGAAAGTTTGGCTTTATCAATCCTTCCGGGTTGCGCTGTGAAGGTGTGCGCTCGGAAGTATTTTTCGCGCTGGCGTTTGAAGGGACCTATCCGCAAGGGGAGGTCACCTTTCACCCCGCGTTTCTGACCGCTGGACCAGCGCCTCCAGAAGAGGAAGAGCCGAGCCCGAGTTTATAGCTGTCCATCTCAACCCGCCATTTACCAATCTAGATAATTCTTCTGTAAATGAGAACATAAAAAGCAAATAAGGGATGTTTGCACTTATTTAGGAACTTTTTTATCTATCTTGAAGATTTCCGTCTACAGTTTTCATCGACGACCAGAAAATCCAAGCTTTACTTTGAAAGAAATGTGGTATATTTTTACAAAGCTCAAAAAGCTTTGAAAATAACTTTCAAGCAAGGAAAGACAATGAACCAAGAAAATTTCCACGCGCCACAGGCTGGCCAGGTAGTTTTAGCGCCGGGCGGTTACTGGGCTTTTATTCCAGCTCCTTTACCGCCAAAGATTGATTACGATCCAGGCTTAGTTGTTAGCCTTTCGAGAGCGGATGCTGCACTTAGTGAACTATCCGGGCTTGGGCGTTATATGATTAATCCCCACCTCTTAATTGCTTCTTATATCCGCAAAGAAGCTGTACTTTCGTCAAGAATTGAAGGAACTCGCGCTGGCATTGCAGATTTATTGATTGATGACCTCGACACCCCTAGTAATCATAAGGATGATGATATTAAAGAAGTACAGAATTACATTGCGGCATTGGAATATGGAATAGAACGTCTTAATTCGTTGCCGTTATCTTTACGTTTAGTGCGGGAAATCCATGCGCGTTTGATGGAAGGTGTTCGCGGAGGAAATGCAGCGCCAGGTGAATTCAGGCGTTCACAAAATTGGATTGGGCCGGCAGGATCGACGCTGGCAGACGCGACTTATGTTCCACCACCGCCATCTGAAATGATGGATTGCTTGGGTAATTGGGAAATGTTCCTTCAAGAGAGCGGAAGCTTTCCGGAATTGATTCAGTGTGCCATTTTGCATGCGCAGTTTGAAGCCATACACCCTTTCTTGGATGGAAACGGACGCATTGGCCGTTTGCTGATTACTTTATTCTTAATCGAACGCGGGAGACTATCCCAACCCTTGCTGTATTTATCGGCCTATATCGAAGCCAACCGCCAGGAATATTATGATTTGCTCCAACGCATTAATACTGAAGGAGAATGGAGTCCCTGGTTTCATTATTTCTTGCATGGTGTTGAAGAAACATGCCAGCACGCAGTGCGTCAGGCTGGTGCGCTGATGGAATTGAGAGAACAGTTGCATCGCGAAATGCGTAGTAAGCCGAAAGCAGCCGCCCTTATAGACCCACTTTTTGTAAACCCTTATATGACTGTTTCCCGGGCAGCTGAATTACTGAATGTGTCCCTGCCAACGGCTCGCCAGGCCATCCAAACTCTAGAAGAATCTGGAATTTTACAAGAGGTTACTGGACGCACCTGGGGAAAGACATATGTGGAGTCAAAAATTCTAAGCCTGATTGAAAACACTATTTAAATGGAATATATCTTTAGGGAGTGTGTATGAACGAAACGATCCAAAATATCCTCAAGCGGCGCAGTGTGCACAGCTACCAATCCCGACCGGTAGAACCAGAAAAGCTACATCTAATCCTTGAGTGCGGTCTTTATGCCCCCTCAGCTATAAATAAGCAGCCCTGGCATTTCACGGTTATCACCGACCGCACTGAGCTGGATAAGATTAGCGCAGAGAACAAGCGCATCATGCTCGCTTCTGATAACCCCAAAGCTCGAGAGCGGGCTGCTCAGCCAGATTTTGACAGCTTCCACCATGCACCCGCTGCCATAATTGTCTCTGGTGAAGATGGAAATACTTTTGCGCCAGCAGATTGCGCTAACGCAATGGAAAATATGGCTATTGCGGCGCAATCGCTTGGCTTGGCTAGTTGTTATTTAGCTGGCTTTCGGCATTGTTTTGCCGGCTCGAATGGTTCGGCGCTCAAGGCTGAGCTGAGCATTCCACAAGGGTTCACCCCACTGTATGCTTTAGCCTTAGGCTACCCTGCCGGAGAAATTCCCGAACCTGCTCCGCGACGCGAAGGTACCGTCACCTGGATTACAGGATCCGCTGCATAATATAAAAGTGAAGTTTTGGCTCAAATCCCCGCCGATTCCTGAGGGCTATGTTATGCTTTACAAACTGAAAACAAGAATTGGGTTCACAACCGCGAAACGAAACTGACTATAAAGTTTTTATTCATGGTTAGGCGTTTTAGCTCAGATTGAATCCGTAATCAATATGGGGCAAAGCCAGCCATAAGAGGAGTTTATAGCGATCTTTTGCTAATTTTCCTTAGGGTTTTTCCGGTTTGTATAAGCAAGGGTTGCAAACTGTACGGCAATGCCGTATAATGAGGGTGTAATGGAGTTCATCGAAACTACCATATTTAAAAAGTATGTATATGAATACCTTTCTGAAGATGAATATATTGGGCTTCAAAGTTTCCTAGTTTTATATCCAAAATCAGGAAGGGTTGTTCCTGGCTCTGGCGGGGTCCGAAAAGTTCGTTGGGCAATGTCAGGCAAGGGTAAAAGTGGTGGCGTGAGGATAATTTATTATTACAAACCAAATGATAGTGAAATTTGGCTGTTGACCATTTACAGTAAAAATGAAGTCGAAAATATCCCTGCCCACATTTTACGAAAAATTACTAAGGAGATAGAAGATGGATAAACGTGATATTGGACAAGAAATCCTTGACGGCATTCGTGAAATCAAGGCATATAAGGCAGGCAAAGGTGATTTGCGGGTTCGCACTTTAAGTGTTCCAGAATCGCCCAAAGTTATTAGGGAGAGATTACACCTGTCCCAAGCAGCTTTTGCGGGTATGATGGGCGTGAGCTTGCGTACTGTTCAAGATTGGGAACAAGGGCGACGTAAACCAAGCGGGCCTGCCTTAGCTTTGTTACGGATTGCAGAACAAAAACCGGATGTGTTTCTACATTTATCATAAGTAATACCGGGAAAAAACTTTTAGAACATTAGGAAACTAACAAAGAAGAAAATGAGGTTTTTAGGGTCAACTTAGGTGTGGCTTGGTTCTAAAAATAACCATATCATTTTTCCTAGGCTCAAATGTTCCTCAAGTTAGACTCGCGGTGTGCAGGTTCAATAACCTGAATAAAAGGAAACAGAATAGGATTTTTGAGCGAGGTTTCAATGCAGGTTCATCCCATTTCTTGTGGTCTAGGCTATGCCTTTCTAATTGAGAGTGAAAGTGGGCTGGTATTGGTGGATTGTGGCTCGCCAAACCAAGAAAAGAAGGTCCTAGCGGCAATGGACGCGCTGGGTCGGCACGACCTGAAGCTCATTTGGATCACCCATGCGCACTATGACCACTACGGCAGTGCCGCCGCTCTGCATGTTCAAACAGGCGCACCAGTGGGCGTGCATCCGGCAGACGCGGAGGCTTTGCGCGCTGGCCGCTCAGACCTGGGAATCACCCGTGGAATTGGACATCTTTTCCCATTAGGGCTGGGCATTGCCAATTTCTTTGTGTCACTTCCGCCCGTCAACCCAGAGGTGCTGCTCGAGGATGGCGCGAGCCTTACGGACTACGGATTAGCTGCACAGGTATATCACACACCTGGCCACACGCCTGGGCATTCCAGCTTGTGGCTGGAGGATGGCACCCTTATCATTGGAGATTTAATTGGACAGGATTCACGCGCGCGCAAGCAATCCTTACTTGCCACAGATTGGCAAGCACTTGAGGAGAGCCTTGCGCGCATGCAAGCACTCAAGCCCCGCAGGGTCTATTCTGGCCATTCTCCCCGCGCAATCCCCTGTGAAGAGTTTTGCCACCTTTAGAGCAGCGGAAAACTCACTATTTCGGCACAATCATTGCAGCCAAATCAGCACAAAATTAATCTATGCTAAAATATCGCACACATCATGATACATAGAGATATTGAAAGTTAGCGATGCGTTACTTAGTGACTGGAGGGGCAGGTTTTCTCGGAACCGCGCTGAGCAACCGGCTGGCACGTCAGGGGCACGAGGTGCTGGTAATAGACGATGCCTCCGCGGGTGACCCAAGCCAATTGCTGCCCGAAGTGCAGTTTGTCCGCGGGGATATCAACGACAAAGCACTGCTTTGGACGCTATTACCCAGGGTCGATTGTGTCTTTCACTTAGCCGCTAAGGTTTCTGTGCCAGAATCCCAGCTTTACCCGCGGGATTACGATACCGTAAATGTAGGTGGCACAGTTACCCTGATGGAAGCGATCCGCGATATGAAAGTGCGGCGGGTGGTGCTTGCCTCTTCGGGCGCGATTTACGGCGAGCAAGAACAAATTCCCTTCAAAGAGAGCGCTGAAGTACACCCGCTTTCGGTTTATGCCGTCTCCAAGTTAGCTGCAGAGTATTACGTAAGAACCATAGCGGCACAATGTGGTGTGGAAGCGGTATGTTTGCGCATCTTTAATGCCTATGGACCTGGTCAGCGCGTCCCCAATGCGCATCCGCCGGTGATTGCCAACTACCTCAAGCATGCTCTCACCAATGGCTCCATAGTGATCCATGGTGATGGCAGCCAAACACGCGATTACGTCTATGTGGATGATGTGGTCAATGCCTTAGTCACATCCGCGACCGCGAAAGGCATTGACCAAGAGATTATCAATGTTGGCAGCGGCGTGGAAACCAGCGTCCGAGAACTGGTGCGCTTGATTGTGCAGGTGACGGAGACAAAACCGGAGGAAATCTACAACCCGCATAAAAGCGGCGGCGTCTCACGCATGGCTGCGGATATCTCCAAGGCATATGCGAAGCTCAACTATTTGCCGCTCATCCCGCTGGAAACCGGCTTGCGCCTGACGATAGAACGTGACCCACAGCTCAGAAAATAAACCCAGAGCGATTCTCCCGCGCAGCTTTTATGACCGCCCAGCGCCTCAGGTGGCACCGCAGCTGATTGGCTGCCGGCTGGTGCGCATTTTCAATGGCGAGCGCTTGGCTGGGCTGATCACTGAGACAGAAGCCTACCAAGGCGAAGAAGATTTAGCTTGCCATGCCCGCGTCGGACTCACACCACGCACCGCGCCAATGTATGGACCGCCTGGACACGCTTATATTTACTTCACTTACGGCATGCACTGGCTGCTCAATGCCGTTACTGATAAAGAGGGAGTACCAGCCGCAGTGCTCATCCGTGGGCTACTGCCCACTGAAGGGCTGGAAAAGATGGAAGAACTGCGTCCGACGCTCGATCGCGAAAATGGATGGCTCAATGGACCTGCCAAACTGGCTCAAGCCTTAGCGCTGGATGGACAGCTGAACCGGGCTGACCTGTGTGTGCCGGATTCAAGCCTTTTTATTGAAGAAGGTGTGCGCATCACTCCTGAGGCGCTGCAAATGAAGCCACGCGTTGGGATCAACTCAGTACCGGAGCCTTGGCGCTCGGTGCCATGGCGCTGGCAAATCGACCCGCAAACACTACAGAACTTGAGCAGCGATTTACGGATAGCGAGTGATTTATAATTGAAGCCGAAAGGAAAAATGCACCAATTATGTTAGGAAAAAAGAAATCCCCGCCGACATTTGACGTGGAACCCGCTGCCGTACGCGTTACCTCAGTACTTGGACCAGGCATCAACTGGAAGGGAGACCTGCGTGGCAAGGGCGGCGTACGCATCGAAGGCACCATGGAAGGCGAGATTGCCATTCAAGGTTTGGTAGTTATCGGCGAGACGGGTAAAGTGACCTGCCAAATGCTGCAAGCTGAAACGGTGATCGTAGCTGGCGCGGTAAAAGGTAACATCCGCTGTGGTAAGCTCGAAATCCGTGCTACGGGGCGAGTGTGGGGTGATGTGGTTACGACTGCGCTCAGCAGTGAAGAGGGAGCATTCTTACGCGGGCAGGTGCGCATGGAAGAACGGGTTGATGTGCCGCCAACCGACGCAACCCCTGGAGCCGAAGTTTCGGATAACTTATCACCTGAAGTGCAGCCAAGCACTGACCAGCCGCCTGCTTAGAAATTCCAGGAAGAACGTGAATCGCCGGGCTGCTCGAGCAGGATCGTGACCGGCCCGTCATTTTGAATATCGACCACCATGTGGGCGCCAAAGACGCCGCTTTGGGTGGGCACGCCCATGATGCGCAGCGTCTCCACAAAAAGCTGACAAAGCGGCTCAGCCAGCTCAGGGCTGGCAGCTCCCGTAAAGGAAGGACGGCGACCACGGCGCGTATCCGCGTAGAGCGTAAACTGAGAAACCACGATGATCTCCCCGTTCACATCCAAGCAGGAGAGGTTCATTTTGCCCTGCGCATCCCCGAAAATGCGCAGATTAGCCACTTTTTCAGCCATCTCGCGCACGTCGGCTTCGGTATCAGTTGGACTAATGCCTAGCAGCACCACCAAGCCTAAGCCGATTTTAGCAACGACTTTATTTTCAACCCGCACTTGCGCTTGGCTTACCCGTTGAATGACTGCACGCATGTTCTTACTCCTTTTGAATAGGATGATTATACCCGCTCGGGGCTCCGCCAAAGAGCTGGGTAACCCGATGCAGTATAATGACGGTATGATGATGCCTGAAATGCCAGCTCCCATAGTGGTGGAGAACGATGAGAGCTTTGCGCACATGTGCGCTGACTTAGCTGCTCAGCCAGCTATCGCAGTCGATACTGAATCTAACAGCTTGCATGCTTATCAGGAGCGCGTCTGCCTGATTCAAATATCCACTCGTGCGCAGGATTACCTCGTGGATACACTTGCGCTTGATTCCCTCGACCTACTAGGCGAGGTCTTTGCCAACCCATCCATACAAAAAGTCTTTCACGCTGGGGATTACGATCTCACTTGCCTCAAGCGCGATTACGCCTTTACTTTTGGCAACTATTTCGATACAAGCATCGCAGCTGCTGCGGTAGGCGAGGAAAATTTAGGTTTATCAACCCTATTGACAAAATATTTTGGCTTCAGCGTTGATAAAAGATACCAGCGCGCCAACTGGGGCAAACGCCCGCTCGATCCGGAAATGCTACGCTATGCCCAATCCGATTCGCACTTTCTTTTACCCTTACGTGACCACTTGCTGCCGCGCTTGGAAGCCACGGGACGGCTGAACCTGGTGCTCGAGGATTGTGCTGCTTTGGCTCAGCAAACACCGCCAATGAAAAACCATAGCGAAGACGTCTGGCGCGTAAAGGGCATCAATGGAATGAAGCCGCGAGCCCTCAGCCTGCTTCAGCAGCTGAACCACCTGCGCGAGGAGCTGGCGCGCAAACAAGATGTGCCGCTCTTTAAAGTGATGAGCGACGCAGCCTTGGTGGAAATCGCCACCACCCAACCCAAACACATCCAAGAGTTAGACCTGCTGCCCTCGCTCTCTAAGAGCCAAGTGCGTCGCTATGGCAAGCAAATCATGCAGACGGTGGCTGATTGGCGCAAAAGCCCCGGCAATCTTTCCCGCCCGCGTGTGCAGTATTTGGATGAAAGCATTCAACGCCGGCGCGAACTGCTGGGGGATTGGCGCAAACAGATGGCGCAGAAAGATAAGGTCTCCAGCAGCGTGATCCTGCCCAAGGACTTGCTGGAAAATATTGCTGCCCAGCCCATCAAGAGCAAAGCAGAGCTTGAACAGGCGATGCAAGCCAGCCCTACCCGCTTCGAAGTTTATGGAGAGGAACTGCTGGAGATATTAAGAAAGGAAAATGAATGAAATTACAGATTTTGGGCGCTGCCCGCACGGTTACTGGTTCGATGCACTTGCTGGAAGTCGATGGGCATAAGCTGTTGTTGGATTGTGGACTCTTTCAGGGTAAGCGCGAGGAGACTTACGCCGTCAACCAGCACTTCCCCTTTGACCCAGCCGGCATCGATGCGGTGGTGCTCTCCCATTCTCACATTGACCACAGCGGCAACCTGCCCAACCTCGTCAAGCAGGGCTTCCACGGTCCAATCTATGCCACTGACGCCAGCGCGGATTTGGCAGAAATTATGCTCAAAGACTCGGCACATATTCACGAATGGGATGTGCAATACGTGAATAAAAAGCGCCGCAAGCAAGGCTTGCCGCCCATGCCGCCGCTCTATAGCATGCAGGATGCTCTGGCGACCATTCCACTGTTCCGTTCGGTGTGGTACGGTCAGCGTTTCGAACCCGTGCCAGGCGTGGGTGTGCGCTTATTGGATGCTGGGCATATTTTAGGCTCCGCCGGTGTAGTTGTGGACGTGGTGGAGGATGGCGCACTAGAGCGCTTGTGGTTCTCGGGCGATATTGGCCGTTATGATGCGCCCATCCTGCAGGATCCGGTGCTGCCGCAAGGCGCAGACTACCTGTTGATGGAGTGCACTTATGGCGATAAACCCCACGAGCATATTGAGGATGCCTTTGAGGAATTGAGGCAGGTCATCTTGCGCA
>BAABOD010000038.1:0-12357 GCA_040371255.1 Anaerolineaceae bacterium | reverse complement strand
GTGCCGCTATCGATGACCACAAAAGCGCCTTCCTGCACCTCCTGCGGCGGGACGGTCAGGCGCACCTGCAGGTTGGCTTCCAGCCCGCCGCCTACCACGTAGCCGATTGGTTTATTGGTTTCAAATGTTTGCTTGATCAGTTCTGCCATGGCTCCCTCACTCTAATTCCGCTAAGGCGTTGAGCACATTCATTAAGCGCGGGTAGTCATCGCGCAACAAGGTAATCAACTCTTGACAAGCACCGCCATACCAATCAGGCTTGCCTTGCAGCTCGTTGGCAGCGCGGGCTTGGGCTAAGTGTGCCACCAGCAGCTCTTCAACCGGTTGATCTTCCAGCCGCAGGATGTGGCGGAAGTAACCATAACCTCCGCTGTTCGTGAAGCGCACCAGCTCCGCATCATCGCACAGATAAAGCGCATCCAGGCTGAGCGGCGGGCGCGGCGGTAGGCGGTGGTAGAGCCTGCCAGCACGCTGAAAGCCCACCGCCAAAACATAAATCTCCACTGGCAGGTTGCGGTTGTAACGGTTATCTGCTGTGTATTCACTGGGGATGCTCAGCCCGGAAACCAGCTGTTTGACCAAGCCATCATCGTTGATTTGAATATTGGTAATCAGTCCAAAAATCTCGCTGCCGTCCTCGAGCTTCACCTTACACAGCGCCCCCAAAGCAGGCGTTTCTAGCTCTTTGACGCGGCAGCCAGCCACAAATTGGCGGTTATCTGCCCGCAGTAGTTTCCCGATGGGAATCTTTGTTTCTTCGCTCATCTCGTCCCTCAGAATTTTAGCAATTGTTTGTTGGCATCCTTATTCGAATGCAAGCCGGCGTGTAAGCCCTGGCGTGCATATTCCTGCAAAAGCATAGCTTCCACTTGTTCGTGTTCCTGCACGGTTATTACCGCTAACTCATGCGCGCGGTGCAGCAAGTAAGGGTAGGGGTGCCGATCCAGCACCTGCACTTCTTGAAATATGACCGCATGCAGCAGGTCCACAAGCTCTGGCTGGGCACTGAGCCATGCTGGGAATTCCACCCGAGCCAAGTAAGGCATACTGCCCAAGCTGATATTAATATAGAAGAAGTGCACCTTCAGGCTCGTTTGGGCTGCACCTTTGCTTACGGTCTCGAACACCGCTGAGCGCTCTCCAGGCTCTTTGAGCAATTTAGCCAGCAAGCGCGCATCGCTAATGCCGCGCAAACTGCGTTTTTGATCATCATAAGTTATCAAGTCCATCTCCGGCGTGTGCAACAGGTCGAGCATACGGCTGAGCATTTCTGCACCAGGCTTGTCGATATAACCAGCGCTAATGACGCCACGCGCTTCTAATTGTTGGTGGATCTTACGCATATCCGCTTGGAAGTTAAGCTGCGGAGCAGAATATTGCTGATAAATATCCAAAAGCCCGTCCGTGAGTGCAATCACAGGCGCTTGAGCCGCAAGAGCTGCCTCTAGCAAAGCCCGCCGCTCAGCAAAATCGCGATAGAGGGCAACCTCATCCTCCCCAATCAGGTTGCCTTCAGGGTTGAGGAGCTCCTCCGGATCGAGCAAAGTGCTCTGGATGCTGACCTCAGGCGGATTGCCGCTGCCCAAACGCGCCTGAATCAAGCCCACATTGATGACTCCAAACTGGACGGGGCGATGGCGGTTAGGCACAATCTGCGAGCCGTCTGCTGCGATGAGCGTATAACCCACAGGAGGCAGCGGTGCGACTTTATGTGTCAGTAATGGCTCAGAGACCGGCTTGGCGCAATACAAGCGGCGCAGCTGTGCTTCTGCTTTTTCGATTTTAGCACGCAGCGCAGCGACGTCTTCATCCAGGCGGGTGAATTGTTCCCAGAGAGCTTGCTCGGCTTGCGCCAGCGCAGTCTCGAATTCCTTCATGCGCTTGCCATACTCGGGTAAACGGCTTTCAATTTGATGATAATTAACTGGCATGATCCCTTATGAGAGGTTGTGAACTGAACCCCGCAGGTAATTATAACCAATGCGCACTGGGTTTGCCCGCCAAATTAGAGTAACGATTTGGGTTGCAGCCACGTCCCGCGAAAACCAATCTCAGATTGCGCCGGTCTCTTGAGTGCGTTGCCTGCCCGTAGGGTACCGAGCGCAGGGGACCTAAGCTCGCGCTCGGTCTGGAGACCGGCGCAATCAGAGTTAATCCTTTCTATAGAACTCTTTTTCATCGCATAATGGGAACATTTTTTGCACATATAACGTTATGGTATAAACAAAGGTATCAAGGAGATTTACCATGAAGAAGAAAACTATTTTTATCATTGGAACTCTGCTAGTAGGTGCAGTACTGCTTTCAGCTTGCGGTCTAATGGAAGCCCAAGGCGTATCCCCCACATCAGAGCGTTACATCCGTGTAAGTGGTTCGGGAGAAGTGGCTGTGGTGCCCGATATCGCCTATATCAACATCGGTGTACATAGCGAAGCTGAGGACGTGAGCAGCGCATTGGAAGCCAATAATACCCAAGCCACTAAACTAACCGAGGCATTGAAGGCTGAGGGCATTGAAGCCAAGGATATTCAGACCACCAACTTCAATGTCTATCCCCAAACCCGTTACGACAACATGGGTCAGCCTGTGGGGACCAGTTATGTGGTCGATAATACCGTCTACATCACTGTACGCGATTTAACCAAATTAGGCAAATTATTAGATTCAGCCATTAGCGCTGGCGCCAATAACATCTATGGAATTAGTTTCGATATTGCCGATAAAGAGACCGTGCTTGCGCAAGCCCGCGAATTAGCTATTAAGGACGCTGAAGCCAAGGCAAAATCCGTAGCTACCGTCGCTGGTGTTACGCTTGGGCAAATCCTTTCGATTGACGTCAGCACCCCAACATATACGCAGCCTTACTATGGCTATGGCATGGGCGGAGGCGCTGAAGGTTTAAAGACCTCGGTGCCTGTCTCGGCAGGCCAGATTGTGGTAACCTACACCGCCACGCTCAATTACGCCATCGAGTAATCCACCCTCAGTCCTTTCTGGTTAGAAGCAACCAGAACGAGCCTCCTCTAGCAGCCTGAAAGCAACTACTTTCAGGCTGCACCTTTTAATTTAATCTCTGGCTATGATAGAATTTCGGCAGTTTTAGGGTTAATTTTAGGAGAAATCCTATCTCACTTTGCCCAAAAAGGAGAAGCTATGCCCCCACATCCCTTAGCCGGTAAACCTGCTCCACTAGAGGTTCTTGTCAATATCCCACGCCTCGTTTCTGCCTATTACACCTTGCATCCTGACCCCCAAAACCCAGCCCAAGCGGTGGTTTTTGGCACCTCTGGGCACCGCGGTTCCTCACTCACTGGCAGCTTTAATGAAGATCACGTACTGGCTATCAGCCAGGCTATCGCTGAGTATCGCAAAATGGCGGGTATCCACGGACCGCTCTTCATGGGCATGGATACCCACGCCCTTTCGGAGCCAGCCCACAACACAGCCCTTGAGGTATTTGCCGGCAATGGTGTTGAGCTCATGATCCACGCCGGCATGCGCTATACCCCCACCCCGGTAATCTCGCATGCCATCCTCACCTATAATGCCGCCCATCCAGGCATCCAAGCGGATGGCGTGGTGATTTCGCCCTCGCACAACCCACCTGAGGACGGCGGCTTTAAATATAATCCGCCTAATGGCGGCCCAGCCGATACCGATACTACCAAGTGGATTCAAGCCCGCGCCAACGAGATTATCCGTGACGGCTTAAAAGCGGTAAAACGCCTGCCTTTCGAGAAAGCCCTCAAAGCCGAGACCACGCATGCCATTGACTTGATCACACCTTATGTTTCTGACCTGGAGAATGTGGTGGATCTGCAAACCATTGCTTCTTCCGGCATTCACATAGGCGTGGACCCATTGGGCGGCTCGGGTTTAGCTTATTGGGAGCCAATGGCGGAGCGCTACCACCTCAACTTGGAGGTCGTCAACAAGCGTATCGACCCAACCTTCTCGTTCATGACCCTCGATCACGACGGCAAAATCCGCATGGATTGCTCCAGCCCATATGCCATGGCAAACCTGGTCGCGATGAAGGATAAATTCGACATCGCCTTTGGCAATGATGTTGATTACGATCGGCATGGCATTGTTACGCGCAGCCTGGGCTTGATGAACCCCAACCACTACTTGGCAGTGGCGATTTTCTACATCTTCCTGCACCGCCCCGAGTGGCATGCTTCTTCGCAGGTAGGTAAAACGCTGGTCTCCAGCGTGCTCATTGATAAAGTGGCACAGAAAATCGGGCGTCTACTGTATGAAGTGCCGGTTGGCTTCAAGTGGTTTGTCCCTGGCTTATTGGATGGTTCCTTGGGCTTTGGCGGGGAGGAGAGCGCCGGGGCTTCTTACTTGCGCAAGAATGGCAAGGTCTGGACGACGGATAAAGACGGCATCATTCTGGATCTGCTGGCAGCTGAGATCTTGGCTGTCACGGGCAAGGACCCTGGCGAGCACTTCCAAGCGCTCGAAAGCGAGCTGGGCCGTACCTGGTATAGCCGCATGGATGCCCCCAGCGGTGCGCGCGAGAGAGCCATCTTGGCAAACCTCTCGCCCGAGATGGTCAAAACCACCGTGCTGGCTGGCGACCCGATCACCGCCAAGCTAACCAAAGCCCCGGGCAATGGCGCACCGATTGGCGGGCTAAAGGTGAGTACGGAGTACGGCTGGTTTGCTGCGCGCCCCTCAGGCACTGAGGATATCTACAAAATTTACGCGGAAAGCCTGCGAAGCGTGGAGCATTTAGAGCGCATCCAAGCCGAGGCGCGAGAGATTGTGGACGCTGCCTTGGCTGGGTGATAAATTGAGGACATGTTCAAAAATTGCGCCTGAAAAAGGGATAACTCGATCTGATAAGGCAAATCCTGCATGCCCTCTAATTTTGTGGTGGGTGCTTCTCGCTGGATTTATAGCCAAGCCAAGCAACGAGACCTGGCAGTATTACCCAAGCAGCAACGGACCAGAAACCGTTGGATAATAAGATCTCCGCTTGGCCCAATACCACCCCAACGCTCATGAAAGTTAATGCTAATGCATACATGATAGCAGCGAAAATGCTCCATCCTAACGCTCCTTGAACCATAAGCAAGTGCCCGGTGCGGATTCTTACGATGGTTAAACTCACAAAAGAAATTGCCATCAAGGCACCTACAATTAGATAGGTTGTTTTAAGGCTTAGGATGCCACTCCGGTAGAATAGGGACAGCGCTCCAATTGATATATATCCAATAATAATCGCTCGAATAAATTCCTCAAGCAGGATTTTTCTTATTTTCATAGCAAAATGAATGCAGTTAAATTTGTTCTATTTTAGTGTTGTCTTCCTCACGCGCCTGTTTTTTGTGCGGGCGGATGTCGATCAGGTAAACTAAAGGGAGGGCAATGAACCAGAGCCCTATTAAGCTCCCTAAGAACCACCAGGCAAACTGCAGGGAATCCATTCCTTGGCGCGCTAAGGCTTTAATGATGGCAGCAACAACTAAACCCATCGTCAACCCGCCAAAGACCCGCCACATACGCAGTTCGCGCATTTGCACGTCTTCAGCCTTCATGGCACACCTCTAGAAATAATTATACCCTAATAAGATTAATCTTGTAGTCAACACTGAATAGACCAATGTATTGTCTCAATAAATAAGGGCAGCCTCAGGCAAAAGCCAGCACCAAGTAGTAGTCCAGCATCATCGCCCACAGCCAGGTATCGGCACGGTCCAAGATGCCGCCGTGCCCTGGGATGAGCGTGCGGCTATCCTTCACCCCGACTGCCCAAGCTTTCATCCCATGCTTAAAGATATTTCAAGCGCTTGGCGGAAAACGGATTTGATCTCTTCGCGTTTTTCCGGCCACCTAATCAAGACACGTTGGCTTGGATGAGGACAAGATAATACATGGGTTTGAAAAAGGGTTTCAACTGCTGACTGTGATCTCTGAGCTTTAAGACCTACCAGGACAACCACTCGAATATTAGGTAGCAGAGGGTGCAAAGATTTCAGAGCTTGAATTCCACAATTTATATCTTCTTGATTGACCGGTCTTATTCGCCCCTCACTACCAACATACCAGGGCACAATATTCCATAATACTGTCTCTTGGGGTGGTATTCTACATTCTGCAAGTAGCTGGGTCATATTTCGTGCAGTCGGATCTGGATTATCACGGGAGATAAATCCAGAAAAAACAGCCTTTGGTCCAGGCGTTTCAAGCAAGAACAACAGTTTAGCGTTGATTCCTCCATCATAAGGGTCGAAGTAGGTATCTTTTGGTCATAGCCTGAGGTTTTCCGCAAGCCCTCCACATAATCTGTAAGTGGTGCGATATGGCTTTCGCGCAGATGTTCGTACCTTCTGCGTCGTTCGTCCGGTTCACTAAGCGCATAAACTTTATGACTGAGTTCACACTGCATAATTCACCATTTTCCTTCTCGTTCGCAAAAATATCTATCGCTCAACAATATCGGTTCATACCAAAACGCCATAATTGCCAGCTTGAGTTAATGCGTTTGTTAGACTTTTCCCTACCTTCTGGCAATGAATAAACCAACTCATTATCTTTATAACGTATGCTATCCTCAGGCAAAAGCCAGCACCAAGTAGTAGCCTAACATCATAGCCCACAACCAGGTATCGGCACGGTCCAAGATGCCGCCGTGCCCAGGGATGAGCGTGCCGCTATCTTTCACGCCAGCTGACCGTTTGAGCATGCTGATAAAAAGGTCACCAAACGGCGTGATCAGTGCCAGCACGAGTCCCATCAGCGCCCCTTCCCAGAGGACGAGCGCCGGCAGCACCGGTCGCAGCAACCAACTCAGCAGCAGCCCGCTGCCGACCCCAAAAATCACCCCGCCAAGGTAGCCCTCCCAGGTTTTACGGGGGCTCAAACGCAGGCTCATCTTATGCTTTCCCCACTTCGTGCCAAAGATATATCCGCCCAGGTCCGCCATCCATACCAGCGCGAAGGTGACCATCACCCACCAGTTGCCCTTGGGCAGCGCCGCGAGCGAGAGGAAATACCCGCCTAACCAGCCCAAATATAATATACCCGAGACGTGAAGCCCAAAGGTCAGCACAGCTTGGGCTTCGATTTTGCTGTAGCGCACTAAGCTAAAAATGGCAGAGCCCAACAAGATCGCGAGTAACCCCCATTCGTTGGCAGCAAAGCCGCTTATCTGCCGCAGGACGAGCAGCAGTTCCACGCCGGCGAGCATCAGCGGGAAAGACACGTCGTAACCCAGCGTCTTGAGCAGCCGCCAATATTCCCACGCTCCAATCCCCAACATAACCAAGATGAAAAGGAAATAGACAATGCTGTCCAACCAAGAAACCAGCAATAACAGCGGCACGAAAACTAAAGCAGACTTAACGCGCGTTCCTGACATAAGCGAGTTTTTAGGCTTGGCTCAACCCGCCATAGCGGCGGTCGCGCCGGCTGTATTCCACGAGCATCTGCCAGAAAACCTGCTCCGTGAAATCCGGCCAATAGGTTTCGGGGAAGATCCATTCAGAATAAGCACTTTGCCAGATGAGAAAATTGCTCGTGCGCATCTCACCACTGGTGCGAATGATGAGGTCTGGGTCGGGGATACCGGCAGTATACAGGTTTTGGCTGATAAGCTCCTCAGTTACCTCTTCGGGGGTAACGCCAAATGCGACAATTTTACGCACCGCTTGGGCAATTTCATCCCTGCCGCCGTAATCCAAGCCCATCTGGACCGTGATAGTTGTATTATCCTTAGTGAGATCAATGGCTCCTTCAATTTTTTTACGCAATCCTTGGTCCAAACGCTCGCGGCGCCCAATATGTAGGATGCGTACACCTTCTTTGTGTAAATTGTTTACTTCTTTATCAATAAAAATGGAGAGCAGGTTCATAATCCCACTGACTTCATCCTGGGGGCGCTTCCAGTTTTCAGTGGAGAAGGCGTAAAAAGTCAAGTATTTGATGCCAAACTTTTTGGCAACCAGGACGGTGGGCTTCACATTTTCTACCCCAGCTTTATGCCCAGCCAGTCGCGGTAGCCCCCGTTGCGTTGCCCAGCGGCCATTGCCGTCCATGATCAACCCCACGTGGGTGGGAATTTTTATATTTTGGTTTTCTGCTGTCATGCGCTATATCTCGAGTATTTCTTTTTCTTTGTGCTCACCAATTTGCTCGATCTTCTCCATCATTGCATCCGTGAGCTCCTGCAATTCGTCTTCCGCCTGTTTTTCCTCATCTTCGGAAATTTCTTTTTCCTTCTCAAGGTCTCTGAGGTTCTTGATGACTTCTCGGCGGATGTTACGGACCGCTACACGGCACTCCTCAAGGCGGGCATTGACCACCTTCACCAGTTCACGCCGGCGCTCTTCCGTAAGAGCTGGCAGATTCAGGCGGATGGACTTACCATCGTTATTAGGGGTTAAGCCCAGATCCGAAGCTAAGATCGCTTTTTCTATGGCTTTGAGAGAGGATGGATCAAAAGGGCGGATGAGCAGCTGGCGTGACTCTGGCACGCTGATGGTCGCCAGTTGAATGAGCGGCAGGGTGGAGCCGTAATACTCCACCGGCAACTTCTCAATCAGCGCGGGAGAAGCTCTTCCTGTGCGGATAGCCGTTAGATCCTCCTCCAGGACGTCGAGCGTCACTTGCATGCGCTGTTCAGCTTCTTTGATGAGTTCGGCAATCATAAAAACCTCCTCCGGTTTAATCCATGATCAAAAAGCATACCTTAACTTCAGCGCAAATTATAGCATTTTAACCAGAAAAGTTTGAAATAACCCATACCTCATAGGAATTGAGTCAGTGAAGTGCATCTCAGGCATCTCTTTTTAGGGTGCTACCGTTGCCAATAAACGACAAATTTCATCTGAAGCCTAAGTGTTATGCTCACTTAACCGTCAATCGGAGTAAAATATTGTGCTTACCGAGCTTCACCCGAGGCTCGGTGTGATAATGCCTATGAAGAAGATATACCGCGTGAGAAGATTGAAAGAAATTGTACTTATATTTTTATGCGCGAACGTTGCATTTTCTGCCTGCAGCGCCGCTACCCCCAGCCCAACGAGCACACCTACGCTCGCACCCAGCCCCACTTTCACTCCGCTGCCCAGCATGACGCCTTCCCTTACCGCAACTTTCACGCCAACCGATAAACCCACCCCAACACCTACCCCTACACAGACCGATGTGTTTTTTGCTGGATTCCCCAAAGAATTCCGCCTTTACCGTGCTTGGAATTATGAAAACGAGACTTATTTTTACTTTCTCCAAGCAAATATAACTGACAAGCTGTATGCCAAAGCTGGTGACTACGACCTCGTATGCAGTCCGGACCCGCTCTACTCATATCACATGCAATGTACCGCCGATGCTAAGATTTTTGGGGAAGACGCAATGACCTTCACGTTCTATACCGACGAAGCCCGCTTGCATCCTATTTTCTCGCAAGTTTTTTATACTGGCTTGATAAACGATATTGTTTATCATCACGCTAACGACTGCCCGGACCGAGGCAAGGACGTATGGTGCGAATCCGAATACCGCCTCTACGATGGTCGCTGTTATTATTCCCACACTTGCTATGATACCTGTGGGCTTTATTATTCCCGTGATAACCTTCCCAAAGTTTGGAATGAATTTCAGGGTTACACTGTTCCTTGTAATTAAAGGAGAAGCGTGCTTACTCCTTAGATAAAATTTTCCAATTTTCGAGAATATTATGAAATTTCAACGCCTAATCTTAATCCTCTTTACTGCCGTCCTTTTAGCCGGCTGTGCCACACAATCGACCGCGCTGCCCACAGCTACGCCCACCATGCCACCAACGCCGACTGCCACGCCTGAACCTACCTATACGCCTACCAGTACAAGCACAAGTACCCCAACCTTAGCTCCCACTGATACACCAATGCCGACGCCAACCTTCACCCTCATCCCCTTTCCAGGGTTTTCAGAAAAATTCAATTATTATAAGGGTTGGATCGACGGTGATCAGACGCACTTTTATTTCCTGAATTCCCGCGTTCCAGATAGAGTGTACGGCTTAGTAGAAGGTACACACGAAATTGTTTGCGACCCTGATCCCACTTATCCCTATCACATGGAATGCCTGAGCGATTTTACGGAATGGGATCAGTCTTATATGGAATTTACCTTTTATGCGGATGAAGCCCTCACACAGGAAGTTTATAAGCAAGTTTATTACACTGAGTTTGGCACTGATCCAAGATACATCCCGGTCGATTGTGAAGCAGAATTCCGCATTTACGACGGCCGCTGCTATTACGCTTACACCTGTTACGATAAGCAAGGAAACTACCTCTACTCCATGGATAACATTCCCTATGGCGGGCATTTTGAGGGTTACTCGGCGCCTTGCCCCCCGTAATCCAAAGCTAAAACAGCGAAAGGGGATCCTTTCGCTGTTTTTTTCTTTATCGTCTGCGCTAAAAATTAATACCTATAAATCCCCCCACCGATAAATTCACGGATTACGGAGTTTTCTGGCACGATGCTGTCATCCTCGACAGCGTCGATCTCCTCGAAAAGCTGATGCACGCGTTCCGCGCGCTCGTAGGCATCTTGGTGGAGCGGGTCATCTTTGTATTCTTCCGCCCAGCGGGCAAATTCATTCTCCAATTTAGCCTTATAGAGCGGGAGTTCGTAAGGCATGGCGCTATTGATAATCGTATCGACTGTATTCACGTACGGTATGATGTTGCGCAGCTCGCTGGTGCGCACATAATGCCAATGCAGCAAGGTCTGGGTGGGGTCATAAGCGCGATGCACTGCGTCGCGCAGCATACGCCGCATCAGACGGATATCGGTCCAGCGTACATAACGTCCTTCATTATCTTTGAGCTGCAGCAACGGTTCAATGT
Source organism: Anaerolineaceae bacterium (assembly GCA_040371255.1). Classification (GTDB taxonomy): domain Bacteria; phylum Chloroflexota; class Anaerolineae; order Anaerolineales; family Anaerolineaceae; genus Mesolinea. The sequence continues at coordinate 1,504 of BAABOD010000038.1, read as the reverse complement.
AGAGTTTAAACTTCATCTCTTCTGGCACAGAACTGGTCATATCAGGGTATAGCCCGTGCAGGCTGTCGATTAGGATAATTTCATTGCTTTCCAGCTTCATTGGGGTTGTTTTCTCACTGCGTTTGCCGGTCTTAAAGTCGTAGTATGGAAGCTGAACTTCCTGTCCATTTAGCAACGCGGTTAAGTGCTGATTAATCAGGGGTAAATCGAGTGCTTGCGGGGTTTCAAAGTCATAATCCCCAAATTCGTCCTTGGGGTGCATCTCCAAATCATGGAAGTAATTATCCACGTTCAAGGTGACCAAGCGCAAGCCGGCTTTGGCTAAGTGCTCACCGAGCTTAATAGTCGTCGTCGTCTTACCACTGGAGGAAGGTCCAGCAATAAACACCAAACGCACTTCGCCATGCCGCCCAAGGATCAAATTAGCAGCATTCTCAACGTCTTCATGGTAGGCTGCCTCCGCTGCCGTGACAATTTCGTTCAGCCTGCCTTGACGTATATGCTCGTTGAGGAGTTTGACCGTGTGCACCTCGTGGCTGCAAGCCCAATCTAAGATGCTCCACAATTTTGCCCAAGGGATATTGCTGGAAGGCCTCTGACCAGGCTCTAGGCGCTTTTCACGCTGACGGGCGCGCTCATCCCGGTAGAGTATATAAGCCTTCGCCACTTTGGCATGCCCATTTTCGATGAGTACTTTCTCGACCAAATCTTGAATCTGCTCGATGTTGGGGTACACGCCATCTGGCGTAGTTTCCTCAAGCAGCACCACCACCTGGCGCGATAGTTCTTCAGCAGTTTTCCGGTCGCGCCCGCCCACAGCCACAGCCGCACGGTAAATGGCGTTGGTGATGCGCTCCGGGGTGAAAGGCACAACCGCACCATTGCGCTTAATCACATGCGTAATCTTAGCCAAAGTAACCTCCTACTCCATGTGTCTAAGGTGAGATTAGTTCATGGGGTATTTTATCATGAGGGGCAGCTACTATGCGCAAAGGCAACTTTTCAAGGGTTTAGATTCTGTCTCCCAAGCGCTCTGCTGCTTTGAATCTGAGCGTAACCGTGGTGCCCACTCCCACGATGCTCGCCATACTAATTTGCCCATTCATGTTTTCTACCAAGCCTTTAGCAATAGAAAGCCCCAAACCAAAACCGTTGCCGCTGAGGCGATCGGCACGGTAAAAACGCTCGAAAACGTGGGTTAATTCTTCAGGTGATAAACCCTTACCATAATCGATGACCCGAATTTCCACTTCATCCTCCACCCGCTGCGCTTCGAGCACAATATCACGCTGGGAATGCTTGATAGCGTTATCAACCAAGATGAGCATTACTTGCTTTAAAGAATCTCTGGTTGCCATCACGCTCAAATCGTCAGGGACGTCAAGGCTAATTTGTCGGTCTTCGCTCAGCAGCTTTGCTTGCCGCACGACGTCTTGGAGCAGTACTTTAAGATTCACCGGTTCCAAGAGCATGTTTTTGGTCGAATCCGCCCGAGCCTGCTCTA
>BAABOD010000037.1:0-13689 GCA_040371255.1 Anaerolineaceae bacterium | reverse complement strand
CAGCAGTTTCCTTGCCAAGCTTTGGCAGCGGTTGGTCAATCTGGGCTTAGATAAACGCGTAGCCCGCTTAGGCTCAGTGGTTTTTACAGCGCTGCTCTTGGTGGGTGTTGTGTTAATCATGGGGCGCTTTTACGCCAGCCCCAGCGGTGGTGCTGCCAGCGCAGAGCTGCGCTCGGCACCGGTCACGGAAGGTGCGAATGCAGCGCTCGCCGTTCCTGCGTTTGTGATGGCAGAGAGCGACACTGCCATTGACCGGCAGATTTCGCTGCATACCATTTTGCCTGCACTGCCGCGCACCGAGATCATCACTTACACCATCCAGCCTGGCGATTCCCTCTTTTCGATTGCAGAAAAGTTCGAGCTCAAGCCCGAAACAATCTTGTGGGGTAACCGCTACACCTTAGGGGATGACCCGCACATGATTTATGCCGGTCAGGAGCTGCTTATCCTACCGGTGGATGGCACGCTGCATCGCTGGAGCGCCGGCGAAGGCTTGAACGGCGTAGCGGAGTATTATGGCGTTACGCCAGAAGATATTATCAACTACCCTGCTAATCACCTCAGCGCAGCCACGATTGGCGACTATGCTAACCCCAATATTGCCCCAGGTACGCTGCTGGTAATCCCGGGCGGCAAGGGCGAGTTCCCCGATTGGCGCACCCCGCGCATCACGCGCGAAAACCCAGCCACAGCCGTGAACGTCGGTCCTGGCGCCTGCACCGGCTCCTACGATGGCGTGATGGGCACGCTCATCTTCACTTGGCCGGTTGCGAATCACTACCTCACCGGTTATGACTACGACCCCGATGCCAACCATTTTGGCATTGATATCTTCGGGGAGATGGGTGAACCGGTGCATGCCGCGGATAACGGCGTGGTGGTCTATGCCGGCTGGAATGACTGGGGCTACGGGGAGATGGTCGTGATTGACCACGGGCAGGGCTGGCAGTCGCTCTATGCCCATCTCAGCACCGTGGAGGTAAGCTGCGGTCAGGAAGTTTACCAGGGGGATGTGATTGGCACGGTGGGCAGCACGGGCAGTTCCAGTGGCCCGCACTTGCACTTTGAGCTGCGCAGCGATGAGTTTGGACGCGTCAACCCCTGGGATTTTCTGCAGTAATATCTCTTAGATGATTGACGTAGAAATCAGGAAAAAAAGCGTTCCCTATGTACGTTTCTATTTATTCGTTCCAGAAATGTTTTTATAAGCTAATATTAGTAAGTCTTTAAGTTCATCAATCTCTTCAAAATTTCTTGATCTAGTCTTAAAAATAGCTTCTTTGAAGGATTTATCATATATCTGAAATTCCCAGTTTTGACCTTTATATTTTTTGGCAACTTCTTCTGGGATTTTCAAATGGAGTCTCCATTTTTGTTGGCTGTCCCAATTAACGGAAAATACTATAGTGTTGCCTAATTTAAATCCAATATAATTTTTAGTAAAATTTTGACTTAAATTCCATTTTTGCTCTTTAACAAAATTTTCTAACGCATCAACAACTTTCTTATAATCTGCAGTAGCTTCTTTGCCACGATTTTTTTCATAGTATTCCCAGGAATAGTCTCCCATAGGTTTTGTTGTAATAGCTTTTTTGTAACTAGTATCCTCTAATACTTCTACCAAGATGAATTCATCGTTCTCATCTGAAAACCGTTGAATTTGAATCAAATCGACAGCGTAGTTTATTTTGGAAGACATGCGAAGAACATTAGGATTAAATGATGGTGCAATGATGATAATCCTTATTTGAATAGAGTCCCAGTCGATGTTTATGTCTTCTGGTTTATTTTTTGCTTCTAACCAAATTGCTTTGATTGAATCAGGATTTGTCTCCGCCCATACTGCATAGCCTAATACCTGCGGAAGGACATCTTCGCTTACTTGAACATTTTTCATCTCAATAAGGCATATGTTGCCATCCGGATCGACACCTAACATATCAGGAATGCCTTGCCTAGTGCCTGGGCGAATTTGACGATAGATGATGATAATATCGCCTAGTAAATCTTGATTTTTAAAAACATATTCTTCAAAATCACGTTCACTGGTAAAATCTTTAACCGGAATGTTTTTTGTAGAAGCTTCATGTTTCCAATAGAGATTTGGCATTTTTTACCTCGGCTTGAACAGGTTCTATTCTATTTGAGAATCAACTCCATAAATTTTTTATCAAATTTCTGTATTTTCTTTGTGCCAATCTTACTGAATATTTTAACATTTCTATGATGCTGCTGTGCTAAAATAAATCTATGGAAACACAGCAATACCGTGATATCCGACCCTCACCCATCGCTGGAACCTGGTATCCAGGCGAGCCGACCGAACTGCGCCAGCTCATCGAAAGCTTCCTCCAAGCTGCTAAAGCCCCACAAGTGCAAGGCGAGATCCTCGGCGTAATCGTGCCGCATGCCGGCATCATCTATTCTGGCTTCACTGCCGCCCACGCCTTCAAAGCGCTCATCGGCAAAGACTACCACCGCGTAATAGCGCTTTCACCCTCCCACCAATACTACCGCGAGCCCCTGCTCACTACTGGTCACGAGGCTTATGCTACCCCATTGGGCATTGTGCCTGTGGATCGCGAAGCGCTGAGCGTTATCCAGCAGCTCCTGAGTACAAGCACTGGCATCGCGGTTACCCCTGTCCGCCGTGACCGCGAACACTCCTTGGAGATCGAGCTGCCTTTCTTGCAGGTGGTGCTGCCTAAGGGCTTCTCCCTCGTGCCCTTGATGCTCGTAGATCAATCCCCAGAGCTGGTGCGCGGGCTGGCAGATGCCATTGCAGCCTATATGCGCAGCTTACCAGCAGAAGAACATACCTTGTTGGTTGCTTCCAGTGATCTCTCACACTATCACACGGAGAGCCGAGCCAACCAGATGGATAGCCGCATTCTCAAGGCATTGGAGGCAATGGACGTCGCAGAGCTCTATCGCTTGAACGCGCGTGGCGAAGGCGAAGCTTGTGGTTTGGCACCGATTGCAACGGCGCTGCTCGCTTGTCGCGAACTCGGCGCAGACGGCGTGATCGTTGCAGATCACCGAACTTCAGCCGCCGTGACGCATGATACGAGTTCGGTCGTCGGGTATGGGTCAGCACTCATCACTAAAACAGCTTGAGCGGTGGTAACTGTGCGCCGCTCTTGTTCCAAGCTACACCGCATAAGCATCGCTTTGCTGGTGTCGGTTTTATTGATTGCTGCTGGCTGCCAGCCGCGCTTTGAAGGGCGCCCAACGGCACGCCCAACGCCACTGCCAACTAATACTGCTACGCCAACCTCAACATATACCCCTAGCCCAGTACCCACGGTGACCTCTTCCCCCACGAACACGCCCACGCCTTCGCCTACTCCCCTGCCTAGCGCCACCCCTACGTTCACCCCAACGCCCATCCCGCCGCGTGTTGCCACACTTTTCCCGCTCACAGCAGGCGGCGCAAGGACGGTTGATTGGAGCTACTATTACATCAGCCGCAAGGAAACTGGCAATGATGGCAGCCTGCTGAGCCTTTCTGCCACGGTAGCTTTTCAACTGCTAGATCGCGGCATCCACCATGAAACCTTACGCATCCTCGATCAGGATGTGACCGTATATTACCTGCGCGTCTCGCATACCTACAACCAACTACCAATTGAAACCCGCCTGGTACTGACGGGATACTTTGGCAAAGATGTACCTATTAGCGCGCTGCCTGCAGACGGCTCGGCATATATCTCGGTGCGCAGTCAGAATTCCGATGCCGTCTTTGAGCCTTGGCGCATCCATCAGGATTGGCAGCTACCGTATGAGCAGCGCGTGGAGTTGTTTGACGACTTATTGCTTAGTGAATTCGAGCGGCTGCTCGCAGACTTGCCCGATGAGGTCATTATCCTGGCGCATCACCCCGTCATCTTGCCTCCAGATACATGGACTCAAGCCGTTTTAGATATGTCCCGCATTAGTGCACAAGCGGCGCGTTTGCAACCATTTTTTGAATTTGACGCCTTTAATATCTTACTCGGGCAGAGCGACGTAGCAATTGCGTGGGCAAATTACCTTACAGCAAGCCAGCCCATTCCCGAGGAATTAAAAGAAGATGGCATGTCTTTTTCAGCGGAATACTTGATTATCATCGTTCCCTAATGGATACACCCATATCAAAACAAGCTCCTCGATTTGCGGATGTCAGCATCAACCTGGCGCGCATCGATCGCAGCTACCATTATGCCATCCCCGAGGATCTGCAAGGCAAACTCCAGCCTGGCTGTTTAGTCATCGTGCCTTTTGGCAAGCAGGTGGTACAAGGCGTAGTGCTTGCCTTGATTGACCAGCCAGAAGTGCCCGATGTTTTAGAGATCCAAGAGCTCATTTCGGAAGATACAGTACTCACGCCAGCTCAATTAGCCCTTGCCAAGTGGTTAGCTGATGAGACCTTTGCGCCATTGGGTGCGTGTGTGAACCTCATGATCCCTAATGGCTTATCCCAGCGCGCGGATCAGCTTGTTACGCTCGTGCGCGATTTTGATGAACCACCAGCAGATCTCCCTCCCTTGCAGAAGCGCATCCTCAAGCTGCTCAAAGCGCGGGGTCCCTTACGCGCTGGGCAGATCGAGCGCGCCCTGCCAAAGCTAGAATGGCGCCGCAGCTTGGATACCTTGCGGAAGAACGGTTGGGTAAGGACCGAAAATATACTCCTCCCAGCACGCATTAGCCCGAAAACCGTGCGCACAGCCCAGCTTTCCATCCCTCCTCAAGCTGTGGCTGCCTTAGATGCCCAAGCACTTAGCCAGCGCACCGAGAGCGGTGAGCGCCGGCTCAAAGTGTTACAGCTGCTGGCGCAGGAAGCCTTCCCGGTAGATTTCTCTTGGATTTATGCACAAACCGGCGCTTCTTACACAGACCTCAAAGCCTTGGCAGAGCAAGGATACCTGCACTTCAACGAAACTGAAGTTTGGCGCGACCCGCTGGAAAAAATCGAAGCCACGCTAACAGAGCCGCCCACACTTACCAGCGATCAGCAGCAAGTTTGGGATCAGATCGCACCTTTACTGGGCAAGCCAGAAAGTAAACCCGTTTTGCTGCATGGCGTGACCGGTTCTGGCAAGACGGAAATATACCTGCGGGCGGTAGAGCAGGTGTTAGCCCAGGGCAAACAAGCCCTTATTCTCGTGCCAGAAATTTCGATGACCCCGCAAGCTGTGCGGCGTTATATGGCGCGCTTCCCTAACCAAGTGGGGCTGTATCACTCCAAACTCTCCGAAGGCGAGCTCTATGATACCTGGCGGCGCGCACGTCAAGGTGACCTTTCGGTCATCGTGGGGGCACGCAGCGGGCTTTTTGTGCCGCTGCCTAAGTTAGGCTTAATTGTGCTGGACGAGTGCGACCATGAATCTTACGACCAGACCGACCGTGAGCCTTTTTATCATGCTGTCGAGACAGCCGAAGCTTATGCACAAATTTGCAATGCCAACTTGATTTTAGGCAGTGCCACCCCGCGCATCACCCAGTATTACAAGGCACAGCGCGGGATATGGACTTTGCTCGAGATGCCGCGGCGCATCTTGGCACACCGCCAAGCCATAGAGCAGCAAGCCGCAAAGCTGCACATTCAATTGCCAGAGCTCCCAGCAGGCGAAGCTCTACTCTCCTTGGACCTGCCTCCCGTTGAGGTGGTGGACATGCGCGCGGAGCTGACCAGCGGCAACTCTCATGTGCTTTCGCGTTCACTGCAAAGCGCCCTCAGCCAGGTGTTGGCGGATAACCAGCAGGCGATTCTCTTCCTCAACCGCAAAGGGAGCGCCACTTATGTATTTTGCCGCGAGTGTGGTGAAGCGATCACTTGCCCGCGGGATCTCACCCCCTTGGTTTACCATCGCGATCGCGGCGGTCTGCTCTGCCATATCTGTGGCTACTCCCGCAAAATGCCAACCAAATGCCCACATTGCGGCAGCAAGCAAATCCGCCAGATGGGCATTGGCACCGAACGGTTGGAGGCATTGGTTGGCAAAGCCTTTCCAGAGGCGCGCATTTTACGCTGGGATGCTGAAACCACCACGACGAAAGATGCCCACGAGCTCATCCTCTCGCACTTCAGCGCACACCACGCCGACATCCTCATCGGCACGCAGATGCTGGCTAAAGGCTTAGACTTGCCGCTGGTCACGTTGGTTGGCATCATTTTGGCAGAAGTGGGCCTCAAGCTGCCTGACTATCGCGCTGCCGAGCGCACGTTCCAGGTACTCACCCAGGTGAGCGGACGTGCTGGACGCAGTCCGCTGGGCGGCAAAGTAATCTTGCAGACTTATGAGCCACAGAATTACGTCATCCAAGCCGCCTCAAAGCACGACTTTGAAGGTTTCTACCGCCAGGAGCTTGCACAGCGTCGAGAGCTTTCCTACCCACCCTTTGCGCGCTTAGTACGGCTGGAATATCGGCATACCAACGAAGCCAAGTGCGAAGGCGTTGCCCGGGAGCTAGCCAACATCCTCAGCGAGGAAATCATAAGCCTGGGAATGAAAGAGACTGATTTCATCGGTCCGGTGCCGTGTTATACACGGAAGCTGTATGGTCGCTTCCGCTGGCAAATCATCTTGCGTGGTCCAAACCCAGTGCCGCTCTTGCAGGGGCTGCCGCTGCGTGGCTGGATTGTGGAAGTTGACCCCCCGAATCTGCTATAATGAAGGGACGAATTTTCCTCAAGCTGAAAAGCAGGGGAACGCAAACATCTGAATTATCTGAGGCTATCTTGCAATACAGGTATCAACATGGCACAACGGCGTGAATTAATCTCTTGGGATGAGGTCTCCAAGCTTATTGATCTCCTGTTACCCCAATTCGAGCAAACATATAATGTGATGATCATGATTACCCGCGGGGGAATTGTGCCCGGCGGTATGCTCGCCGAAGCGATGGATATTCAATATATTTTTACCGCTTCGGTCGACTTCCCAGCAGAGGAGCATTTTGCTACGCCCCAACAAACCAAGTTCCTCAGCTGGCCAAAGTTCCTCCAATTCCCAGATGATAAATACTTAACCCACCAAAATGTACTTATAGTGGATGATGTTTGGGGCTCAGGGCGGACCATCACCGCGGTGAAGAACCGCGTAGCAGCTGCCGGCGGGCATCCATCCACCTGCGTATTGCACTTTAACCCCTACCGCAACTTATTTGGCAATCAGCGCCCAAACTACTACGGCGCAATTACCGACGCGCATATCGTTTACCCTTGGGAAAGTGATCGTGGTTTTCAATCCCGCTTTATTACCAATATCCCCTAAGCCTTAAGCCCGATCTGTATTTCCAGGAGAAGATATGCAAAAACCCTTGCGTTGGTACGACAGCCTCACCATCAACATTTACTTCTTTGGTCTCACTCTGCGCGCCCAAACGCTCACGCCCCTCATTCTGCCGCTCTTGGTGCAGCAGTTTGTAGGGGACGCCAATAAGGGTGCCAGTTACGGCAATATCCGCCTGTATTCCCTCATGATCGCTGTGCTGGTGCAAGCCTTAGCCGGGATGTTTTCCGACCGCAGCACTTCTCGTTGGGGCAAACGCAGACCGTTTATGCTTGCCAGCTCGCTGCTCGAATCGATCACTTTTATTGCGATTGGCATCATTGCCGCACGTATGGAAGGGCAGGCTGGCTATAACGCCTTGTTTGCTGCCGTGATCGCCTCGATGGTGTTTTCGAACATTGGGCAAGGTGCTGCCCAGGGGCTCATCCCTGACTTGGTGCCGCCTGAGAAGCAAGGGCGTTTTGCGGGCATCAAAGCCCTGCTCGAGCTGCCCTTACCCTTGATCTTTATGGCTTTTTTCGTCTCTCGGATGATTGCCGCCGGCAACCTGTGGGGCGCTATTACGACCGTGATTATCACCTTGCTGGTTTGCACCGCGATTGCCATGCTGGTGCGCGAAACTCCACAGGAAAAAGCCCCATACCCCCTAGACTGGAAAGCTATTGGTCGGCTGATTGCCATGACCGCAGCTTTTACTCTGGTTATCTTGTTTTCGGGTTGGGCTGTCCAGCGGCTAATACCATTGGTGAGCAACCTCCAACTTGGCTCATCTCCGGCTCTTACCATCTTGATTGGTCTTATCGGTATGCTTATTGCTATAGTGGTGGGCGTGTTGGTTAGTTTACGCCTTAGCTTAGGTGAAGAGAGCCAAGAAAAACCCGCCTTCACGTGGTGGGTGATCAACCGCTTAGCTTTTTTGGTGGCTGCCAGCAACTTAGCCAGTTTCTTGCTTTACTTTTTACAAGAGCGCTTCCCTGGTTTACAAGGAAATGCTGCTGCCCAACCAGCAACCTTACTCGTGATGGCAACAGGCATTGCCATTTTACTCGCAGCATTACCAGCCGGCTGGTTAGCCGATAAAATCGGCACCAAACCAGTGCTGGCTGTTAGCGGCATCATCGCTGCCGCCGGCACGCTCGTGGTCATCGCCGCGCAGGATATGTCCATGATGACCGTAGGGGCAGTTCTGGTGGGGGTAGCCAGCGGTGCCTTTTACTCTGCCAACTGGGCGCTCGGAACGCAGATCGTCCCCAAAAAGGAGGCTGGCCGTTACTTGGGCATCTCTAACTTGGCAGGTGCCGGCGCAGGTGCCATCGGCGCTTATATCGGCGGTCCCATCGGGGACTCCTCAGGGTATGTCGTTCAGATGGCGATTTATGCCGCGCTATTTCTCTTTTCCACGCTCGCCCTTTTGCGCATCAAACCCGCTAATCACAAGGCAGAGCACGCATGAGCAACCCGATGAGCGCAGCTGAGCGCAACGCTGCCTGGCAGGAACTGCAGAGGTTCGCTCGCGCACTCCAGGAGTTCAACGCACCGCAGATCCGTGCAGCTTTTGTGATCGGCTCTTTCCCAGGCGGTTACTTCCGCCCTGGGCAAAGCGACCTGGATGTGGTCATAATCTTAGGGGGTTCACCCCCAACAGATGAACCTACCTGCCAACAACATCAAGCCTTACGCCAGGCAATCAAGGAGGTTGCCAGCAAAGCTTCTCCTTATGAGATCGAGCCTATGTTTATTTACGAATCAGAGCTCAAACGAGACCCACATAGCGGGTTGCTGCCTCGCGCCGACTTTGCCTCACGGCTGCTCTTGCAGAGCCAGCTGCTTATGGGGGAATTCGACTTGCAGCAGGTGGACCAACCGCTGCCACGGGATTTTATCCCCATCCTACAGCGATACTTAGAATACTATCAACACAAAATTGGTCCTGATGGCTTCGATCAGGCGCCGCTCTCAGACTTGGTTAAACATGTGCTCACGCTGATGCGCTATGCACTCATCATTTGCCGGCAGCATGTGCAATATAACAAATTCGCTATCTTGCAGGATTACCTGCGCCTTATCCTCGAGCTGCCGCTGCCTGATTCGCTTAAAAGAGCTATCGAAAAGTCTTTGCAGAGCGAACCCATAGAGCCAGATTTGGCAGCAGCATTCCGGCAAGAATTGCCTGCCTTTCAACAGGCACTTGTTGATGCAATGCTCCGCGCTAAACCTGAATCACACTGAGCCGCGAGCCTTGTGGGGTTTTCTCCACCTCAATCCGGGCTGGGAATTGATCTTTGAGTTCATCCAAGTGGGTGATGACCAAGATTAGGTCAAAATCGCGGTGCACCTGACCGATGGCTTCGATGAGGCGCTGCCTGCCTTCATCATCCTGATTGCCAAAGCCTTCATCAATAACCAAAGTGCGCACTTGAGCGCCGGCTCGGCGTGCCAAGACGCGTGCCAGAGCCAAACGAATCGCAAAGTTGATGCGGAAAGCCTCGCCGCCAGAGTAGGTTTCATAGTCACGTGTGGCAGCCCCATCACTGATGAGGATATCGAGTGTTTCGATCTTATCCTCCCGACGGGAGCTTTTACGTTCTCGCTGCGTGCTGAAAGTAACGCTCATGGTGTAATTCGAAAGCTGGCTGAGGATATTATTGGCTTCATCTTGAATAGCTGGCAAAGCCTGCTCGATGAGCATCGCCGGCACGCCATCCTTCGAGAAAGCCCGCTCTAATTTTTTAAGACGGGCGATTTCTAAGAGAATCTCGTCCTTTTCTACCCGCAAACTCTCTTTGCGCTGCTTTTGGACCTGGAGATTATTGATCAATTGCTCCACGACGATTAAATTCCGCCGGATACCCGCCTCTTCTTCTTTCAGTCTTGCCAAGTCTTCTTCCGTGATATCCAGCGAAGGTAAACCCTGAGAAGCTTGTTCGAGGGCTGCTTTTGCCTGGGAATATTCCGCTTGCGCCCGGGTTAAGTCAGCGGTTTTCTTCCCGAGAGTAGCTTCTTGCTCCGCAAGCGTCTTTTGCAGCTGCGCTAAGCTATTTTTTGCGATGGCAAGGTGGTTGTAGGCTTGTTGCGCTGGGTCCGCTGCTTGTACAGCTTCGCGCAGCTGCAGGTGTGCATTACGGTCATAGCCTAATTTCTGAAGTGCATCTTTCACTTTTGTTAATTCAGCTTGCGCATCGGGGAGAATTTCATCGCGTTCCAAGCGGGCACGGACTTCCTCGAGGCGTGGCGCTTTTTCTTGCTGCCACTTTGCCCACTGTTCAGCTGCTGCATCGATCAGCTGGGTAAGTTGATCAGTCTGACGCAAGAGCGTCTGCAAGCGGCGTTCGGCATCCCTAATTTGTCTGAGCTGCTGCTCCAGCTCTGCCAGCTTATTCTTGAGCTCTTTAGCCATGTCCTCATTGGCTTTATAAGTAGAGCGCAGCGCCTCCAACTCCTGCGTTAGTTCTGTTTGCAAGCGGTCACGGTCATGCGTGGCTAAGGGCTGGCCGCACAATGGGCAGCTCGCCCCTTCCACGGCGCTCACCCGCTCTAAACGCTCACGCAGTTCCTTGCCTTGTTTTTCGATGCCGGCATTTTCAGCTTGCTTGGCAGCCAACTGGTCTTTGAAGTTTTGCTGTACTGCTTCCAGTTCCGCTCTGAGTGCAATTTGCGCTTCTAAAGCGGCAATTTGTTGCTCGAGGGCTTCCCGCTGGTTAATCCTTTCATCATTTTGCTGGTAATCCTTTTCGATTTTTGCTTTATCTTGCTCCAGCACGCGCATTTCTTGCTGAAGGTCATGGCGGGCAAGCTCAATTTGCTGCTCCAAGGTTACTTGGCGGTTTTCCAATGGTCGCGCCTGCTCATCCAAGGCATCCATTGCAGCTAATTCCTGCCGCAAGCGGACTAAGTGGTCATAAGCCGCTTTGATCTCTTCTTCGCGGGCTAATTCCTGATTCGCTTGGGCGAGTTCAGCTTGGGTACGCTCTACGTGCCCTTGCAGTTCGTTTTGTTCTGCCAATAAGCGCTCCACTTGCTGCCTGTAAGTCTCGACCAGCTGCCGCCTGCCAGCTAATTGCTCTTCAATCAAACGCTTTTGCTCTAATTGGGATTGAACATTTTGCACTTTTGCAGAAGCGGCTGCGGCTTGCGCCTGCGTGAGCTTTAATTCTTCTTTATAACTTGGTTCTTTATCCAGTTCTGCCTGAATATCAGCTAAGCGCGCGTCGATTTGATTAATTTCTCCCTGTTTTTCGCGGATTATTTCCGCTGTGCGCTTGCGATATTCTTCCCAGCGGTCCAGTCCTAGGATGCTGCCCAGAATCTTTTTGCGTTCGGAGGGCGTTTGCGTGGCAAAAAGGTCAGCTTTGCCTTGCAGGAAGAATGAAGCATTGATAAAGGTCTCATAATCCAGCCCGAGCGTGCGCAAGATTTTGGCATTGGTCTCGCTCAGCGTGCGTTCGGTGAGGATTCTCCAGCTAGTGCCGCCATCTGCATCTTCCGGTTTGCGGATGAAAAAATCTACTTGGGAGCCTTTGCCCCGGGTGATGCTGCGGATAATTTTATAAACTTCTTGCTGATAGCCAAACTCCAAGCTCACCTCTGCTTTATCACAGGTTTCATTGATGATGGCTTCATCTCGCTTGCGGGCTTGCCCATAGAGCGCATAGGTGATGGCATCCAGGAGCGAGGATTTGCCTGCGCCATTTGGTCCAGAGACGCACACCAAATCTAGACCAGTAAAATCAATTTCAACGGCTTCGCGATACGATGTAAACCCACTGAGTTTTAATTTAATCGGAATCATCGGTTTCGAACCCCAAACTACGGTTGATTTCTGCGATTGTCTTCGGCTGCGCTTGGTTGCCCATCACCTGCTGCCAGAAGCGTGCGTCATAACGCCGCGAGCGGATCGGGATAGGCATAGGCACACCCCAGCCTAGCATTAACACTTCTTCCTTGGGTTGCAGCTTTGCCAACATTCCGCGCAAAGCAGCGCGCCCAGGCAAGCCCGAAAGCACGGCGTTGATATCGTCTTCATCGCCCAACGAGCCTGAAATGCGCGTTCCAAGTTGAGACATGACCTCGTCGTAAATCTGTGACGGGCGCTGGTCGATAATCAGCAAAGTAACATAATATTTACGCATTTCGCGCGCAATGGTGCTGAAGATGGTCTGCGAAGCCATGCCGCGGTTGAGCAGCTTATGCGCCTCCTCCACTACCACGACCAGTGGTCTGGGTTGCTTTCCTTTGTCCTTATAGGAATCTTCGGTAAGCTTTTTCCAACGGTCGCGGATTTTACGGGTCAGCAGGTTAGTAACGAGCAAGTAATCCAGGTCGTTGCTGTATTCTCCAAAAGAAAGGATCACGTGAATGCCATTCTCAAGGCTGTCAATAACCTCCTGCAGCCCGCGTGTGGCAGTGCTACGCACGAGATAATCCTTGCGCATCACGCGGTCCAGCTTGCTGCGCAGAGCTTCGGCGGACTTGGCATTCACACCAGCCTGATTAGCCCAAAAAGCAACGCTATCGGGCGCCGGCTCTGATGATTTGCCATCTTCTTTCTGTTCCATGGCACCACTGCGCATATCCGCAAATTTCGAAAACCACTGATCACCTAAATCTCTTTCTAAGGCAGAAAGCACCGTAGCAGCAGTTTCATTCAGGTTCAGCTCTTCTGAGAGCAGCAGGATATCCTCACTGGTAATGTCGGATTGAGCAACCTCCAGGGTGAAATCCGCCGGCAGCTTGCCAAAATTGGTCTTGGCGCCCAAACCGACTAAGCGCACCTTAGAGCCAAACTTACCCTTAAGTCCAGGCACGGCTTGGCTGGTATCCGAAGAAATGCTATCCGGTCCATATTCGTTGTGCATATCAAAAATAAGCGTAGCAGTATGCCCAGCGTGGATTAATCCAGCTAAAATCATGCGCGCCAGGAAAGACTTCCCTGAGCCTGTGGTACCAAAAATGCCTGAGGAGCGTTGAACCAGCTTCTCCAGATTGAGGCACACCGGATGCCCCTGCTCGCGGGTATGCCCCACGCAGAAGATATTGTGATTATCTTCTTCGCCAAAGATCTGGGCAATATCCTCAGCATCCGCTAAGCGCACTGGGGCATGGTGGCTCGGGACGGTCTTGACTGTGACGGGAGCCGCATTTTCGGGGTGCTCCTGACGCCAAGCTTCGTAGCCGAGGCTGCCCGGTTCGGGTCCGCGGTCAATCATGAGGACCGGCATCACGTTCAGGTTGGTGAAAAGTGTCTGCCCGTGCAGCAGACCGGCTAAACCAGCCGGCAAGCGCAGTTCGCTCTGTTCATCTGCAAAACGCGGGTCGGTTGCGCCTAACTGTAAGTCCGTCACCAACCCGTAAAAGCGCCAAGTGCCGCTATCGATGACCACAAAAGCGCCTTCCTGCACCTCCTGCGGCGGGACGG
>BAABOD010000036.1:0-14765 GCA_040371255.1 Anaerolineaceae bacterium | reverse complement strand
TTATCCGCTCATTTGTCAGCCACACACCCAATGGCGGCTTTTACCGCCTGTTCAAACGCTTGATGGATCTTGCCATTAGCTTGGTTGGATTGGTATTTCTCGTTGGACTATTCCCGATTATTGCAGTAATCATTTTGATCGATTCTGGTAAGCCGGTAATTTATAGCCAGGAGCGTTTAGGCCGTGGTGGCGTTCCTTATCGCATTTATAAATTCCGCACGATGAAAAACACTATGGATATGGAAAAAGAAGCTTTGGTTACGTCCACCAATGACCCACGCGTGACACGTGCGGGGAGATTTTTACGCAAAGTACATTTAGACGAGCTCCCTCAGGTAATCAATGTTCTCATGGGCGATATGAGCTGGGTAGGCCCTCGATCAGAGCGCAGCGAACTGGTAGAGATCTTCCAAAAAGTTGTCCCTTTTTATCGGGCGCGCATGCTGGTCAAGCCTGGCGTCACCGGCTGGGCACAAATCAACCAACCTTACGCTGAAACCATCGAGGAGACGACTATTAAGCTGGAATATGACCTATACTACATTGAGCACGCTAATATATTGATGGATATCACTATTTTGTTGCGCACTTTTGGAGCGGTGCTCGGGTTCAAAGGGCGGTAAGGCGGCATGACCGTGAACACGCTTGACAGCCCCAGCTGGGATGAGCTCTTGCAAAGCTACCCAGAAGCGCATCTCCTGCAGACCTCCAGCTGGGCAGAGTTTAAAGAGGCTTTTGGTTGGTCAGCCGTCCGCGTGAAGGCAGAACACTGCGCTGCCCAAATCCTCTTGCGCCGTCTCCCGCTTGGTTTGAGTATCGCTTACCTCCCCAAAGGTCCGCTGGGCACCCAGTGGCAAGAGCTTTGGCTGCACGTGGATACGCTCTGCCGCAACCATCACGCAATTTTCTTACAGGTTGAGCCGGATCTCTTTGAGCCGCTGCCGGAGGAAGTGCGCACCCAGTGGCTAGCGGGCTTTAGCCTTGAGGAGCATACCATCCAGCCGCGGCGTACCATCGTAATCGACTTACAACCCACCGAGGAGCAAATCCTCGCTTCCATGAAACAAAAGACACGCTATAACATCCGCTTAGCGCAGCGGCACGGCGTGCTAGTACGCCCCAGCACGGATCTGGACGGTTTTTACCGTATGATGCAAACTACCGCTCAGCGGGATGGCTTTGCCTTGCATAGCGCTGAATATTACCGCAGAGCTTATGATATTTTTGAGCTCCAAGGTCAGGTGGTGCTGCTCGAGGCTGTTTTAGATGAGAAGCCTTTGGCATATCTGATGGCTTTTCGGCAACATGAGCGCGCTTGGTATTTTTATGGCGCTTCCGACGATGAGCATCGCAACCTGATGCCAACTTATTTGTTGCAATGGGAAGCCATGCGCTGGGCGAAAGCCAACGGTGCGAAACTCTATGACCTATGGGGCATTCCAGATGCGGATGAAGAGGCCCTTGAAGAGCAGTTTACGCAGCGGTCGGATGGTTTGTGGGGCGTGTATCGCTTCAAGCGCGGTTTTGGCGGGCAAGTGCGGCGTAGTGCACCCGCTTTCATCCGGGTCTACAATCCGCTGCTCTACAGAGCTTATAAAATGATGCAATCCAGGAGAGAGAGTGAAACCCATGCGCCTGCTTGAGGGCGTCTCCGCGCAAGCTTGGGATAATCTCATCCAAACCTTGCCCAATGCGCATATCCTTCAGACCTGGGAATGGGGGCAATCCAAAATCCGCAACGGTTGGCAGCCATACCATGCAGTCTGGGAGAATGCCCATGGGCAGCTGCAAGCGGCTGCACTTGTGCTCAGCCGCAAGACTCAGCTGCTGCCAGGGTTGAGCATTGAAGTGCTCTATTGCCCTAAAGGTCCGCTGCTCGATTGGGGTGACCAGGCACTTGCCACGCAGGTTCTAGCCGATTTGGAAAACTTATCTCGTTTGCGCAAAGCAGTCTTCATTAAAGTTGACCCGGATGTCGTCCTGGGCTGGGGCATGCCTGGCAGCCCGCAAAGTGCTGAGCTGCCTGAAGGGCTAGCCATCCAAGAATTGCTGGTGCAGCGCGGTTGGAGCTTCTCCAGAGATCAGATCCAATTCCGCAACACTGTTGTTATTGACCTGCGGCGCAGTGAAGAGGAAATCCTGGCTTCGTTCAAGCAAAAGACGCGCTACAACATTCGTTTAGCAGACCGCAAAGGCGTGCGTGTGCGGGAGGCGGATGAAAGTGAACTGCCGCTGCTCTACCACATTTACGCTGAGACGGCTGTACGGGATGGCTTTGTCATCCGCCATGAAACCTATTACACTGACCTGTGGAGCGAGTTCATTCAGGCTGGCATGGCTAAAGCGCTCATTGCTGAAGTGGAAGATCAGCCGGTTGGTGGGCTGGTGCTGTTTTATTTTGCCGGCGTTTCACGTTTCATGTTTGGTATGTCCACAGAGATAGCCCGCGAGCGCATGCCCAATTATTTGCTGCAATGGGAGGCTATGCGTCTTTCCAAAGCTCTGGGCTGCCACACCTATGATATGTGGGGGGCTCCCGATAACTTTGACGAGAGCGATCCATTGTGGGGTGTTTACCGCTTCAAAGAAGGCTTCAACGGTCAGGTAGTGCGCCACTTAGGCGCTTGGGACTATACTAGCCAGCAGGGGTTGTACCGGCTCTACACGCGCATATTGCCTAAAATCTTGGATGTGATGCGCACCCGCAGAAAAGCAGCCACGCAAAGGAGGCTCTCGAATGACTGAGCGAATAGTTTTAGCATATTTACCCACCCCGATTGAACCGCTGCCCAAGCTGACGAAGCTCCTGCAGGGACCGCAACTTTTCATTAAGCGTGACGACCTGACCGGATTAGGCTTAGGCGGCAATAAAACCCGTAAGTTAGAATATCTGGCAGCAAATGCTCTCGCGCAAGGCTGCCGAACACTGATCACAACTGGTGCGGTGCAATCCAATCATTGCCGGCAGGTCGCTGCCGCTGCCGCGCGCTTGGGCTTGGGCTGCATCCTCGTCTTGGCTGGAGAAGACCCTGGTAGCCGGCAGGGCAACCTGCTGCTTGATGAGCTCAGTGGAGCAAAGCTAGTTTTTGTCCCCAAAGAAGAACGCGACCAGCGCCTGCAGCAAGCTTTTACACAAGCCGAGGAAGATGGTATGCAGCCTTACCTCATTCCTTACGGCGGCTCCAATCCGGTTGGGGTTCAAGGCTACATCCAAGCCATGCAGGAGCTCCAAGACCAGAATCTGCAACCAGATTGGATTGTTTTGGCGAGTTCTAGTGGCGGCACGCAAGCCGGCTTGGTGCTGGGGGCAAAACAAACTAGCTTCCCAGGCCGAATCTTGGGCATTAGCGTGGATAAGCCCGCAAATGAGCTCACGCAAACCATCATGGCGCTAGCTAACCAGACCGCAGCGTGGTTAGGCATTGATAAGAAGATCGAATCGGAAGATGTTTTGGTCAATGATGCTTACTGCCAGGCAGGGTATGGCATCTTCCAGCCGGCAGAGGTAGAGGCTATCCGCCTGTTTGCCCGCACGGAAGGTATCTTGCTGGACCCGGTCTACACAGGCCGCGCAGCCGCGGGGCTCATTGACCTCATTCGCAAAGGCTTTTTTAGCCCTGATGAAACTGTGCTATTCTGGCATACTGGCGGGATCCCAGCGGTCTTTGCTGAGCCCTATGCCAGCGCTTTGCTAGGTTCTTAGACCTTGCAAAACGTGTAAATTAATTTGCTGGTCATATAAATTTAATTTAATAAATTATAGTTTTTTATTCTTTCGTTCTACCTGTATAATAAAGAGGTGGTAGTATTCCGATGGATACAGCTGCGGAAATTTCCCAGATGATCGAAAAAAGCCGTGAGCTAGAGCGCTCTGGTGAGATTGCCGGCTCTCTCCGCCTCGCTACCCAGGCACGTGAGCTTGCCCAAGCACAATCTAATGCGGACCTTGAGGCATTAGCACTGAATGTGATCACCTATGCGCACATCCGCTTAGGCCATTATGAGCAAGCCAAACAATACTGCCAAAAGGTGCTGGAGTTAGCGGCGGATGAATCCCCGGCACGTGTGGATGCCTTACTTAATCTTGGCATCTGCGCAGGCGAGACGGATAATTTAGATGTCCTATACACTTTCACTCAACAAGCAGTAGATTTGAGCCATCAAATCGGTTACGATCGTGCCTTAGTGCGTGGGCTGCATTCGTTAGCCTGCACAGTCTATGTTCCCCGTGGTCAGTTCGACTTAGCATTGGCGGTGGACACAGAAGCCTTGCACATTGCCCAAATGCGCGGCTTGGCAGAGCTCACTTGGGGTCCGCTTACCACGATGAGCTATGCGCACTGGTTGCAAGGTCAACCCGCTTTAGCCCTGGTGCGCTTGGAAGAATTGCAACAAGTTATGCTTCCTGGCTCTTTAGCTGAAGGTTATTGGTATTACATTCGAGCGAATTTGGCGCTCGAACACGGAAATATTGAGCAGGCTAAAAATTACTTTACGCACACGCTTTCCTTAGCTGAAGCTAATGGCATCGTTGAAAATTTATTCATTGCACGTATAGGTATGAGCCGTCTAAACCGCACTTTGAACCATGCACTAGCTGCTAAGAGCTGGGCGCAAGAGGCACTAGCAGGTGCCGAAAAGAGTGGTTATCAGCATTTTCAAGCCCAAGCTTATATTGAACAGGCGCGTGCTGACTGGCTGCTTGGGGATCTGCCCGCTGCTGAGGCTGACTTGCGGGCTGCGATTGCTTTGCTCCAGCCGCAAAGGTTGGAGTTCGACTTGGCGCGGGCAGAGTTACTTCTCGCAGCCCTTTTGCACCAGCAACATCTGCCTGAAGCGCGAGCACTATGGCAAGAAACCGTCGCTCGCATTGTGCAAAATGGTTTTGCCTTTCTGGTCGATAAGGAACAGAGTTTGGCGTATCCTCTTATTGATGCAGGTCTCAAAAGCGCCACCCCATCGGTAATTGAAGCTAGTAATAACCTACTTGAATACTTGCAGAAGGCTCAGCCTTTGCCCTTAAATATTAATACTTTAGGTGGTTGGGGTGTCCAATGTGGCGAACGTCTGATCAGCGATGCAACGCTAAAAACACGCCGCGCTGGGGAGTTGCTCGGTTTGCTCCTCATTGCCCCTGGACATTCGCTTTCGCATGAACAGATCTGCGAAAGTCTTTGGCCCAATAAAACCAAGGGTTCAAGCCAAGCTCTCCTGCACCAAGCCACTTCCGCTTTGCGTCGCGCCCTTGAACCGGATTTGCCCGAAAGATTTCCCTCTCGCTACTTAAGAGTGGAGGAGGGCCGCATTGCAATGATTCTGCCAACTGATACCGAGTTGGATTTTGAGCTTTTTGAGAACCTCATAACGCAGGCGAAGTGGGAGTCAGCTCTGGCAATCTATCACGGAGACTTTTTGCCAGAATATCGCTATGCGGATTGGTGCACCGCGCAGCGCGAGTGGCTGCGGCAGGATTATCAAACTGCTCTCCTTGCAATGGCACGCCAATGGATCGCAGAGGGTCGCTTTAGAGATTCTTTGGATGCTTGCCGCAAGGTTTTGGCAATTGAACCTTGGCAAGAAGAAGCGGTTTTAATCGGAATGCAAGCTTTGGTGGGGTTAGGGAATATAACCTCTGCTTTACGCCTCTATCAAACCTTGGAAAAATCCTTGCGGGAAGATCTGGGGGTTGAGCCGCAAGCTGAATTGCAAGCTTACTATCAAGCTTTATTGAACAAGTAAATCATCTTCCTCTTTCCGTCAGTCTTTTGTCAGTGGCAGCGGATATACCATAAGCAGTGCTGTTACGTAGGTCATTTTCTTCGCATAGCATGAATTTTGTAATAAGAGGCTGTCATGACACATTCCAAACCTCGGCGTTTTTCTGTTTTTTTACACTTTGGATTTTCTCTGTTCCTCATTCTTTGTACAGTTGCTTTCCTATGTAGTGCAACCCAGGGAGTCCAGGCAGAAGGTTTCAACTTTGAAACAGAAGCCGGAAAGTATTCCATCGGACAGCAAAAAGTTATTGCGCCGGATGGTGAAGCAAAGGACGGATTTGGTTACTCGAGCGTAATTTCGGATGACGGCAGTACCGCCCTGATCGGTTCTTACTACATTGAGTTTGGCATTCCTTATCCTATTGGACCAGGGAATGTTTATGCCTTTATCAAAAACGGGAACCAGTGGGAGCTGCAACAAAAGTTGCCCACCCCTGAGATGCCCGAGTCAGATTTGTTTGGTTACGTTTTGGCACTCTCAGCGGATGGCAACACTGCCCTGGTTGGGGCTCCCGGCGGAACAGGTCCAGCCGAAACGCAGGTTCCTGGGGCGGCTTTTGTTTTCACACGCAATGGCAGCACCTGGAGCCAGCAAGCCTTGCTAATTGCTTCAGACCGTCAAGTCGGTGATCATTTTGGTTTTTCGGTTGCTCTCTCTGATGATGGCAATACTGCCTCGATTGGCTCTTATGTGGATGATGTTGGCAGCAACGCCAATCAGGGCTCTGCTTACGTTTTCACTCGTGCTGGCAGCACCTGGAGCCAGCAAGCTCATTTGTTTTCTTCCGATGGAGCTGCTGAAGATTACTTCGGACGATCGGTTTCTCTTTCCGCTGACGGCAACATCGCGCTTGTTGGCGCCAATATGAAAGTAATCGGGAGCAATACCCGCCATGGCGCTGCGTACACTTTTACACGCAGCGGCACAAGTTGGAGCCAGCAGACGCAAATTATTTTAGCTGATGGCGCAGCGTATGACTGGTTTGGAACCGTTGTTGCCCTTTCTTCGGATGGCAATACTGCACTCATCACGGCTAATGGACGCAAAGTAGGGCAAAGAGAAATGCAGGGCGCCGGTTTTATCTTTGTGCGCTCTGGAACCAACTGGATTCAAGAGGCAATGCTTAACGCGCCTGAGAATACAGTATCGCTGTGGGGAGATACGGCTACCCTCTCTCCGGATGGAAATTTAGTCTTGATTGAAGATGGCTATACCTTCGAACGCAACGGTGAAAGCTGGGCAACAGGTTTGCGTTTATCGCCTGAAGACGAGGCATCTGGTTTTGGCAGCTCGGTGGCACTTTCTGGGGATGGCGCAAGTGCCTTGATTGGGGCAAATTATGCCACCATCGGTCAAAACTCTAAACAGGGTGCAGCTTACTTTTTTGACCTTGATTTGCTTCGTTTGACCAATCATCTGTTCCTGCCATTAATCACTCGCTGATTTTGGCTTAAATCATGAGTATCGAGAGAACCCCTTGCGTACCATTCAAAGCTTTATTTTGCGGATGATGGTCGATAGTGACCACCCAAGTTTACTTCGTGGGTCCTTGCAAGCCCTGCACGCCCAAAGAGAGCAATGGAATTTTAGAGATGAAGTTGAGTTGCTACAGTTACTAAAACACCTGAATGTCGCAAATTCAGAACAAGATTACAAAAAGGAGTGATCAGGAATCGATGAAATCGAACCACTTATTTCAAATCTTAATTGGTCTAATTTGTCTGCTCCTACCCCCAGGAAGCACAACAAGAGTATATGCAGCGGATGCCTATCCTCCTCGATCCGTTATAGAAGCATCGGTTCAAAGGGTAACCACAGTTCAGGTTCTGCCATATCTTCCCTTTCAGACCTTCACTGCTCATTTTCAGGAGGTTTATAGCGGCGGGTTGGGTACTTCATTTGCCTATGACATTGGCTATTTTGGCATGGAGCAGATTTCAAACCTTGTTTATTCTGCCAACGCTGGCGTTACCTGCCAGCTCAATGAAGACTTAATTATCGTCTGCAGTGGACCGCTCAGCCATGTTACTATCAACTTTGATTACACCGCCATCGCTGATAGTTACTCTGGCCAATCTATTTGGTGGGGCTTTATCGGAAACTCAAATTACTCTTTAGATTACACGTTTAATTTGATTTACCCAGCTCCGCTTGTTTATGTCCGCTCTTATTCACTAGAACCTACCACAATTACTTCTACTCAAATCACATGGCAAAAGTCCAATACGCTTTCCCTGCCTGGGGTGGCGCTCTTTCAGGACCCGCGAGTTTATGCTTTGTACCTGCCCTTGACACAGCGCGGACAGTAAAGATGGCATTTCATTCGGAGGCATTAAATGACAAGTAAACATCTCTTTCAACATATTATTCCCATTGTGGTGTGTTTGCTCGGGCACCTATTAGGACCAACGCCTGCACAATCTCAGGGAGAACTAAAAACCTGGGTGCAAGCCACAGAAGGAATGTGGGGAGCTAGCACCAATGGAATCGCTGTCTCTCCCAATTTTGCCAACGATAGCCTTGTTTTAGTCGGTACAGGAAAGGGCGTGTTCCGCTCTGCTGATGCCGGCCTTACCTGGGAACCCAGCGCTAACCTTGAGGAAGACATAGAATATGATGCCGTGCGCTTATCCCCTACATTCGTAACCGACCAAACGGCATTTACCTGGTCAGCCAATCGTCTCTACCGCTCCACTGATGCTGGGCAGCATTGGACACTTTTATATACTGCCTTAGCGGATATCAAAACCTTAGCCCTTTCGCCAAACCTTGCTAATGACCATACAGCCATTTTAGGTACTTACGGGCAGGGTGCCTATCTTACCACTGATGGTGGCACCACCTGGAGTGCTTGCAACAACGGCATAACGGATAGTTATATACTTTCGGCAGCCTTCTCACCTTCTTATACCAGTGACCATACGGTCATGCTCGGTACGCATGGGAAAGGTTTCTTTCTTTCGGAGGACAGCAGCACATCGTGGGTAGCCGCAAACAGTGGTTTACCGACTTATACCAATGGAAACTATTACAATATTTCCTCCATTACCCCTTCACCTGCTTTTGGAAATGACCAGATTATCTTCGCGCGTGTGTTGGGTTATCTCTACCGCACTACAAATGCCGGCACAACCTGGGTTCAGGTCAGCAGCTTGCCGCTCAACTTGGTATCGATTGCCATTCCGCCAGATTTTGGCATTAGCCACAAAGCGTATGCTTCAATTCATTATTATTTAGGGGATGGTAAGTATATTTATACTAGCAGCGATTCTGGGGCGACATGGTCACAACTGGCTTCCAACATGCTTGTGGGACAGATTGCCTTAGGAACAACTATCGGTGGAGATGATAGCTTATTCGGTACGAGCGATAATGGTGTGGCTCGCTCTGATGATGAAGGATCAACCTGGGCTTTGCATAACGAAGGCTTGGATGTTGTTCAGGTGGTTTCCTTGGCTGTCTCACCGGCTTATGAGAACGATCAAATCCTTTTCGCAGTAGGCAACAATCGCTTATATCGCTCGACCAATGGCGCTGAGACCTGGAGCCAACTTAACCCGGAGAATTTCTTAGCAAGCCTTCCTCCTCGCCCAAATGAAGATGCATCGAGCCACATTACATCAACCTCCGATTACTATTACTCAGTTGCTATTTCGCCAGCATTTGCCAGTGATGAGACCGTGTTTGTGGGTGGGCGCCGTGGGGTGTTCCGCTCAGTAGACGCAGGTGAGACGTGGGAGCTGGTTAGCAACAATTTCCCCGAGGTCGATGTAATCTCTCTTGGCATTTCACCTGATTATGCCAATGACCAGCGCGTTTTCGTGGGGTTGAATGCTTGGTTTGGGGAAACGAATATTTATTTTTCCAATGATGGGGGAGATAGCTGGCTTCCTACAGGGCTTGAGGATGGCGGGCCTATTTATGGCTTCGTATTCTCTCCACAATATTCTCAGGATAGTATTCTCTTTGCAATCGATAGTCTTTGGGGAGAGATCTACTCAAGCAGCGGGGATTATTCTGTTTGGATTCATAAAATTACATACACAAATCAAGCAGTCGATTTAGCGCTTTCGCCTGGTTATCCAGATGACCAAACTTACTATACATTGGAAAACGGCCCTGGTTTGTGGATTACAACCGATGATGGTGAAACCACGAGCCCGCTGACAATTTTTGCCGATTACACCTATGCTACGGATCTGATTATGTCCTCTGATTTTACCGAAGATCATACGTTTTATGTCAGTTTTTTCGACGAAGTTAGTGTGATTCGCTCTACGGATAGTGGAGATAATTGGGAACCGGTCAACAGCGGCCTGCAGGGAAATTTTATTCATACGTTAGCATTTTTAGGCAGTCCTAGCGATCTAATCGCTGGAACACTTGCCTCGGGTGTATGGGTTTATCGAAACGTAGATTACACAAGCCAGCTTTATCTTCCACTTATTACCAGGTAGCTGATCAGAATAAAAGTAGCTTTAGCCTAGTTCCTTGAATTTCTGAGCCTAACCTCATTCTCCGAACTAGGCTCTGTGCTTTCTCTATAAATAGCTTAACAAAGGACAAGATAGCTAAGCAGGTATAATTCCGAGCAGGTGCTCCGCATGGATATCCGCTCGACTGTCATCACGCTCACCATTCTGGCTGTAATCGCTGCCATCTGGACTGCGGTGCGGGCTTCCCGCGCCATCCAAAAAGGCAAGCGCATGCCCTTTTATTTCAAGCGCCGCAAGCTCTATGACCAAGCGGCTGGTCTGATCCTGACAGCCTTAGCATTAGGCGCATTTGCCTACTTCAACTTCCGCTTTGGCGAGAGCTTTGCCTACCGTTACTTCCCGCCTTCGCTTACGCCCTCGCTCACCCCCACCATCACCCTCACGCCAACAATCACGCTGACCCCTACCATCACGCTCACCCCTACGATCACCAACACGCCCTCGGTTACCAACACGCCTTCGGTTCCGCAAGCCATCGCCACCCAGTTTGACTCGTTTGTTACTCCGAACCCCAATGCAGTATTTAGCCCCATCGTTTTTTCAACCAAGATCGATGAAAATTTTCAGCCGGTTGACCCCGCAGTGGAGTTCAGTAATCCGCTAACCAAGATTTATGGAGCCTATAGCTATAACTTTATGGATAATGGCGTGCAATGGACTGAGCTGTGGTATCGTGGGAATATCTTGCTCAAGGCTGAGACTGGCCATTGGGAAGGCGGCACAGGTGGCTATGGGGTGTTGGTGCTCGAGCTGCCTTCCGAAGAATGGCTGCCAGGCGAATATCAGGTGCAATGTTTTGTGGGCAGCCAATGGATCCTGTCGGGCTATTTCACTGTGGTGGGTAACCCGCCCACAGCTACCTTCACCCCCAGCCCAACTTTTACGCTCACGCCCACTGCAACACCTACACCAACGCGTACGCCGACCCCTACGCGCACGCCTATCCCCAGTAATACGCCATTACCCTCTGTCACGCCTCTGCCATAAATAAAAAAGCCGGCACAACAGGCCGGCCAAAGAGTTACTCCAAGGTTAGATATAGCGCCATTCCTGCAACCCTTCCGGGATCTGGGCAGCAATTTGGGCTGCCACCGCGGCGTTATTGCGCAGCAGTGCTAAGTTGACTTTTAAGCTTTCGCCACCGCTGAGCGCGTTCATCTTAGCCAGCAGGTATGGCGTAAGGGCGCTACCACGCACGCCTTCAGCCTCGGCTTGCTGCAAGGATTCGGCAATCAAGGCTTCCATGCGCTCGCGGGGTAAAGCACTCTCGGCTGGCGGCGGCACCACCACGAGAACGCTGGTGGTGAAGTTGAGTTTCCAATGCGTGCGCGCAATCTGCGCCACTTCCTGGGGGCTCTCCGCGCGCAGGGGTACCTTCAAACCGCTCTGGGCAGAGTAAAACGCCGGGAATTCATCCGTTTGGTAGCCAATGACGGGAATGCCTAGGGTCTCCAGCACCTCAAGCGTGGCGGGCAGGTCCAAAATGGCTTTGGCGCCGGAGCACACCACCACGAGCGGGCTCTTGCGCAGCTGCAGCAGGTCTGCGGAGATATCGTAAGCCGGCGCACGGTGTACACCGCCAATCCCGCCGGTAGCGAGCACCTTGATGCCGGCGCGCTCGGCGGCATAAAGCGTGGCGGAGACGGTTGTCCCGCCGTTCCATTTGCGCGCAATCGCTGCGCCTAGATCGCGCAAGCTGAGCTTGTGCGGGTCGCGCGATTCTGCTAAGTTTTCCAGCTGGCTGGAGCTCAAGCCCACGCGCAGTTGGCCTTCTTGCACGGCGACTGTAGCGGGGAAGGCACCATTGTTCTTCACTGCGTCTTCCATGGCGCGGGCGATGGTGAGGTTTTCCGGCCATGGGACGCCGTGGGTTATTAGCGCTGATTCCAGCGCGACCAGCGGCTTGCCGTTGCGCTTGGCGCGCTCCACATCATCCGAGATGCGGAAATCTGGTGCCGGTTTTTTACCAAAGTTGAAAAGTCCACGTTTTGTTTCCATGGGGCTAATTTTACCTGAAACCAAGAAGATAGAGGTGTTTTTCCTTGTTTTAATTAAGCCTTGATCTTGCGTGGTGGTCTATGGGCAGGCTGCGCACTCTCCTGACCCTGTTCTTGCAGGGTCTCCCGACCCTGCAATGCTGTGGAGACCTACGGTCAAAACCCCTCGCTCGGTCTGGAGACCGGCGAGAACAATTATCTATTCTTGCATGGTACCCTACAGGCGGGCTGGGCGCATGCTTCCCTTTTTAGCGGTTACAATAAAGCCACACAAGCATAGATACGAGGACTATTCGCATGGAGATTATTAATCACACCCCCGTCACCAAGCGTTGGAGCATTGCGGCGCCTATCCCTCCAGAAATCAATCAGGAGTTGGCGGACTTACCGCCTTTGCTGCGGCAACTGCTCTACAACCGCGGCGTGAGGGATGCCGAAACAGCGCAGGCTTTCCTATCTGCCAGCGCGCCAGAAGCGACAGACCCGTTCCTCATCCGCGATATGTCCCAAGCCGTGGAACTGCTGCATGCTGCTATTACAGAAGGCACTCCGATCGCCATTTATGGCGACTACGACGTAGACGGCGTGACCTCGACTGTGCTGCTCTACGAGCTGCTCCAAAAGTTGGGCGCAAGCCCGCGCATTTACATCCCCAACCGCTTTGATGAGGGATACGGACTCAACTTGGACGCTGTCGAGCAGCTTGCTAATGAGGGCATCGGGTTGATCATCACAGTCGACTGTGGCATCCGCTCGTTGGAGGAAATAGCCTTAGCGCGCCGCTTGGGCATGCACGTGATTCTTACCGACCACCACCAACCGGGTGAAGTGCTCCCGCCGGCGGATGCGATCCTCAACGTGCATCAGACTGGCGATAGCTACCCTTTCAAAGACTTAGTGGGTGTAGGGATGGCGTATAAACTGGCTGCAGCGTACTTAACCGTTTATCCCCAGCCAGGTGTGAACGCTGAGGATTGGCTCGACTTGGTGGCATTGGGTACGGTGGCAGATATGGCACCGCTCGCCGGCGAGAACCGTGCGCTGGTGCGCGCAGGTATCCAAACGATGAGCAAATTAGGGCGGCAGGGGTTATATTCTCTCGCGCAGGTTTCGGGCGTTAACCTTGGGCAACTGAATGCGAGCCATATTGGCTTTCGCTTAGCGCCACGCCTCAACGCGGCTGGTAGGTTGGATTCTGCCATGTCGGCTTTCCACCTGCTCTCCGCGCAGGATGCGCTTACTGCCGGAGAGCTCGCTCTGCAACTCGACTCGCAAAACAGAGAACGGCAGGAGATCATGGCTCGCATCCAGGAAAGCGTGCTGCAAAATGTCCTCCAAGCCGAGGTGCAGCCCCTGATTGTATTTGATGCCTCACCGGAATATAACGAAGGTGTGGTTGGGCTGGCGGCTTCACGCATCGCCGAGGCGCTCTATCGCCCCAGCATCATCGGGCACCGCGGAGAAGAAGTGGTGGTCGCTTCTTGCCGCTCGATCGCTGGGTTCAACATTACTCAGGCGCTGGATGCTTGTGCCGATTTGCTCGTGCGCTATGGCGGGCATTCCATGGCAGCCGGCTTGACCGTGGCCAACGAAAACCTGCCGGAACTGCTACGCCGGCTTAATAGTTTAGCCGAGCAGAGCCTGCAAGGGCAGGAGCTAGCACCGGTGTTAGAGATTGACAAAGAGATCGCATTAGATAGCTTACCTGCAGCAGAAATCCCACGGATCTTTGAGATGGTCAGCTTGCTAGAACCAACTGGGCGCGGAAACCCTGAGGTGCTTTTTTGCAGCCGTAATTTGCAAGTGAATCGTGTTTACCCCGTAGGTAATGGTCAACACCTTCGGCTCGTGCTGAATGCGGGTCGCGTGCGCTATGAAGCCATTGCATTTGGGCAAGGGCACTGGAACGGGCAGTTACCGGGGATGGTTGATATCGCCTATACTTTTGAGATCAATAAATATCAAGGACGGGAAAGCTTGCAGCTGAATATCAAGGATATCAAGCCTTCGGAAGGGATTTAGCTGGGGATTTGGGGATAAAAGAAGTGCCCCCAAAGGAATTCGAATCCTTGTTTTGGCCTTGAGAGGGCCACGTCCTAGGCCGCTAGACGATGGGGGCATGATGCAACTATAAAACTGTTAATTTTGCCGCACAGTTAATTCCTGTTTTGGCATACGCCCGCTGGGCTAGGGCCACGTCCTAGGCCGCTAGACGATGGGGGCAAATGGTTCCTATTATCTTCTTGAGCGAAAACATAATATCATACGGCTGTCGCCTCGTCAATCCAAACTTGTGCGGGAGTTGTGCGTGGGTGTTGAAAAAAACAAACTGACTGACAAAATGAGTGAATGATGGCAACCGCCACCATTAATCGAGTAATATTATAGCTCTAACCTTGACCCGTCCCAGCAGCAGGCGGTTTTGTTGTGACCCCATTAAGCCGCTGGGACACGTTTTGTCAAGGGGGTAATTTAGAAAATAGGCGTATGGGCA
>BAABOD010000035.1:0-14772 GCA_040371255.1 Anaerolineaceae bacterium | reverse complement strand
CTTCTTCTGGCGTCCAGCCTTCTAATAAAGCCACACGGGAGAGGCGCACTTTGCCGTCGGGGCTGATGTCGGTAACCATCACGGTCAGCTCATCGCCCACTTTGACCACGTCTTCGACTTTATTCACACGGCTGCTGGCAAGTTGGGAAATATGCACCATACCGTCTATGCCCGGCAAAATCTCGATAAAGGCGCCAAAATCAGTCACACGCACACACTTGCCTGTGTAAATATGCCCAATCTCTGGCACTTCCACCATTCCTAAAATCCGTTCTTTAGCTTCATCGAAGCCAACCCCATCAGTTGAGGAAATGTAGACAGTTCCATCCTCATCGATATCGATTCGGGTGTTGGTCTCATCTTGCAAGCTGCGGATGTTTTTCCCGCCTGGGCCGATAATTGCTCCAATTTTTTCTACCGGGATCAGTACGGTTTCAATGCGAGGGGCATGCGGCTTAAGCGTGGGGTTGGGTTCAGCAATGGTTTGCAGCATGATGTCCAAAATTGCCAAACGTGCAGTTTTAGCCCGCGCTAATGCTTCTGCCATGATTGCCGGAGTAATTCCGCTGATCTTGATATCCATCTGCAGAGCCGTAATGCCATTGCGCGTGCCAGCGACTTTAAAGTCCATATCGCCCAAGTGATCCTCTGCGCCTAAAATATCGGTCAGGATAATATAGCGCTCACCTTCTTTGATCAAGCCCATTGCGACGCCCGAAACAGGCGCGCTAATCGGTACGCCAGTGTCCATTAAGGCTAATGTCGAGCCGCACACCGATGCCATCGAAGAAGAGCCATTAGAAGAAAGCACTTCGGAGACTAAGCGCATGGTGTAGGGGAAGACCTTTTCATCCGGTAGCACCGGCACAAGCGCCCGCTCTGCCAGCGCGCCATGACCAATTTCACGGCGGGATTGCCTGCCAAGACGCCCAACTTCACCCGTGCAATAAGGCGGGAAGTTATAATGGTGAATGTAACGTTTGGCTTCGGTCTCAATTAGATTATCTAACTCTTGGGCTTCCTTAGGCGTACCCAAAGTTGCCAAAGTGAGCACCTGGGTTTCTCCGCGCGTGAACAAGCCAGAGCCATGGGCACGCGGGCTGATATTCACATCGCAGGAAATCTCACGAATTTCATCAAACGTGCGGTTATCAGGGCGCTTGCCCTCGTTGAGGATGCGGTCACGTACGATCAGGCGTTCTGCCTCATCAAACGCTTTACCGTAATCCAGTTTTTGCTCATCAGTCAATTCTGTTGATGCGGCGACTTCTTCTAAATAAGTTTCCTTCAGCGCATCGATACCGCCATACAAATTTTCCTTGCTGTAAGGCTGGTCTAGGATCGCGGTCAAGCGATCACGAATGCTATCGCGTGCCTGCGCGATTAATGCTGAATCAAGGATTTTCACCTCGACGGTTTGCTTGGGTTTACCCACTTCCCTCTGCATCTGTTCTTGCAGAGCAATGATAGGTTGGATCTCACGATGCGCGAGCTCTAACGCTTCCACAATAAGGTTTTCACTAACCTCATTGGCGCCGCATTCCACCATCAATATCGCTTCTTTAGTGCCTGCTACGCGCAAGTCGAGCTTCGAAACCTCTATCTCTGGTAAGGTAGGGTTGACCACAAGTTGATCGTTAATATAGCCAATGCGCACAGCTCCGACCGGTCCTCCAAAGGGAATGTCGGAGATCATCAGGGCAGCTGAAGCTGCATTGATCGCCAGAATATCCAATGGATTTGTGGAGTCAGCTGATAGCGACATCAAAACCACCTGCACTTCATTGCGCATCCCTTCCGGGAAGAGTGGTCTCAGCGGTCGGTCAGCGAGCCGAGCCACAAGTGTGGCTTCCGTGCTCGGTCTGCCTTCTCGGCGGAAGAACGAGCCAGGAATCTTTCCTCCGGCATACATACGTTCTTCGTATTCGACAGTCAGGGGGAAAAAGTCCGTACCTTCGCGAACCGCGCCCATAGTCGCAGCAGCAAAGATTACCGAATCCCCTTGGCGCAAAGTGAGTGCACCACCGGCTTGGCGGGCGAGCCGCCCCGTCTCGAAGGTGACTTCTTTATCGCCTAAGTGAGTTGAAAAATATTTTGCTTCAGGTTTCATTTTGTCCTTTCGTCTGGTTGCGCCAGTTCAGGGACTGAAAGCCAATGGTCAGCACTTGGCCACCGCCTTTCAATACCCGACTGGCTGCAAATTATTAATAATTTTTAATCATAATATCCGCAAATAGATAGCAACGCAAGCCGCCTGTACTGCCTGCGCGCTACCTCTTGCGGTTTGATTATACATTCCGAAATTTCGATTTATCGCTTACGGATATTGAGGGATTCAGTAATTGCAAGGAATCGATCGTAATCTTTTTGGCGTAAATAAGCTAACAGCCGGCGGCGTTGACCGACGAGCTTGAGCAAGCCGCGGCGTGAACTCTCATCGTGTTTGTTGGCACGCAGGTGCTCCGTCAATTGGTTGATCCGTGCCGTCAGCAAGGCAATTTGCACTTCTGGCGAACCTGTATCGCCTGGCTGGCGGGCAAATTTATTGATTATTTCGGTTTTTTCAGCTTGTTTTAATGCCATGACATCTGCTCCTAATGTATTTTTGCAAGTCTCCTGCTGCACAGCACAAGGTACCGCACAACGGACTAGTCATTGGCACTTATTATATCAGAACTTCAAATTTCGCAAGCCAAAGCTTCACCGTGTGTAAGGGTAAAGTGATAATGTCCCAATGTAGAAAGAAAGAAAAATCCTAAATAGAATTAAGAACTCGTGATCTAGTTTGTTGCCCTACGGGCATGCTGCGCCCTTAGAGACTGGCAAGACCATAGATTGGAAGGGTTTATGTGACGAGGTTTTCAGCCACTGACCGATCTCAGTCATTGCATGGAGAGCGCTCTTTGCCCGACGAAGCAATCTTTTCTACCGTGGCAGAAGACTGCTTCGCCCCTGCGGGGTTTGCCCCTATAGGGCTCGCAATAACAAAATGGCTTGACCCTGCTGGCAGGCTGCGCACTCAGAGACCGGCGAGAACAAGAATTGCCTTCAACGGATTTCCACACTCAATCGAATGCGTGAATGTAGGTATAATGTGCGCATGCAACAAAACAGAACTTCACCCTTTGACATCCGCGGTACAAAGGTTGTTTACCTATTATTGGCTGTTATTGCCAATTTAGCCTTCGCCTTGGCATTCTTCAGCTTTGTGGATTGGCTGCTGCTCAACTACGGTGAAGCGGTGACGGGTGTGGATACCACCCTGATGCTGGGGCTGTTTATGGGGGCGCTGTTGATTGCCTTTTTGATCAGCTTTTTAGCCAAAGATAACCGCGGAATCACTTACGGTCTTTTCGGCAGCTTAGGCGGGTTTGTGCTGGCGCTCGTAAGGGTCTGGAATAGCTCCATCCTGCTTGCTATTTTGGTAGGCTTGATGAGCGTGATGGGCGGCTTCAACGGCGGTTTGCTCGGGGAAAACTTTCGCCGAAACCAGCAAAGGCGCAAGAAAAATCAATAACTTCCAACTAAGATAAATTCAACTTGAGGAGGTTGGCAGCCAAGGCATCGCTGGTCCGCTTTTGCCCAAGCGCTCAGCCAAAGCAGCCTGCAGCGCCTGGCGGTCATCCCATGCATATTCAGTTTTGGCAAAGCACATCGACTGCTCGTGACCCTTTCCGCACACAATCACCAGATCCCCCGGCTGCGCCATTTGCACAGCTTTGCGGATTGCTTCGCCGCGATCGGGTATGCGCCAGAAATTCTGCTCTTCCAAACCGCCCGCTTGACGGGCAGCTTCTGCCATTTCCGCCAAGATATCTTCCAGCGCTTCGGTACGTGGATCTTCGGCAGTCAAAATGGTGAGGTCGGCTTGTTGTAAGGCAACCTGAGGCATCAGGCGACGCTTCTCGCGATCCCTAAGCCCAGCCGAGCCGAAAACAGCAATGACCCGTCCATGGCTCATGCCGCGTGCTGTTTCCAGCGCCCGTGCCAAGCCGTTGGGGGTATGGGCAAAATCCACTATTGCCAAAAAATCCTGCCCAAGGTCAATTTTTTCCATACGCCCTGGCACACCAGGCAAATTAGCCAGCGCAGCCACTGCAGTTTCAAATGGAATACCCAAGCCAACCACGCATGCCCCCAATGCAGCCAAGCTATTGGAGACGTTGTAGATCCCGACCATAGGGGTGCGCACGCGTGCGGTCTGCTCTGCGCCAATATGGCAGGTAAAAGCCAATTCGTGCGGCTGGTTATCGATTGCGTCAGCCCACAAGTCCGCCTCATTGAGGATGCTGTAGCTGACCTGCTTGGCTGGCGAAATACGTTTGAGGTAACCATAAGAGCGGTCGTCCTTATTGAGCACCGCCAAGCGCAGATTCCCAATGGACTTGCGGGGGGTTTGAGCTAAGCTTTCAAAAAGCTTCCCTTTGGTGGCAAGGTAATTTTCGTATGTACCGTGGAAATCCAAATGCTCATGCGTCACGTTAGTAACCACAGCCACATCAAAGTCGCAAGCGATCACACGCCCCTGCGCCAAGCCATGGGAAGTTGTTTCCAAGACGCAGTGGGTCAAGCCAGCCTGAACCATTTGATCCAGGTAATCTTGAACGTACGGAGCTTCAGGCGTGGTGACATGAAATCCTGTATCGAGCACCGCATCGCCAATGCAAGCGCTCACCGTTGAGATCATCCCAGCCTGGATGCCGGCGCTGCGCAAGATATGGTAAATCATCCAGGTAGTCGTGGTTTTGCCATCGGTGCCAGTCACGCCAATCATGCGCAGCTTTCGCGCTGGGAAGTCATGCAACGCCGCAGCCACGTAAGCCACCGCACGGTGCATA
This sequence comes from Anaerolineaceae bacterium, assembly GCA_040371255.1. Taxonomy (GTDB): domain Bacteria; phylum Chloroflexota; class Anaerolineae; order Anaerolineales; family Anaerolineaceae; genus Mesolinea. The sequence goes on along the minus strand of BAABOD010000035.1, from coordinate 9,934 downwards.
TCGCCTTCCACCTGCACGAAAGGCACAGATAAGCCCGCGGGGGCTGGGCGATCGCTCATCACAGCAACAGCACCAGCTGCTACAGCTTGCGGAATATAGTTGAAACCATCAGCGTTTTCCCCTTTGAGCGCTGCAAAGAGCATCCCAGGCTGCACCTGGCGCGAATCGAGACTAATGCTGGAGATGCGCACGCTCGGCACCGGTCCTATCGGGACAATCGGGATGCGTTTGAATAAACTTTGTAGGTTGCGTTTGCGTTTAATCATCAAGAATTCCTCTGCATGAGTTTACTGCAAAATTTCCATTGCGATAACGACAACCAGAACGAAAGGCTATCAACCCTTAGGGTTTTCCGGCAGGATTAATATCACCAGCATACCGGTGGTGATCAAACCAAAAAGCAGCTTAGCCAGAATTATTTCTTCAGCGCTCAGTGCCGCATAAAGTCCGAACGGGAGGCTCAGCTCTAAAATCAATAGCAGTAAGCTAGCCCGCAAAGAAAGTGTTGGCAGGTGCCGTTGTCTCTTGTTCATCCGCCAGCTCCACCAAGCAAAGACCAAATAAGCGCAGCAGCCGCCACAATCACCACAGGAATCATGTCCAATAGCACCAAGCGGCGCATGACCAAGCCTTCTTTTTGGCTCAAACCCACCGTGCTGCAGCCGACGATTACTTTCGCTGGAGACATGACGCTCCCCAGCGAACCACCGGCAGTTTGGGCTGCCAAAATGAGCGGCACATCTAAACCCATCATCCGTGCGGTTTCCATCTGCAGCACGCCAAAAAGGACATTGGAATTATTGTTCGAACCAGTCAAAAAAGCCCCCAACACGCCAATAAACGGTGCCATAGCAGGGTATAGCGTTTTGCTAATGTTTTGGCTTAGCCCGCGCGCAAGGAGATTGGTCATCCCGCTGGTGGTCATCACAGCCGCTACGCCAACCATTGCGATAACCCCTAAGCTGGCATCACCTGCGCTTCTCACCACGTTGCGAGCAATCCTTTGCCCAGCGCCCTCGGAAAGATAACCTTTCCGCTTATAAATCAGCCAAGAAACAAGCACCGTAAAGACTAAAATGCTGCCTGGATGTGAAAAAGGATGCAACGGACGCGTTTGCTCAGCCGCTGTTACCCAGCCTAACCTTGTGGAAAGCTCTGGCAGGGTCAAGCTGAACGCGGTGTGGCTCAGGAACGCATTCAAAGGCGGGATGAGCACCACAGCAAACCCAACCAGCATCAAGATAAGGTAGGGGGAGACCATAACGAGCAATTCTGAGGTGGGTACACTTTGGGTAGAAGCTGCTGGCTTTTGGCGAAAGCGCGGTATACGTAAAAACAGCAACATTACCAGCAAGCCGGCAAGCGAGGCAGTAGTTGCGGCTAAGTTCCACAATCCATTCACGGCTAAGACGTATTGCACCGTTCCTATTACCAAGCTCACTAAACATAGCAAAGGAAAAGTGTGCCTCAAACCCTTCCACCCGCTGCCAAGCACTGCCACGATCATCCCAGAGGGCAAAATCGCCAAGCCTAACAAAATAGCCGCTTTAGGCGCCAAAACCGCCCCTGAGAGCCCGGTAACTGCCATCAGCGCCTGGAAAGCTGTCGCCATCGAACCAAAATTAACCGCCCAAGCATGCCCGATAGCTGTCATCACCACGGCAAGAACCGGGGAATAACCCATGCCGACTAAAATCGGTGCACACACTGCCATAGGTACACCAAAGCCGCCCATCCCTTGCAAAAAGGAGACCATCAGCCAAGAAACCAATAATACTTGAACAGCCTTATCCCCAGAAACGCTGGGCAGCCAAGCGCTAATTGCTTGGATGGCACCAGCCTCATGCACCAGGTTATACAGCAGCAAAGCTCCCCAGACGATGTAAAGCACATCCAAGCTCATCCAGAGCGCTTTCACCTGGGCGTAGGCTAATACTTTCCAGGTGCCACCAAAGGCTAACAAGCTCACGAGTACAGCGCTAACCCAGCCAGCTGCACTCGCGCGTTTACCGCTAGCCCTAAAACCCAACATCAGAACCATGACGACCACTAAAGGCAGGAGGGAGAGCAGCCAAGTAATCAGGTTCAGCGGCATGATCAAATTATAGCCGGAGTGCTTGCAACCTGGAATATTTTGTTGCAAAGCTTGCAATCATGGTAAAATAAGTGCACTTCACACGGGGCGGTGGCGGAATAGGCAGACGCAACGGACTTAAAATCCGTCGGTGGAGACACCGTGTGGGTTCAAGTCCCACCCGCCCTATGTAGAGCTCTTAGGCTAGAAAAGCCCGAGAGCTAACTATGGCATAATACATCTACCTATGCTTACCACATTCGCCCCTAAAATCAGCATCCATCCAATCTATCTGCTTTGCGCATTTTTTGGGAAGGTGCTGAATGCCTAAGCCCAAACAGTTTCTGCTTTTCTTCCTCTTGTTCAGTCTTCTTCTGGTGGGCTGCAGCCCAAAGGCAACCCTTCCGACTGCCTTAGCCACGCTCCCCCAACCTACCCTGCCCAGCACCCCCCTGCCTGGCGAGCCGACCTGGACTCCCTCCCCCCAACCAATTAACCCTACACCGACCGTGAACGTCGCAGAGCCCAACCCAGTCCAAATTACCGAGTTAGCCCATGTGCAAGTACTGCGCGAGCTGGTGGTTGCAGTCAAGTTCCAGAATATCCTTCCAGATGCCCTTTTACGCGATGTGAACTACGAAGTTTTGGCATTAGATGATGTTGGTAACCGCATCGCCCAAGAAGCCGGCGTGATCCCCTTTCTCATCCCGCAACAAACTATGGGTTTGGTCCGTAGTTTTCAGCTTCAAGCCGGCGTGCAAGCTGAAACCGTCGAGGTGCGCTTTAGCGCCGGCACGCAAGACCGCGACCTAAAATTTCAGTCGCCCTTTGAGGTCATCAACCCAGCTTTCTTTGTGGACCTGAACGGCGCGGTGATGACCGGGTGGCTGCAAAACCAGGATAAGCAAACCTACACAGAGGTTGAAGTCAACGCTATTGGCTATAACGCCAAAGGTGAAATTGTTGGCGGCGGCAGCGTCCTCACCGAATTTGTCCCGGAGAAAGACCGCATCGGTGTGAGCATCCCCGTAACCGTTTCTGAAGCGCCGGTTCTTGTGGAAATTTACCCATGGATCTCTTCCTACACAGCCTCATTAGAAGGCGGCAGCTGGTGGAAAAACATCAAGGTTGAGGATTGGGACTTCATCATTAGCGAGGACGGGCACGTCTCTGGTGGGGCTATACTCACGAACGTTACCGATCAAGTGCTCACAGGCACTCATTACATCGTTACTGTTGCGGACGCGCAAGACCGCGTGTGTGCAATTTCGCGCGGCTTTATCCACATGCTGCTCCCCGGGGAAACGTTGAACTTCTCCCCAGGGATCCTATACCCCCCTACAACGGCTCAAGCCGCTAAAGTGGATATGATTATCGTGCCGGGAGAATTTGGCGAGTACCCCTTGGCTTATAACCCGCTTTCGATCACCCAAAGCACGCTGCTCCTGGAGGAAGAAGAGGCTCCCATAGTCCGAACTCAGGTGCTCAACAACCTTAATGCGAGCCTTTCCGGCACTTTAGTTACTGTAGTGCTTAAAAATGAGCTTGGACGCATCGTTGGCGGTGGGCAAGCGCTCACCGGTCCGATCCTTGCTGGAAGTAAGCTTGAGGTAGATGTTCCTGTGGAATTCCTTGGTAACCCTGAAAACCTAACCATTGCTGCATCGGTGACTTTGCCTACCGGTGTTGTGATTGGAGAATAAATCAATACAGAACGATAAGGAGAACTGTGACTTCATTCAAACAAAAACCCGGATTGCGTCGTTTTATCCCCACGCCAATCAACCCCCAAAACCCTGTGCCGCCGGATATCGAGATTGCGCAAGCAGCCACGCTTAAACCCATTTCCCAAGTAGCCGAAGAAGCTGGCTTGTTGCCAGAAGAAATCGAACTGTATGGCGATTACAAAGCCAAGATCAAGCTAAGCGTTCTCGAACGCTTGGCAGATGTGCCCGATGGCAAGTACATTGATGTTACGGCTATCACCCCCACGCCGCTGGGCGAAGGCAAGACGACCACAACCGTCGGGCTGAGCCAAGCCTTAGGGGCACACTTAGGGCAGCGCGTTTTCACCTGCATCCGTCAGCCTTCGCAAGGTCCTACCTTTGGCATCAAAGGCGGTGCTGCTGGCGGCGGATATTCGCAAGTTATCCCTATGGAAGACTTTAATCTGCACTTGACGGGCGATATTCACGCTATTACCGCAGCCAACAACCTATTAGCCGCTGCCATTGATACACGCATGTTCCATGAAGCACAGCAGAGCGATGCCGCCCTGTTCAATCGTCTCTGCCCGCCGGATAAACATGGCGAACGGCATTTTGCCATCGGCATGCTTGGACGCCTGCAAAAATTGGGCATCACCGAAAGCGACCCAGAAAAGCTCAGCCCGGAGGAACGCGCCCGCTTCGCCCGGCTGGATATCGACCCCGAAACCGTCACATGGCGGCGCAGTGTGGACGTTAATGACCGTATGCTGCGGGGCATTACCGTTGGCGAAGGTCCTGAGGAGAAGGGATTCACTCTCAAGACCAATTTCTACATCTCTGTCGCCAGTGAGTTAATGGCGATTCTGGCTCTATCTACCAGCCTGACTGATATGCGCGCACGGATCGGGCGCGTCGTGATTGGTCTCAGCCGTCACGGCGAACCCATCACGACGGAAGACTTAGGCGTGGCTGGCGCGCTCACTGTTTTGATGAAAGACACTATCAAACCCAACCTGATGCAGACGCTGGAAGGCACACCCGTGCTGGTGCATGCCGGTCCGTTTGCTAATATTGCCCACGGCAACAGTTCCATCATCGCCGATATGATCGCACTGAAATTAGCGGACTATGTGGTCACCGAATCTGGCTTTGGTTCGGATATGGGCATGGAAAAATTCTTCGATATCAAATGCCGCTATTCCGGCAATATCCCCAACGCCGTAGTGCTGGTGGCGACGGTGCGTGCGCTCAAAATGCATGGCGGTGGGCCTAAGGTGACAGCTGGTACTCCGCTCGCACCTGAATACACTGAAGAAAACTTAGATCTGGTACGCGCAGGCGCCGAGAACCTCTTAGCACACTGCCGGATCGCCGCCAAATTTGGCATCCCAGTGGTGGTCGCGATTAACCGCTTCCCTACCGATACGCAAGCTGAATTGGAGCTGGTGCAGAAGATTGCCCGCGAAGAAGGTAAGGTTTCAGATGCCGTAATTTGTGAGCATTATGCTAAGGGTGGGGCTGGGGCGCTCGAACTGGGCAAAGCTGTGATGAAAGCTGCCCAAGAACCTTCCAAGTTTGAATTCCTCTATCCACTGGAAGCTCCAATCAAGGAAAAAATCGAAATCATCGCCCGCGAGGTGTATGGCGCTGATGGTGTCGATTATAGTGAGTTAGCTGAAGAACGTATTCGTGAATACACCCGCTTGGGATACGATCAGCTGCCGATCTGCATGGCAAAAACCCACCTCAGTCTGAGCCACGACCCGGCGCTCAAGGGCGTGCCTAAAGGATACCGCATCCCCATTCGCGATGTGAGCGCCTCAATCGGAGCAGGATTCCTTTACCCGCTGCTGGGTACGATGAGCACTATGCCGGGTTTACCCACACGACCAGCTTATTACGATATCGATATCGACTTTGCGACTGGACGTATCCTGGGCTTGAGCTAATCTATCCCCTGAAAATATCCAAAGCCGCCAGCGGTTTTCTGGCGGCTTCTGGTTTGGTTCCAAGAAATCTCAAGGTAAGATTCTATGAATTCTCTTAAGGTTTTATGCTCATTCTTGACTATAGGGTACAGCGGGCTACAATTAAAACAATCATAGTTTTTCAAAGTGTTAAAGGCGGCTTATATGAAAAATAAAACTGGAAAAGTATTTGTTATCCTCCTGATCGCGATGGTGGTTCTGGCATGCTCCCCATTTGGTTTACAGTATGTTTTCAGAGGTCAAGGGACAGCAACCCCAACACCAGAATTACCAATCCCAGGACCTCAGGTTACAGAAACCCCAACGACTAATGTGGTTGCACCAGATATTGTCGATTTAAATGACACATTGGTAGCGCTTTATGAAAAGGTGAGCCCTGGTGTGGTTTCGATCCAATTTAGTACCACGGAAGGTGAGGGTTTAGGGTCAGGCTTTGTGGTCGATAAGCAAGGCCACATTGTGACCAATTATCACGTTGTGCAGGACGTGGATTCACTTGAAGTTCATTTCGCTTCTGGCGAAAAAGCTTATGGCAAGATCCTTGGGGTTGATCCCGACTCTGACTTGGCTGTGATTTCTGTGGATGTGCCTGAGGAAGAACTCGTGCCGTTGACTTTGGGTGACTCCGATACCGCCAAGGTTGGGCAGTTAGTGGTCGCGATTGGCAATCCATTCGGCTTGAGCGGCACAACAACTTTAGGGGTTATCTCCGGGCGCGGCAGAATTCTCGATTCCTTGCGTACAACGGCGAGTGGAACAGCATTTTCTGCCGGTGATGTTATCCAAACTGATGCGTTGATTAACCCAGGCAATTCTGGTGGACCCTTACTCAACCTAAACGGCGAAGTAATCGGCGTAAACCGTGCTATTCAAACCAGCGGTATAACGCTCACCGGTGAAGCTGCGAATACTGGTATTGGGTTTGCGGTTTCTTCTAACATCCTGCGCAGAGTGCTGCCTTCGCTGATCGAAAATGGTTATTATGATTACCCCTACTTAGGTCTTACTGCCCTCAACAGTTTGAGTTTGATGGTCATCGAAACCTTGGGTCTCCCGCAAGAAACTGGCGCATACATCACCGATGTGGTTCCTGGCGGACCTGCGGACCAAGCTGGGCTGCGTGGCGGAACGCGCCGCACGAATCTCACTGGGCTCTATGCTGGAGGCGACCTTATCATCGCCGTAGATGGACATCCGGTCAAGGAGTTCAGCGATCTCCTCAGCTACATGATCTTGAACAAAGCTCCTGGGGATGTTATGACCTTTACCATCTTGCGAGATGGCGAACAAATGGACGTGCCAGTCACTTTAGGAAGCCGACCATAACCAAAGATTGTTAAATAAATTAAGCGGCTGCTCTTACAAAGCAGCCGCTAAATTTTTTCCTCGTGATTATGTCTATCGCATTCTAACACGGACCTTATTCGTAACGCAGTGCTTCCACTGGCTGTAAATTTGCTGCGCGGCGGGCAGGGTACCAACCAAAAAACACGCCAACAGCAGCGGAGAATAGGGTCGCAAGTAAGATTGAGTTGACACCGATGACTGGGGCAAGCGGTGCTCCCGAATTGGCGGCGATCAAACCGACCAATGAAGAAAGCCCCCAGCCAAAAGCAATGCCGATTACGCCGCCAATCAGGCTCAGCAAGGCTGATTCAGTCAAGAATTGCAGGAGGATATCCGACTTTCGTGCACCTAATGCCTTACGCAAGCCGATTTCTCGGGTCCTCTCAGTCACCGTCACAAGCATCATGTTCATAATGCCGATACCACCGACCAGTAGAGAGATCCCGCCAATTCCGCTTAGCATGATCGTTAATATCTGGGTAATGCTATTGGCGATCGCGAGAAAATCTTCTTGATTAGTGATATTAAAATCGTCAGGTTGGCGCGGGGTCAGACGGTGGGAGGAACGCATAATTTCGCGTGTCTCTTGGATCGCTAAGGTCATGCTCTGGCTATCGAGCGCTTGAACGATGATATAGTCTACCTCATCCGAACCAGAGCTATGCTTGACGCGCATCTGCATAGAGGAAATAGGCATATAAATCATATAATCCGGCGAGCTAAATTGGTTACCGCCCTTGGGCTTGGTAACTCCAATGACGCGGAAAGGATGCCCATTGATACGTAGCACAGTTCCCACGATGCCAGAGGATTTGCCCGTGAGGCGCTCAGCTGCACGCGGACCAATCACGATAACCGAGGCTCTGGATGATTGCTGACTCTCTGTAAAAAAGGAACCTTCTTGGATCTCCAAGTTAAGAATGTGCTGAATATCCGGTGTGGAGCCCGTCACATTGGTCGAAAGTGTGTCACTTCCATAGGTGATTGTCGTCGAGCTAAAGAGCACGGGGGCTACACGCGCAATATGCGGCGCTCTCGCTCGGTTAGATAAATTAGAGACATCGCTCAAAGTCAAATCTTGCGGGTTGGTAATATCTTCCATAAGGTTGCCGGGCATCACATAAAGAACATTGGTGCCAATGGATTCAATTTGACCAGCAATGGAGGCTTGAGCTCCCTGCCCAATAGCAAGTAACGCAATCACGGCGCCCACGCCAATGATGATCCCTAAAATAGTCAAAAAAGAGCGCATTCGGTTGGCAGCAATGCTAGTCCAAGCTTCTTTGAGGACATGCAAGAAGTTCATGCTTCCTCCCTATAATCGACGATGACGCCATCCTGTAAATGGACAGTACGCTGAGTCTGCTCAGCGATTTTAGAGTCGTGCGTCACAATTACCACAGTTGTGCCTAAACGCGTGTTAAGCTCGATGAGCAAGTCCATAATTTCCTGCCCGGACTTGGAATCTAGGTTGCCTGTTGGCTCATCCGCTAAGATGATCGCCGGCTCATTGACAATAGCGCGGGCAATAGCGACGCGTTGCTGCTGACCGCCCGAAAGCTCGTTGGGTTTATGCAGCATGCGGTCAGCCAGCCCAACGCGCTCAAGTGCCTCACTGCTGCGTTCGCGCATTCGAGATGAATCCCGGCTGTAACGCAAAGGAAGCTCCACGTTTTCCAGCGCCGTAGCACGCGGGAGCAGGTTGTACTTCTGGAATACAAAACCGATTTTCTGGTTGCGGACCAAAGCTAACTCGTCGTCAACTAACTCCGAAACCAACTGACCCTCTAAGCGGTATTCTCCCGCTGTAGGGGAGTCTAAGCAGCCTAACATGTTCATCAGGGTAGACTTCCCTGAGCCGCTTGGTCCCATGATGGCGATAACCTCGCCGGGGTAAACCTCTAAGTCGACGCCACGCAAAGCTGGCACTTCAATTTCACCAATGTAATAACTTTTATGCAGATCACGGATATATATTACCGGTCGTTGTGCATCATGCGTTTCCATCATGATCGCTTATCTCCCGAATGGATTTTGAATCATGGAAAGCAAGCCGCTGGGCGGATTGAGGATAATCAACTCACCTTCTTCGATATCCGCTTTGGTGATCTCAAATTTTTCGTTGGAATAACTGCCCACGCTTACCTCAACCGGAACAGGCATATTATCGCGCAGCACGTAGACCACATCCTTGCCCTGATAAGTCGTCAATGCTTGGCTCGGAACAGTGAAGACGTTTTGACGTTCTTCTGTAAGGATGGTTACACCAGCCGTCATGCCAGGTTTGATCATATCTTGGCCATTGTCTAACGCAATGGTTACCCGATAGCTTACGACGCCGGTGCGCGCATCGCCTACATGATCAATTTCTACGACCTTACCCGTGAAAGTTTGTTCAAAAAATGCGTCAAAAACCAATTCTGCGGTCTGATCCAGTTGAATGTGGGGGATATCTACTTCTGAGATAGGCACGTCCACATATAGCTGGCTCAGGTCTGCGAGTTGGGCTGCTTGTGTGCCAGCCGAAACTACATCTCCTGGTTTAGTATAGAGGGCGGTTAATGTACCGTCAAAAGGTGCTGTGAGTTCAACCAAAGCTAAGCGCTTATTGATCGCTTCCAATTGCAATTCAAGGCGTTCTTTCTCATCTGGATCCGGACCATTCTTGATTTTTTCCAGCTTCGCTTGGGAATCCTCAATGCTTTGGTTTTGCACAGCAATTTGGGCATTAAGTTCTTCAATTTGCTGATCAATCACCTCAGGATCACAAAAATCGAGCTCAGCCTTCGTGGAACGCACTTTGGCTAAGTTTTGCT
>BAABOD010000034.1:0-14812 GCA_040371255.1 Anaerolineaceae bacterium | reverse complement strand
AATAAAAGTATGAGAAGTGTAAGCTTAAAATCCCTCCCAGAAGCTGAGCTAGCAGCCTTCCAAACCCATCAGAGTGGGAACAACTGTGCTTTCCACGCCATCACTGCCGCGGTGAAGCTCTTAGCCGGTACTGAATTTTCGCCAGAAGCCTTGAGCACGGAGGTAGATCAGCTTTGGCGGCACGGCAGCTTCTACCGCATACTCCCGGGTTGGGCAGTCACCCCCGGTATGCAGGCTCGATTAGTGACCTTTTTAGCCCGCACCCATAACTTACCACTGCAAGCCCAACTAAAGTTCCTTTCGTTAGAATCTCTGCCCACCTTGCTTCAAGAAGATAATCAAGCCCTTTTACTGACCTTCACCTGGCTCCCAAGCAGGGCTCCCGCCATTTATCGTGGAAACAGCTCAGTAAACTACAACGCCACGCGTAAAGCTGGCGGGCACACGATGCTCCTGGCTGCATACAATCCTGAACACTATAGCGGAAGCCTTACCACACCTTGGGGGTTTGTCAACTCCTGGATAGATGGAGGTACCGAACTTTTTTGGATGTCAGAAAACGACTTACGCAAAGCCTGGAATATTGCCTTTTTTCCGCTTAATCTGCGCCTCAGTGTTATCATCAAGAAATTAAGTGATGACGAAAATGAAACCGATAAAATTACTCATAGACCTTGCTAAAAAATATTCTTGGCCGCTCTTTTGGGCAATCCTCGCCATGGTTGGCTTGGTCGGTGCCCAACTCGTGATCCCTTGGATCATCCGCTCGCTCATCGACTCACTTTCTCAGACGCCCTTACCCAGCGATATTATGGATATGGTTACGCGCCTCTCCCTTATCGCCTTAGCCGTTTTCATCGCCCGCGGGTTCATGCAATACATCCGCTCTTATCAAGCTCATGTGGCAGGTTGGGGAGTGGTCGCCGATGCACGGAAGTTGATTTACCAGCATCTACAGCAGCTTTCCCTGCGCTTCTACGAAGACAAACAAACTGGTCAGCTGATGTCCCGCCTGATAAACGATACCGAGCTTTTTGAACGCACCATTGCGCATGCCATGCCGGAGATGTTCGTGAACATCCTTACGCTGGTAGGTGTCATGGTGATCCTTTTTAGTATGAGCTGGCAATTAGCCTTGCTTTCTCTCATCCCAATCCCCATCATCATCATCACCCTGATTCAATATGCCAAAAGGGTCCGCCCGGCATTTGTCTACCGCCAACAAGAATTAGGTACGCTCAATGCTATTTTGAACGACAGCATTTCTGGCGTAAAAGAAATCCAAGCCTTTACCCGGGAAGATCTAACCATGCACCGAGTGGGCAAACAAATCGAAACATATCTGGAATCTAACCTTAAAGCCCTGAAGTTGATGGCGACGTATACACCACTCTATGACTTTGCCGCCGGCTTAGGTCAGTTGATTGTGATTTTCTTTGGCAGCCGCTTAGCGCTTCAAGGCAATTTACAAGTGGCAGACTTGGTGGCTTTCTTCCTCTATCTGGATAGCTTCTACCAGCCTGTGCGCAACCTAAGCAACTCTTGGGAAGCTGTGCAGGAGTCCTTAGCCGGTTTTGAACGGGTTGCAGAAATGCTCAATGAGACTCCGGACGTCTTGCCGCCAGAGAATCCTATCCCCCTGAAAAAACCCGTGCGCGGCGAAATCCGCTTTGATAACGTCTTCTTTCGTTATAACCCAGAGGAGGCATTTGTCCTTGAGAATATCAATTTAGATATTCCAGCAGGGAAAACCACCGCTTTGGTAGGTCCTACGGGCGTGGGGAAATCCACTTTAGTCAGCTTAATCCCCAGATTCTATGATGTGAGCAGCGGAAAGCTGACTGTCGATGGCATCGACGTGCGCGACCTAGACCTGCATGAGCTGCGTGCTAACATCAGCATGGTTTTGCAAGACGTGTTCCTCTTCCATGGAACCATCCGCGAAAATATCCTCTTTGGTAAGCCTGATGCCACCGAAGCAGAGATGCTGGCTGCAGCGAGGATTGCTAACGTTGATGAGTTTATTGCCCACATGCCCAACGGTTACAACACTCTCATCGGCGAGCGCGGCATAAAGCTTTCGGGAGGACAAAAGCAGCGTATTTCCATTGCGCGCGCGGTACTCAAGAACAGCCCGATACTCATTCTGGATGAAGCCACTTCAGCTGTCGATACGGAAACAGAGCTACTCATTCAACAAGCCTTAGATCGGCTCATTGTGGGGCGCACGACCATTATTATCGCTCACCGGCTCTCCACTGTGCGTAATGCTGATCAAATCGTTGTGCTTGAAGGCTGCACGATCACCGAAAAAGGCACACACGAAGAACTTTTAGCCGCGCATGGTTTGTATTACAAACTATACACAGTTCAGCAGAATCTAACCCTCATTCCAGCTGAAGATGCTCAAGATTAATCCACCGGAAAGATCGTTTCGGGATTGCGCTCAAGGATCAGCGGTTCTATTTTACCGCTGCTCAGTTCTTGTAGTTGCTGCACAAAGGGCTGCCAGTTTTCTTCCTTAAAACGCACGATCAACGAAACATCGGCTAAAAATTGACTTTCAAGGATCTCACCGCCAGAGATGCCAACCAGCCGTTCGATCTGCGCGTATAAAGGATAGGGCATCTCTAACCCAGCAGTGACCGTTGGAAGTTTGACTGCCCGCCGAACCAATTTAAGCACTTCACGCACAGCATCCCCATAAGCCTTGACCAAACCCCCGGTGCCTAATTTTGTGCCGCCGAAGTAACGCGTTACCACCACAGCCACATCGCCTAATCCGCTGCCTTGCAGGACTGCCAGAGCCGGTCTGCCAGCCGTCCCCGATGGTTCACCATCATCAGAACAGTGTGTGATGACGCTACGCCCATGCCCGATCACAAATGCCGGTACGTGGTGTGTCGCATCAGGGAAGCGCAGCCGGATGTTCTTGTGGAAATTCCGCGCTTCTTCCACGCTGAAGGCTGGCGCAAGGCTGGCAATGAAGCGTGAGTTTACTACACGCAGCTCGGCTTCTGCTGGACCGGCGGGAATAAAGTATTTCTCTTCGTCCATCATACACTCTGCCACAATCATAAACGAAATTTAGGCGGGCGAATAAATGCATCGGATAAGCGTTAAGAGATTGTTCGATGGGAAAATCGTTATAAATTGCACGAATTATGCATTTTTTGAGAATAAATCGGCTATAATAAAAGGATAATTTTCCGAAAATCGGATGAGCCCGCAGATGGTAGAGATTGAGAACATTACCGAAATCAGGCCGAGAGTCTTGGGCGAATTCCATGTTGAAGAGTTCGAACCCCGTACCGAAGCCATAGCACGCGCCTTTGAATGGGGTAAACAGGTGCATGCCGGTCAAACGCGCCTCTCCGGAGAACCCTACTTTGAAACCCATTGTGGTTGGGTGGCGAGCTTTGTGGACAACTTGGTCCATAAAGAAACTTGGACTATCGCTGCCTTATTACATGATGCTGTGGAAGATACCGGAGAGAGCCTTGACCAAATCAGGGCTCTTTTTCCGGGTGAAATGGGCGAAGAAGTTGCCCATATCATCGACGGGTTGACCAAAATGTCTAATCCACGGGATGGCAGCACGCGCGAGATGGACACCCTGCGTAAGATTGCCATGTTCCGCGATCCAGCCGTCTTTGTGATCAAACTGGCAGATAAAAGCCACAACCTGTTGACGCTTAAATACATGCCACCAGGCAAGCAATGGCAGAAAGCCACCGAGGCTATCCGCGCGTACGGTAAACTGGCTGGCATCCTGAATTGCTACCGCTGGCGGCGGTGGATTGAGGATATGGCTTTTCCTTATGCTGAACCTGAATCGTACGACACCGTCAAAGCGAAGATCGATTCCGACCCGCGCCTAAATTTGAATTTTATCCGCTATTACCTAGGGGAACTCGGACACCTGATGGAACAGGAAGGCATTGATGGCGCAGTCCGCTTCACAGTCAACGGTTATTGGCAAGCTTGGGATAAGCTCCAACGCATGGCACGTGCACGGCGCACTTCTCTCCAGGATTTTTCTGCTGTGAATGACATCGTCAGCTTCCGTATGATCCTCAAAGATAATGACGAAATGGCATGTTACCGCTTGCTTTCACGTGTGAACCGCTATTTTGGCAAGAATTTAGATCAAGACCGATTTGATGACTACATTGCCACCCCTCAAAACGGCTACCGTGCCTTACAGGTAACCAGTTGGCTGCCAGGTATGGGTGCGATCGAAACCGCCATCGCCACAGAAGAGATGGAGGGTGAAAACACCTGGGGGATTATTTACGCCATCAATCACGGAAAAGACATTTCTAAATATCGCCCTGTGCAAATCTTTACCCCTTATGGCGGTACGCGCTTCTTGCAAGAAGGCGGCACAGTCTTAGATGGTGTGGCTGCGATCCAGGAGTTTTACTTAGATAAAATCAGCAAGGTCTTAGTCAATGGCGAGGAACGCCATATCTATGACACGCTCAGTCCCGGAGACGTGGTTGAAGTGGTTTCCACTGGCACACATTTGGTGCCCCAACCCGAATGGCTGAATCATTGTGATATTACTACTGCCCGCCGCCTGCGGGTTGTGTTGGCAACTGTGGCGCTTAAGGAAGCCAGCCAAAAAGGCAAGCAGCTCATTCACCCCCTATTGGCTAAGCGCGGAATACTCTCACTGGATGATGTCGCTTCACTTGAGAGCAGCCGCATAGATCAACTGCTCGGTTTGATGGCTTGCGCTAACTTGGATGACCTCTATTCCGCAGTCGGTGGAGGCTCAATTAACTTGCGTGAGCTGGATGATGCCTTAGATCGTGTTGGAATATCGCGTGCGGTGCTCAATTGGGTAACCATAGAAGTGAGCGGCTCCAATACTGCCAACCGCCCGGGCGTTTTAGCCTACTTAGCTGGGTTAGTCTCTGAAGCTGGAGGAAATATCATTCACACCATTCACACGACCTCTGCTGATGGCAGCTTTTATTTACGGCTCGTATTGGCTGGTCTAGATGAGGAGCGTAAAGAACACTTACGAGAGCTTTACAGCAAAAGCCGCTTTCCCCTCGATCAAGTCGAAATTGTATAATTCATTAACGAGAGCCTTCTCTTCCCTATTCTTTAGGTTTGCTGTGTAGTTTTTCTCAATCGAGGATGCTTCACGGAGTTTTTTACATACCGTGTTAGAATCAAGCCCGGTTTGGAGCAAATCCATTAGACATTTTTTGTTTCGCGAAGCAGTATATTTTGATGAATTAATTAATTCGTTGAGGAAATAAATATCCACGATGAACATGCTTAAAAAACACCCCTTTATCTTTTCAATCCTTTTTTCATTATTATCGTTCTTTAGTTTGCTTCTCCCTCAAAGCGCAGGTGCACGTTCGCAGCAGCCTCAAATTATCGGCCCAGAAATAGGCACACCCACCGCGGACTTAAGCAATGCAAAAGTGCACGGCTATTTTTTCTATTCCAAAGATTGCAGCCACTGCTTGGATATCCTCAATCAAATTGTCAACCCGCTTTTAGCCCAATATCCCGGGCAGATCGACCTGCGCCTCTTGGAACTAAGCAACCCAAGTTACTACCAAGCACTGCTCAAGGTGGAAGCTGCTTACGCAGTCAAAGCTGAGGAGCGCGGACTGCCTACTGTGCTCATTGGCGATCAGCTCCTGATCGGTCAAGAGCCAAATGAACAAGAACTCCAAGCGCTGATCGAGCAAGGATTGCAAGGCGATGGCATCCCCTTCCCTGATATCGAGGGCATCGACCCTAATTTGATGATTTCCATACCGGTGGATGCGGCTAACACAGATGCGGAAGTGTGCACCACAGAAAATCCGGAGGCTTGTCAGGTAGATTTGCCGATCTATGCCGCTTATTTTTACCAAGTAGGCTGCAAAGAATGCAACCGGGTTGACACCGATATTAAATATTTACAGACCCTCTATCCGCAACTGGTTGTAGAGGAGTTCAATATCTATGAAAATACGCCCTTAGCCAACTGGATGGCTGAGCGCGCAGACCGCAGCCAGGATCTGACCGTTCCTGCACTCTTTATTGGCGACCATGCCTGGATTGGTGAGGGCGAGATTACCCCACAAGCCTTAGAACCAGTACTCCAGCAGCTCAGCCAGACAGGTTCGCCACGCTTCTGGGAGGAATTTAACCCCGAAGAAGGTCAAAACGCGCTTCTGCAAAGCTTTGAATCTATTGGCTGGTTAGCCGTGGTCTTGGCTGGGTTGGTCGATGGCTTAAACCCCTGCGCTTTTGCCACAATCGTATTTTTCATCTCTTATCTGACGCTTAGCGGCAGAAAAGGTAAAGAAATCCTCATCACCGGCGCCAGCTTTACTATTGGCGTCTTTCTCGCCTACCTGCTGGTTGGGCTGGGTTTTTATAAAGTATTGGACCTGGTCAAAGAAACCTTGGCGGTCGTGAGCCGCATAGTCTATATGATTACCGCTGGTTTGTGTATTGTCCTAGCTGTGCTCAGCATCAGAGACTACTTCACTGCGCGCGAAGGCAATCTGGAAGATATGACCCTTACCCTTCCCAAGCAGCTTCGCCGGCGGATTAATGCCACGATTCACGAGAGCGGCAGAAGAGCAACCAGTTACTATATTGGCGCTTTTATCACCGGGCTCCTTGTTTCGTTTATAGAGTTGGCTTGCACCGGTCAGATTTACCTGCCAACAATCATTTTCATGAGCTCTGTGCCCTCCCTACGCGGAAAAGCATTAGGTTATTTGCTCCTCTACAACCTGATGTTTATCATCCCCCTCATCGTAGTCTTTATCTTGGCTTACTATGGTACTACCTCCAAGCAGCTTTCGGATTTCCTCCAGAAGCATGCTGCTCCGGTCAAGCTGGGAATGTCGATTGTTTTCATTCTGCTGGCTGGCTGGCTGATTTTCAGCTTGGTAGCCTAAAGCGTACAATTACAACAACGTGCCTAACGCAATAAGCTGCTATAGGGCTGGTTTATGTACCTTCTTTACAATCTTAGCCCAGACGGAAAACAGATGCACTAACGCCGAGGATAGGTGCACATCCCATTGTGCGTTTTCAAGGGCTGTTCGCAGTTCCATTGCATCATTAAAGTCCGCTAAAAGCATGGTCGCCTTGCCAAGCTCAAAAGTGCTGTGGGCATCGGAACCAGCCATACCCGCTAATCCGTGCTCCTGAGCAAAAATTTGAGCTTGAGTGTTAAAAGTCTGGCGCAAACAGCGGGCGTTAAAGGTCTCAAAAGCATCCAGGAATGGAAGCATCGCTTCCAACGTTCCCGGCTGCCAATGTGTGGCATCCCGATTAGTATCAAAAGGATGCGCCACGCTGATAAAAGCCCCTTGGTCTTTCAGGCGCCTAATTACCTCTAACGGCTCCAAGCCAGCTGGGATTTCTTCGCGCATGAAATAACCTAAGATTTCACCTTGGGTCGTCTGGATCTCCTCACCCACAATCACGCGTTGGGGGTCTAACGCATGGGCGCGTAAAGCGCCTTCTATGCGGTTGTGGTCGGTAATTGCAAGCTTGTCGATGTTTTTTTGCTCACATGCGGCTAACAAATCCTCCACGCGAACCAAACTATCGGGGGAATAGACGCTGTGGCAATGGAATTCGGCACGAACCACACGGCTCAGGTTCATTTGGTGTAAATCCTGGGTAACCGATCAGCCAAGCCGCAAACCACTTCATAATTAATCGTTGACCAGCGCTTTGCGACCTCATCCACGCTGATGCATTCATCACCCTGGGTCCCAATCAGCACCACCTCATCGCCCGGTTTCGCGTCTGGGACAGTATCCAATTGCAGCATCGCTTGGTCCATACATACCCGCCCCACAATGGGTACGCGCTTTCCACCTACCAACACCTGCTGGTTATCCACACGGCGGAAACCATCGCCATACCCCACAGGGATGACCCCGATGCGCTCATTGCTTTTGGTCGTATAGATGGAACCGTAACTGATGCCTTGCCCTGGTGGGAAGGTACGCACTGAAATCAAGCGTGCTTTCCAAGCAAGAGCCGGCTTCAAGGCTGGATCCAAGTGCATAGCTGGTGAAGGGGACATACCAAAAATCGCATTGCCCGGGCGGACCATGTTATACCAAGCCTGCGGAAAATTGAACACAGCGGCAGAATTGGCGGCATGCACCATAGGTGGCTTGAGCCCTTCTTGCTCGAGCTCCGTTAGGAGCTGGTTAAAAATTTCAATTTGGCGCTGGGTATAACCCGATTCAGGTTCATCAGCACGCGCAAAATGGGTGAAAATGCCCTCAACTTGGATGGCACTACCTTGAAGTGCCCGCAGAAATGGAACTACCTCCTCTGGCAGCATACCCAGGCGACCCATACCAGTCTCCACTTTCACATGTGCGCGCAGTCTGCCCCCATTAATGCGTGCATAGTTCAAACAAGTCTCGGCTTGGGAAGGGTCAAACAGGGAAACCACAATCTGCTGGTCAATAGCTTCAGGAATCTTGGAAGGGGGTGTGTAGCCCAAAACCATAAGCTCTGCTGAAATGCCTGCCCGCCGTAAAGCTAAAGCTTCTTCAATGCGCGCGACTCCACACCATGTGGCACCGCCTTGAACGGCAGCTTGGGCTGCTGGGCGGGCGCCATGACCGTAGCCATTAGCTTTGATGACCGCCATTACCTCCACACCAGTCATGCGCTTGATATAAGCCACATTTTCGGTAATGGCATTGAGATCAATTTCTAACCAAGTTGAATAACTGTTAATTTCCACAGTAAATTAATATCCTCTTTTGGAGCAACGCATTATTTTACCTCATTTTCCTCAATCCCATAATTCAGGTACAATACGGGCTGATATTAACACAGAGGACAGAAACGGCAATGTTTGAATGGGAAATCAATGCGCAAGAAGGCGCTGCGCGTGCGGGCACTTTTTACACCCCACACGGCACTTTGCAAACCCCCATCTTCGCACCTGTCGGAACACAAGCGACGGTTAAAGCGCTAACACCTGCTCAGGTAGAGGAACTTGGTGCGCAGCTCGTGCTAGCAAACACCTATCACCTTTTCTTGCGCCCTGGGGATGAGCTCATTGCTGAGCTGGGCGGCTTGCATAGCTTTATGCAATGGCATAAACCTATCCTTACAGACTCAGGCGGCTTTCAGGTGTTCTCCCTTACCGATACGCGCAAGGTGGATGATGATGGTGTCACCTTCAAATCTCACATTGACGGCTCCACGCAACGGCTTACGCCAGAAATCTCCATCCGTATCCAAGAAAACTTGGGCGCCGATATCATCATGGCTTTTGACGAATGTGCCATTCCCACCGATTATGCTTATTCTAAGCTGGCGATGCAGCGTACGCATGCATGGGCGCGCCGCTGTCAAGCAGTCAAAACCCGTTCGGACCAAGCGCTTTTCGGCATCGTGCAAGGCGGCATCTTCAGCGATTTGCGGGCTGAATCAGCCCAAACCTTAGCCGCAATGGACTTCCCCGGTTACGCCATTGGCGGGCTCTCGGTAGGCGAATCTAAAGCGGATATGCTGCGCACAATCAGTGAGGTCAACCAAATCCTGCCCGAAAACAAACCGCGCTACCTGATGGGCGTAGGAACACCCCAAGATCTTATCGAAGGGGTTCTGCGCGGTGTGGATATTTTCGATTGCGTGCTGCCCACCCGCTTAGCACGCCATAACAACGCCATGACCTTGACCGGACGGATGAATCTGATGAACGCCGCCTATGCCAGGGACGAGCGCCCAATCAGTTCAGACTGCCAATGTTATACCTGCCAGCACTTTTCCCGCGCTTACCTGCGTCATCTGGTGAACGCCAAAGAAATGTTAGCCGCTACTTTGCTTTCCATCCATAACCTTTACACTTTGGTCAATCTGACACAACGCATGCGTCAAGCCATCCTGGCAGGTGAAATGCAGCGCTTCGCCCAGGAGACCTTAGCCGCAATGGTTGCATCCGAAGCTTTGGAGGAAGAATTATGAGCCTCATCCAGGCGATTATTCTCGGTATTGTACAAGGATTGACCGAATTTTTGCCCATTTCTTCCTCAGCACACTTGGTGCTGGTGCCTTATTTGCTCGACTGGTCCATCGACCCAACCCAAGCGTTTGTATTCGACGTTTTGGTGCAGTTAGGCACACTCACAGCTGTCTTGGTTTACTTTTGGAAATATATCGTCAGCATCGTTACCAGCATGATCAGCGGACTAAAAGAGCACAGCTTCGATGAAAAACCAGAAAGTAAGTTAGGCTGGATGATTATATTGGCAACAATTCCCGCTGGGTTAGCCGGCTTGCTGCTCAAAGATAGCGTGGAAGCTGCTTTCAACAGTCCACGGCTCACCGGTTTGATGCTGCTCGTGACCGCTGCACTGCTCGTGGCGGGCGAGCTGCTCTCCAAAAAGACGCGCTCGGCTGAAGCCATGACGCCGCTGGATGCTATCCTCATCGGGGTCTTTCAGGCGCTTTCCATCTTCCCAGGCATATCTCGCTCGGGTGCAACGATCACCGGCGGCTTGCTGCGCCACTTCAAGCGTGAAGATGCCGCGCGCGTATCCTTCCTTATGGCAATCCCCATCATGCTGGCAGCTGGTTTATTAGCCATGGTAGATTTGTTTGCGATTCCGGCTCTTGTCAGCTTCTTGCCCATGGTAGTTGTTGGATTTATTATTGCTGCTATCGTAGGCTACTTTGCCATTCGCTGGTTTATGGGTTTCTTACGCCAAAAGAATCTTTATCCTTTTGCCATTTACTGCGCAATGCTTGCCCTCATTACCCTTATTATTACTTATGTCCGCTAAAGTTTGGTCACTATTTTTATTACTGGCAATATTGCTGTTTGCCTGCCAGCCGGCAGCGACACCACAGCCGACTGTGCAACCGCTGCGCGTGCAGCTCACGCCGTTGCTCGCAGAAAGCTGGTTGCCCAAACTCAATGCCTGCTCTGAATATCTTACCCAATCGAACCTGCTGATTGAAGTGCGTGAAACTTCTGAGCTTGATCTGCAATCGGCGGATTTAATCATTCGCACCAGTGCAGACTTAGAAGCAGAACAAGCAGGCACCTACCTGGGCGCAGAGCGTTTTGCGCTCGTGGTTAACCCCGAGAATCCGATCGTTTCGCTCAGCCAAGAAGAAGCAATAGCGCTTTTATCTGGCGCCTATGCGCAGTGGAAAGAAGTGCCCAGCTCTGCAGCCTCCGCACAAGCTTTTGACCAGCCGGTAAAGCTGGTATTCTTGGTGGATCAGGACCTGGACGCTTTCTTATCCACTGCTTTCCCGAGTTTAGAAATCTCTCCTTCGATGGGTGAAAAAGCCTACTCGGTAGAAATGGCTCAGCAGCTTATAGCGGAAACTCCTGGCGCAGTTGGTTTGCTCCCAACCGGCACACTTACCCCTGCACTCAAGGAAGTGCAATTATTCGATACTAACAACCAACTGATAACCTGGCAGCTGCACGTCTTGGGGCTGACTGCCGGCGAACCCGAGGGCGATCTGCTGCAGCTCTTGCTCTGCTTGCAAACAGACTACTAAAAAATTGATGGTACATTCGGAAAGCCCGCTACTAAAATGTATTGATCGTAGAATACAATGCTGAGAGATGTTCGCTATCTTGACATTTCACCGAGCGAGGGTAAAATTTCCTCAACTTGATAACGAGTCAAGCTAACAATTATCTAAGAGAAAGTGGAGTAAGTATTATGTCAGAACGTTTAGTTGGTACCATTAAGTGGTTCAGCGCCCCCAAGGGCTACGGTTTTATCGGTCAGGAATCTGGCGAAGATATCTTCGTTCATTTTTCCGCAATCAAAATGGACGGTTACAAACGTCTCAAGGAAGGTCAGCGTGTCGAATTTACCATCGAGGATGGCCCCAAAGGGAAACAAGCTGCCGATGTGGTCATTTTAGAAGGATAAATTATCGAAAATTAGTCAAACAGGCTGGAAAACCAGCCTGTTTTTTTATTCCTGTATCTTTCGCCTTTATCTCATCTCCGTTTGAGAGCTGCAGCCATGCGCTCCACAGCCTCACTCAAGATTGCCCGCTGAGTGCCAAAGTTCAAGCGCACAAAGCCTTCTCCTTCTATGCCATATTCTAAGCCATCGTTGAGCCCCACACGTGCTTCTTTGAGCAAGAATTGCTGTGGATTCCCCTCCAAACCCACCTCACGCCAATCTAACCAAGCCAAAAAAGTTCCTTCGGGCTTGCAGTAACGCACACCGGGGAGTTCTTCCGGAAGCACCTCTGCCAACCAATCACGGTTACCTTGTAAATATACTAATAACTCCTCGAGCCAGGCGTCGCCATCATTATATGCTGCTCGAGCTGCAGTCAGCGCGAGCAGGTCTGGTCCGCTGATTATCCCTCTTTTGACCCGTTTAAAGCTTTCTGCCAGCTCTGCGTTCTGAATGATAGCAACCGAAGCATACAGACCAGCCATATTAAATGTTTTGCTAGGAGCCATAAAGGTGATGGTATGGTCGGCAATTTCAGGCGCCAAGGACGCAATGGGGATGTGTCGGTTCTGGTCAAAAATGATATCGCAATGAATCTCATCCGAGATAATGATTACCTTGTGCCGCAGGCAAATTTCCGCCAGATGCAGTAGCTCCTCATGCGTGAACACACGCCCGGTGGGGTTTTGTGGATTGCATAGAATAAACGCGTTCACTTTTTCCTGTTGGATTTGAGCTTCAAATCGCTCAAAATCCAAGGCGTAGCTGCCATCGGCGTTCTGGACGAGAGGGTTACATACGCAACGGAGGTTAGCGCTTTCAGGAGCGCTGAAAAAAGGCGGGTAAGCTGGTGTATTGACGATCACGGCATCTCCCGGCTGGCAAACAGCTCTCAAGGCTAAGTTCACCCCGCTCACCACGCCAGGCACGTAACTGATCTGCTCCGCTTCGGGTTTCCATCCATAGCGCCGTTGCAGACGTGCAGCAACAATCTCCGCCAAATCCGCTGGCGGTAAGCCATAACCAAAAATGCCATGCTCTACGCGTTGGTGCAATGCATCTAACACTGCTGGCGGGCTCTGAAAGTCCATATCCGCTACCCAAAGGGGGAGCACATCCTCTGGAAAATAGTTCCACTTGACGCTTTCGGTATGACGTCGGTCAAACTGCTGATCAAAATTCATCCACTGCCTCCTGTTAACAAGCCTAATTCTAACAAGGTTTTACCCATCCGAGATAATCTTGCCCCAGAAACTCATTCATCTGCGAACCAGCCGACTTTGGTATACTCATTCCATCGGACTGGCACCCATGAAAAAGACCTTGCTTGCGTATTACCACTTGTTGCGCCCACGCGAATACCTATTTTTCACACTTACATATACCCTGCTTGGCGCTGCAGCAACTCAAAGTCCATTTGGGTGGCGTTGGGTACTCGTTTTCCTGGCGAATTTCTTTGCGGTGGCATTTGCTTTTGTTTTCAATCAGATTACGGATGCACCATTGGATGCGTTGAGTGAAAGCGATTCAGCCTTTAGAAACCCAATTGCCACAGGTGAGCTTTCTTTCACGATTAGCCAAATCAGCGCTGTGTCTCTGTTTGTCATATCTATAATTCTATACGCATTTTTAGGCTGGAAAACACTTCTGGCTGGCTTACTCACCCTCGCAATTGGTGCGCTTTATTCTTGGGGCGGATTACGCCTCAAAGGTATCGCGCTGCTCGATCTTTCCGCACATTGTTGGCTGCTTGCCACGCCAGTCTTCCTTGCCGGCTTTTTTGCCCAAAAATCGTATAGTGGCAGCACTTTGTCATTCCTCTTACCATTTGTTCTGTTTATCAGCCTTTTTGGTCAGCTGACGCATGAAAGCCGCAATATTCCAAAGCTGGGATTAGCCCAACCGCAGCATTCTGTTCTGATCCATCAACGTAGTCGAGTCCACTTGCTGATGATGATCTTTTTAAGTATCGGCTCAATTTGTGGTGTAATAGCGCTGTTCATCCAGCAAGTTATTCCCATTTGGGTAACTTTCTTATGGTTTTTACTAAGCTGCATTTTAATCCTGCCTTCGCTGATTCGCACCGCTCGCGATCCGAACACTTTTTACGTACGACCAGCGCTTCACACCGAGTTAGAAAAAGCTGCAGCATTTGCTTTGCTTGCAAATATTCTAGCCGAGATTCTCATTCGAATAATCCACTAAGCCTATGAACAATAAAAATATCCCCATACCCGAAATTCAACTACTCGCTCCAGAAGGTTGGCGCGAATATCAGCTGCTCGATAGCGGCGAGGGCAAAACCTTAGAACGTTTTGGACCCTATACGCTCATCCGCCCAGAACCGCAAGCCATCTGGAAGCGCTCACTGCCCCAATCCGCCTGGCAAAAAGCGCACGCAAGTATGCAAGAAGAACAAAAGGAATATGGCGGCAGTTGGCAGCTGCTACAGCCTATCAATAAATCTTGGGAAATGCACTACCGCTCATTGAGCTTCCAAGTGCAATTGGGCAGCTCGCGCCATATCGGCGTTTTCCCCGAGCAAGCCAGCCATTGGGATTGGATCACTGAGCAAATCAAGACGGCTGGCAGACCGCTGCGTGTGCTGAACCTTTTTGGCTATTCTGGGTTAGCCACATTGGCTGCTGCCAACGCAGGCGCCGAGGTTACACACGTGGATTCCTCCAAGCACGCGCTCAACTGGGCAAGCTACAACCTCAAGCTTTCCGGATTAGCCGAAAAACCAGTGCGTTGGATCGCTGAGGATGCGCTGCGTTTCACTCAGCGGGAAGCTCACCGGGGGAACAGCTATCATGGCATCATCCTGGACCCACCCAAATTTGGCCGCGGGTCAG
>BAABOD010000033.1:0-14939 GCA_040371255.1 Anaerolineaceae bacterium | reverse complement strand
ATCGCGGTCTATCATCAAGTGCTCAATAAGGAAAAACGATGAGAGAGTATCAAAAAGACTTTATTACTTTGTATGAGCATCTACGTATACCAGAGAAAAAGAAGTATAAACAGGGGAAAGTAAAATACATTCTTCAAAGGCTCTCATCCCACAACAAACAAGGCATGTGCTTGGATATCGGTTGTTCCGATGGGGAAATAACATTGAGTTTGAGTGACGAATTTGATTGGATTATTGGTAGTGACATTGACATTAGAGCATTAAAAATGATAAACAAAGCTTCACATGAGAATATCAGTTTTTTTTCGGGGGATGCGATGTCACTGCCCTTTGAGGACCATTCATTCGATGCGATTGTCTGCTCTCAGACATATGAGCATGTACCTTCTTCCGATAAATTATTCGAAGAAATAGATAGAGTGATCAAAGAGGAGGGGATGATCTTTTTTAGTGGTCCCAATAAGTTATTTCCAATCGAACCTCACTATTTACTTCCTTTCTTGCATTGGTTCAGTCAAAAATCAGCTGACATGTATTTACGATTAACCAGAATGGGTGACCATTATTATGAACGATCAGAAACCTATTGGAAACTAAAAAAAACTTTTAATGGTTATGAAATTATAGATGTAATAAAGTTTGTTTTCGAGTATTATGGGCAACACTCACCAAAAAAAATCTCTCGTATTGTTAATAATATTGCATCAAAAATGCCTGTTTTTCTTTTACGATTAATTGCCCCATTTATGGTGAATATCAACTGGATCTTGATAAAAAAGGTAGCTGGTTCTAATGACACACATAGAATCAAATTCGCCTCGTAGAGCTATTCGAGAGGAGATACAAACATTTTTAACTCAAAAAGGGGAAGATTGGTGGAAGTATTTCTCTGCTTCAATACTTACCCATTGGAGAATCATGTTCGAAGATTTCGTTCCACGCTACTTGCACGGTCGCGTATTGGATGACGGATGCGGTAATACACCATATTTGGAAGTAATTAGACAATATTCCGAGCAATTAGTACTTCTGGATCATAATATTTCCTACCCAGAATTAAATGTATGCTCTGATGTCAGAAAGCTTCCTTTCTCGAACGATAGCTTCGATTGCGTCTTGAGTTTCCAGGTACTGGAACATGTCGCAAATCCTTTTGAAGCCATGCAAGAAATCGGTCGAATATTAAAACCTGGGGGAGTCTTATTGCTTTCAGTACCGCACCTAAGCCGGTTGCATGAGCTCCCGCATGATTATTTCCGATATACTGAAAACGGGTTGTTAGAATTAGCTAAAAGCGCAAATCTCGAAGTGCTTGAAATTAAACCAACAGGTGGTTTAGTTGTATTCCTCGGTCATCAGATTTCGATGGTTTTTATGACCAGTCTATGGCAGGTAAAATTTCTCAGACCACTTCTATTAGCTATTAATAAATATTTCTTAACCAAATTTCTGGTTGCAATCGATAAATTTGCCGGCTTTCCATTCCTCTTTCCACAGGGTTACGCGATGGTCGCAAAAAAACAATGAACTGGCAAAAGATTAAAACTTATGCCCGAATTCTTGGGAGCATAATAGGCATCGGCATTTTTACCTACTTAGTTATTAAAACTGTAAAAGACATCACGGCAATATCAGCTCCTATTGTCTTTAATGGTTCTTTTTTGGTATCAGCTCTTCTTGTTACATTGATGATTTATTTGATGCAAATGGTCAACTATGAATGGATGATTACAACACAGAGAAGTGATTCCAAGCTAAAAGATATTATGGTAGGTTATGCATTTTCATTATTGCATAAATATATTCCAGGTTATATTTGGGGATACTTTTCTCGAGCAGACTGGTATGAAAGAAAGGCTTCGATATCTGCAACACATTCTTGGATGGCATCTATATTAGAAGTTCTTACAACAATAACCACAAGTTTGTCTATTTGGATCACCTTCAACCTTGTTGGGAAGGGACTCAATTTAACTATAGCCCTAATGGTAATGTTGGTCCCTATTATCCTTTTATACCCATTGAACTTATTAATATCTTTTTCACAAAAAATCAAAAGAGCAGATCCATACCTCAAGAATATCAGACTTATCCCATTATCAAAATGGGCATTAATAATAGTAAACTCGTATTGTCAGTGGATATTATTTGGTTTCGGATTGTGGATGATTTGCCAGGTCTATTCTTTAAAAATCGGATTAAGTATCACGGATCTGACGGGTTTTGTTTATTCTTTTGCCAGAGCATGGGTAAGCGGATTTTTAACCATATTTGTACCCAATGGAATTGGTGTCCGGGAAGTCGTTTTGACAAAATTGTTGATTGAGTTGAATTATAGCGGTCCTACGATGGCAATTCTGCTTTCCACATCTTATCGTCTGTTAATGATGGTGGCGGAGTTTGTTTGGGGACTACTCGCCGTATTCTTGAACAGTAGGATCTCTCTTCACAAATAAACCGAAAGTACTATTGATTTTGAATCGTTTCAAAATTATGATATAGAAAATTTGCCGGAGGATAACATGAAAAAATATTTTCGTATTTTAGCTGTAGCATTTATTGTCATAGCATTAGCAATTACACCTTTTGAAAAAATCAACACTATGGTATTTGCCGCAGCTACCAGTAAAACGTTAGCAACAAATTATACTCTTGTCAATCTTGGTGATGCAGAAGCTGCAGTTGTTGCCCAATATATTACCCCAACAGGTACAGAATGGGGCTCTTCTATCTTTAAGAACTTCACGATCCCCGTTGGTGGAAATCAGATAGTCCGTCAGTATGATGACACCGGTTTGACCCCCGGAATGGGTTCAGTAGTTCTTTCTTCAAATCAACCATTGGGTGCCATGGTTCAGGAAGTTACTCGTTCGGGCGTTCCTACTATGGGGGCTTATTCTGGTGTCTCAGTTTCCAGTGCAACCTGGTATGTTCCTCTTGCCGCCCGTCGAGCTAATTCTGCTACTGGTAAGGTGAATTCTCAGATTATTGTTCAGAATACAGGCACAGCCGATGTCGACTTCACCGTAGAATATTTCAGTCTTTCTACAGGTACTAGTGCCTTTTCCAAGAATTACACTGATTTAGCAGTTGGGGCTTCTCTACTTATCGACCTAGATGTTGAATCTGGCTTGACTCCACCTTGGTGGGGTTCGGTAGTAGTCTCTACTACAAGTGGTTCACTTGGCGTGATATCAAATATGTTCTTCGGCCCCGACAGCCTTAATGCCTTCAATGCATTCGCAGCTGAGGAGGTCACCTCAGTGTGGAGAGTTCCTCTGTTGTATGTCCGTCTGCCAAATACCCTGACAACTTCATTAACTGTCCAAAATCTGAGCGGCTCAACATTACCCGCAGGTGATATTCAACTCGCATGTATAAAAAATCCAGCTGCTTCTGGCTCTGACTTTACAATTGTGAGTACCAGCGAAGTATTGAATAAGAGTTCATATACATTCAATACATTTACAGATACGACTAATTTCCCAACTCCAAACTGGTATGGAAGTTGTGAAGTAAAATCCCTTTCAGGTAAAAACATAGCAGTGCTGGTCCAGGATCGCTATACAAAAAATGCTGAACAATCTATGTATGGTGCAGTTCCTGGCAACCTGACCAGCCAGAATGTTTCTGTACCATTGGTTGCAAAAAGACTGCCCAATGGTTTTGCCAATACTGTAACAATTCAAAATCTTGGCGCTACCGAAGCGACACTGACCATCACTTACGTCCCCACTGACGGTGGCTCACCTATTGTTCGAACAGGAATTTCGGTACCGGCTGGTGCTAGTTACATTCGTAACTTCCGTTTACCTGCAACTGAAGCTCCTGAAATGCCCGATGGATGGGTCGGTTCGATGGTGATTGAATCTACTAATCCGATAGCTGCTTTTGTTCAAAACACTTATCTTACTGCCTATGGTGACCGGCTTATGGCTTACCTTGGCTTTAATCACTAAGTTTATTCTACAGTAAAATTAATAGCCCTCATAAATCGTGAGGGCTATTATAATTAAACTATGGCAAACAAAAAGAGATCAATTCTAATCATCTTTATTGTGATACTTCTGGTTTCTGCTTGTAGTTCGGAAGTAACACAATCAATCCCTACCCATCCTGTGAATCTTTTGGAGACCAGCGAACCAAAAGAGGAACTATTTGAAGATTTCCAAGTCACTGGGGATACATCAAGTATGTATCCCAGCGAAGGTCTCCAAATCGCAACCGTTTACCCCGCCTGGGATCGTCCTAAAGTGAAAATTGAGGATTTGAAGCCTCCCGTGGATGCGCACAAGCCCTCAGATGGAAAAGCTTCAATATCTGGATTATTGTATGCTTTTGATATCTCAGTACCACTGGCTGATACCGAATTCATATTCGTACGAGCTGTAATCGTTGAAGGCACACCAATTGTTCCTCCAATCATCACAAATGGGGATCCTGCAAATGGAGATATCATTGGGAAAACAGACGCAAATGGTGCATTCTATCTTGATAATATTCCGCCGGGGTTATATTACCTCTTAATCAATTATCCTGACCACAGTGTAATAGCTGTTGAATCAGAAAATACCAGTCATAATAGACTGTTTAAATTTGAGGCTAATAAGTCTTATCCATTAGGTGTGATTAAAATTCTCGGCTGATTAATCACGGGTCAGCGTGAGCAGCATCATCGAATAAAATGCATGGAAACAAACAGAGAACGGTTAGGATTCTCTGTTTGTTTCTTCTACCCAAGGTATTTAGTCTGTTGCTGAAATAGTAAAAAGAAAAAATTGAATCAAACGCGAATACCTGCGGGTTGGGTTTGTTGATCTATTTGGTATGTTCTACCGAAAGCTTTTGCCTCGGGACGGGTGAAAAAAAAGAGAGTCAATGCCAACTGGTCAAATTTACAATAATCAGCAGTTACCAACAAGATAATTACTAGCGTAAAGAAATTTTTAGACCCAGCAACGGAGAGGAAGTATCAAAATCGATCCGGATTGGCTCCACAAAAACATCTGTTCTTCCTATAAGCAAAATTCTATCACCCCATTATGCACTCTCCAGAAGACACGATATTGAGAGATAGTCTCTTCTAGTGCCCATTAATCAGTGTAAGATCATAAAAATAAACCTGGTCTTGAACATCTGATTAGTAACTCTTTCAAAAAATAAGGTTTGCCCTCAATTAATTCCAGGGCATAGTCGGTGGAAGAAGTGATGAGCTGGTTTATAATCGACACCACCACACTAATCGCGAAACTGCTCAATTTTTGCTTCCATTAAAACAACACATTGGAAAGATCGGCGCGGTATTGGCGCACGTCGGGATGATGCTCACCTAGGACCTCGAGCAAGCCCAAATAAACCTCGCGCACTTCATCATCCCGGTAATGCTTATCCCTGCGCAAAATATCCAAAAAACCATCTAAGGCTAATTGGATCTTGCCTTGTTTGGCTAAGCGCAAGCTGTTGCGATACGCCGCCTCAAGCGCATCCTTAGGCGGGTCTTGTTGCTTCTCCAACCAAAGGTAAGCATCTGCAACAGGCTTGAGCAGTTGGGCAGTGTTGAACTCATAACTAGCTGGGAAGTTTGCCAGAATCCCTTTAGCCTCCCAGGCACGTCCCTCAAGGAGCAGCAGCCGAACAAGAGCCAGCAAACCAGCAGGGCTCTCCGGATTGCTAGCCAGATATTGCCGCAGGGCGTCTTCTGCACCGTCAAGATCGCCCAGGAGCATTAAGCTTTTTCCTTTTTCCAAGAGGAGATCACCAGTTTCGGGCATAATGCGGCGGATAAAGGCACGCAAGTTTGGTTCAGAAAGCACACCCGTAAACTCAGAAACGATGCGCCCATCCACAAAAGCTTTGACGGTTGGTACCGACTTGACTTTGAGGCGCTCAGCTAATTTGGGTTGTTCATCCACATTAACTCGCGCCAATCGAAAAGCTCCTTCGGCTTCCTCAGCAAGTTTGGCTAACAGCGGTGATTGCACCCGGCAAGGGATACACCAAGGTGCCCAAAATTCAAGGACAACTGGTGTGTGAGATGAGTAACTCACTACTTCGTAATCGAAGCTTTCATCACTAATATCGATGATATTTGCATCAGCCATCATGTGTTTCTCTCGCCTTAATTTTATCAGACTCCAACACGAATGGTTTTATTCATTGCCTTCATCGCCATATACTTGGGGCTGATTTACCTCGATCACCTTCCCATGAATATCGATGGTAATTCTAAATCCCATCATGCCCAAATACTGGCGCGCTTCCTCAGGCAAACCTTTTTCTTGGATAGCCTTAAATTGCTCATCTTTATTTTCTAACTGGCTGCGCAACATCGCCACAGTAAAAATATCTTCTTGACCCAGCATCTTAGCTGCCTGCTTGCTGAGAATATCCTCGTGCCCGGTGATTTGCGATGTTAAAGCCTCCCATACCTGCCAATCCACATCTCCGGCGGGGATGTAGCGTAAAAATCCATCATCATTCAGAACATAACACGGCTCTGAACCAACATAAGCGACCTTTATAGGTTCGCCCTTAGGGTCGTAAACCAATCCTTCAAAAACAGCTTTTATCACAAACAGTCCTTCCACTCTATGTTTTATAAAATATTACACGCATTGTATATAAAAAAGATTAACTTCCATATACAAATCTAGTATCCGCTGAGGACGTCCACACGGGTACCAGTTTCTTCAATGTGATAAGGCTCACCAAATGGAACCACTGGAGTCGTCCAACGGTAGATCCACTTGGCATCCTCCGGGGTCATTTCTATGCAGCCATGGCTCATGGGGTTGCCCCAATTAGCATGCCAATAGGATCCATGAAAGGCAATGCCTTTGAGTGTGAGATAACTTACCCAAGGAACGCCAGGAAAATCATAATCCATCTTTGGGTTTCCTGAAACTAGATACATACGCCGCGAAGGGCGTTTACGGTTGGTCATAAAAGTCCCTGTGGGTGTAAATGTCGCGGGAAGTCCTGATGAAATACGCGTAGAGAATACCTCACGATTGGCTTCGAGAGCTATTAACCGCTGAACTCGCAAATCCACCAGGATGCGCTTCTGCTCAGGGGGCACTTCTGCTGAAAGTGGCGCGATTTCCTCAGGCTTCATCAAGTGTACAGCATAAGCGCGGACAAAATAAGGTATTCCGTTGATTTCGTCAGGCAGTTCGTACCAAGGGACGCCAAATTCATCCATCACGCGCGTTTTGACCCAAAATGTGGACCCGCAGTAATAACGCCGGCGAGTTTTCTGCACGCGAGGCTGAAGGTAAACATCAATCGCCGGAACGGTAATTTCTCCCAAGCTTCCATCAGCTGGGATTGGTTCCTGGCTCACGTTACGGCGGTTTTCTACCACTTGGATGAAAGCTGAGCGCACATATTCCCCATCTGCTAGCCGATACCAGGTTTCGCCCTGGTTAGCTTCCTCTTTTTGCTTAATTGTTTCTAATATGGGAATAATTTGGTCAAACTTCAAGCTATAGCAACGTCGTGCGTTTTGGTTGGGTTCAGCATATACAAGCCAACCCTCCTGGGCAACACGTCCCAACTTAATTTTACTTTCAGCAGCAAGTGCTTTCGAAAAGGAAAAACTTGGTATAGCCGCTGCTAATACTCCCGCACTGCAAAGCTTCAAAAAATTTCGACGCGTCAGCCTTAGTTTTGGGGAGTTCATCAATAATGAATATACACCATTATTCCAACGTAAGACCAATAGTATAGCCACTCAGCATCGCTCGTTTCCATATTGATGCAGCCATGGCTCATGGGTTGACCAAAATTATTATGCCAGTAGGTTCCGTGGATGCCATAATCATTATAAAAATACATGGTATAAGGCACATCAGGTAAATAATAACCTGGGCCAGTCATGTCAGCATAAAGATACTTTACATATACGTAATATGTTCCTGTAACGGTTGGTGTATCCGGTAAACCTGTGGAAACCAAGAAGGATGCCACCACCGTATCATCCACATAGGCATAAAGCATTTGTTGGCTCAAGTTTACATCAATCCACTTAGTGCCACTCGGATCAGGCGGATCTTCTGGGGGATCCTCCTCCTCAGCCACATATGTCACGGTCACCTGAGGGACCTCTGTGGGTGTATGCGTAGACGTTGGGGTTGGCGTAGGTGTCTGTGTCTGGGTTGGGGTTGGTGTGGGGGTAAGCGTAGGGGTTGGCGTTACCGTGGGTGTAGGCGTATTTGTAGATGTCAAGCTGGGCTTGACCAAGCCAGAAGGATCATAGCGGTCAAACTGTTTGCCAGCTTGCGCAGCTGGGGAGAGGAAAGCACCCATCGTGTGCAACTGCATAACCAAGACGCACACAACCACGATGATCAAGGGGATGAGCAAATTTAGCTTATGCCGCGTCAGGTTGGCGGTGTCAATTTCAGGCATGGAGACCTGCGCAGCTGCTTCGGGTTGCCAGTGGGCAATTCTGCTTTCACGCAGCTGCTGGGAGACCCAATGCATTGCTTCCAGCGCAGTTGCATTCTGGGGGTCCAAATCCATTACGCGCGTGAGGTAGCCCAAACTTTCCTCTGGAGCAGAAACTCCCGCCAAAATCAGCAAAGCATCGATGTTATTTGCATCCTCGGCAAGCACGCGTTCAGCTATGCTCTTAGCGTGCAGCAAGTCGCCTTGCAAAATTGCTTGTTTGGCTCGTGAGATTTGGTCTTCGAAGCTTGTGGGGGTGTTTTGCATAGATTATGGCTCTATTGTGGGCGTGGGAGTTGAGCTCACACCTTCATTGTTGAGGTAGCATTGAATCCCTGCCACGATGCCATCCGCTATTAGTTCGGGTTTCTTGGTCAGGATCTCTTGGTCCAAGTTCAAAAAGCCCGTTTCGATAATCGCTGCAGTGGTTAGTGGATCAATTTCAGTAAAAGCATGATAAGAAGTCATGTCGACGGTCACAGTATGATAGTTATATTGCAATCCCGTAATTTTTTGGTAGCGATCTGCCATACAGGCAACTAAACGGGTGGCATTATCTGCTTTGGTTTCTGAGAGTGCAGCCGCAATCTTGAAGCCAGTCGCAGAATCGGAATAATACTCACATGAATCTGCATGGATAGAAAGCAGCAAGACAGCTTGATAGCCAACTAAGCGCGGGTCAAACTCATCCAAGAGCTCCACCTCATAACCTAAATCGGTAAGCTTCTTCTGCACAAAGGATGCTATTGTGCTGTTAACTTCCAGCTCAGTCAGACCACTGCCACACACTGCCCCGCTATCGTTCCCGCGGTGCCCCACCACGATGCCAATCTTGTTCACTGGGAAGCCTTCGGGCAGCAAACCGGCAGCCATTTGGGTCTGATCAGCCGCGCTGCTTTGGGCTAAAGCTTCAGCTAAGCGTTCCTGCAAGCTACTCGAAATCAAACTCGCGGGCGTCCAAATGGTAAAAAGTGTAGCAAGGATAGCAGCGCCTGCTAAAATCACGCGCAAAGTTTGCCAAGTTAGGCTCTGCGGAGGCATTGGCTTGCGCTCTTTTTTCACTTTCTCTTCGGTAACCGTCTCCATGACGGGACGTTTTTCCTTATTATCAGGCGTTTCTTCCCTCATGCTCATGCTTTTGCTCATAGTTTAATCTTACCTTATCTCGATTAATTTATGGTTAAGAATAGACTTTTAATTTAAGCCTTACTATAATTAAGAATGACCCATAAAAGAACGGTCGAAAGGATTGGTGCAATTCCTATGCCACAGCCATTAACCCGTGAAGAACAAAATATCCTCCTTAACATTGCTGCGGATGCAGTCTACGCTGCCGCTCACCGCCAGCAGCCACCAAGAATTGACCTTGCCAGTCTACCACCAGCTCTGCAGCAAAATGGTGCCAGCTTCGTCACCCTCACCAAGTATGGTCAGCTGCGTGGATGCATTGGCAGCTTGCAAGCCTATCAACCCCTCGCGCTTGACGTACAAGAGCGCGCTGTACAAGCCGCGGTCGAAGATCCTCGCTTTCCTCCTCTGCGCCCAGAGGAGCTCCCTGAAATCGAAATCGAAATATCCCGCCTGACCGAACCAGTGCCCTTGCATTATGATCGACCCGAAGACTTGCCCAAAGCGCTGCATCCAGGTATAGATGGCGTCATCTTGGAAGATGGTTTCCGCCGAGCTACATTTCTCCCCCAGGTTTGGGATGAGCTGCCAGACCCTGAAGAATTCCTCAGCCACTTATGTGTGAAAATGGGTGCGCATCCTGACCTCTGGCGCAGGAAGATGTTGAATGTGCAGGTTTATCACGTCGAGGAGTTTAAAACAAAACCGGAGTGGTAAATCCACTCCGGCATATTGCAGCTATAACCACAATTAGGCTTCGACATCTGGGGGTTCTGAAGGAGCATCTGGCGGGGTTTCCGCAGGACCTTCCTCGGAAGAGGCTTCGATGGGTGCTTCTGTGCGTGTTTCAGCAGGGGTTTCAACAACGGTTTCGATAACTTCAACTGCCGACTGTGAAACGGCATAAGCTTGGCCTTGCAGGTGAGCGACCATCAATTCGGAATACATCATTGTAAACAGAGCGCCGATGCCAAAAACAATCCCGCCAAGGGGCGCAATCATGCCGCCCAAGATAGAACCACCGATAACCAGCAGCCAGCTGGTGATGTTCTTGGATAACATTCCAAAGATGTTCTTAAAATTGAAGCCTGCAGCAATATTGTCTTTTACCGCAATATTAGCTTGTACTACGGGCAAAAACAGCGCTAAAAAGATCGAATATGCAATCAAGAACATCACAAGTACCGCGATAGCAAACCCAGCAAGCACTCTGCTGAGATCATGCTGAATGAGGACAGCAAACATGCCAATCAACCAAGCAATAACGATAAAGACTAGCCCATAAAGCAGCATGACAACCACATACTTAAACCCTAAGGCTAAATCATCACCAAAATTGCAAATTGGTAGAGGTTGGTCAACACGGTTGGCAACATTACGGGTTACGCGCATCACGTAGCCAATGACAACAATCCAACCGACGATTGGGATGAGCCCAAACAAAATGGGAATAATAATCTTATCAAACCACTTAGGGTCATCAAAGATATAAGTAAAAGCCTTTCCAAAATCAACTTGCATTCTAAACCTCGTTTCCTTTGTATGGTTAGTAAAAATTGCCTAAGTTTATGCTTGAATAAATTCTTCAACGTTAAGCACAAATACGATGGCTTTCTTTTCTTTGCCATCTTTATCAGTGACGCAATTTTCGCGTAAGATTTGCAACGCGCGCTCGAGGCGCTCATCTTCTACGCCAATTAACAACGTGCTGCGACCGCTGCGGAGAAATCCACCCGTTGATGCGATCATGGTCACCCGAAAGTTTTCACCCGTCAACATTCTGGAGACCCGGTCATTATCTTCGTCGTGGATGATAGCAATAATGAGTTTCATCGTTAAATCTCCTCAAAATGATCCAGGTCTAAAGAAAAAACATTAATTCCACCCACAATTGTTTCAGCAATGAATGGCATAGTCATCGTTGGGTTTTCCAGTGGGGTCGCCACAAAGCTGATACGCTTTTTGCAAGTAGTAATCAGGATGTTCTTAACTGAGACGTAATTCTCGTCTGAGCAGCCAATCAGGAAGGTAACATTATGCTCGCGTAAGAACCCTCCGACGCTGGGAAGGTGGTAATAACTCACTTCAGCTTCATCCAATGCTTTTTCGAGCAGATCACAGTCAGCAGTTTGAATGACAGCTATCAGGAGTCGGTTTGCTTGGCTATCAATCTCATTCATAATATTGTTACCTCCTTTCAGCTCTTTATATTTATTGTATCCTAATTCAGGGTGGAGTTCAACTTGAGCCCAACAGCTAAGATATAGGCATT
Organism: Anaerolineaceae bacterium; assembly: GCA_040371255.1. GTDB lineage: Bacteria > Chloroflexota > Anaerolineae > Anaerolineales > Anaerolineaceae > Mesolinea. Next base: position 3,091 of record BAABOD010000033.1, on the reverse strand, counting down.
GAAACAGTAACCCAACCCTCGATGAAAGAACGCTAAACGATTATTTATCGTTATAATTAATCCATAAATACACGGAGGAAATCATGAACGTCCGCCTACGCAAAAATCCTAATCTATTCAAAGGATTGCTTTTTATACTGCTTGTGGTGTTAACACCCTTCAATCTGGCTGGCTGCTCCTTTTTCACCAGCAAGCCAACACCGCCTGCTATAGAGTGGGATCCTTCACCTGAGGGTGTGATCATCGAAGCTGCCAACCCAATCAAGCAATATCATGCCAGCCTCTCTCCTGATCTGGTCCGAAACTACATTTCTGAAGGACGCGTGTTTGGGGATGGGCGCATCATTTGGGCAGTCTACGCTGAAGATGGATCCCGCACGGTCTTTGAGGGTTACCTTACTCGTGACCAAATGACTGACCTCCTGCAAGATTTTGTCGATGCTGGCTTCTTCGGCTGGACAGAGGCTTACTTTTCGAAGCTTCCTTATGATAACCCCCCTTCTGATTATTTAACTGTAAACCTAACCTCCCTTTCAAAGACAGTACGCGTAACCATGGCGCAACCCCCCGAGGGTTATACGGAGCTTTTCGACCGCATTAGTACAGGTGCCGGAGCGGAAGGAAAGCCATTTATCCCACAGAATGGCACGCTCATTCTAGAGGAGACCGCAGAGGAGGCTTTAATTACCTGGGATCAGGAAACCTACCCTCTCGCTCTGAGTCAAGCCACTGCAGGGATTCCGCTGGAAGGTGAAGCCCTAGCTGCTGCTTGGGAAATTGTCAATCAGGAACCGCTTGCACCGCCAGTGGTCGAAATTGACGGAAAAGCCTACCGCTTCTTCCTTCTCATCCCCGGTTTGATGTATGAGCCGCAATAAGTCACCCAGACTTCACTCGAACCAATCCACAACCATATCTTCCAGGTCATCGAGGTCTACGTCTTCCTCGCTGACCACCTTACCGAACACCGATTGACCAGCTAAAATCACGCTTTTAGCGTCGCCGCTGCGTAAGGGGTGCCACCAAGGCAGCTCCTGGCTGTGCGCCACCAGCCGGTAAGCGCAGGTTTTAGGCAGCCAGTTGGCTTCGCGCGCTAACTCGGGTGTCACGATCAGGCACTCAGGCACGTTTTCATGCCGATGGTCGTAATCGGTGCAGCGGCAGGTTTCTAAGTCCATATAACGGCAGGTTACGTTGGTAAAGCGCACTTTGTCTTCCCCCGGCTCGATTAATTTGAACAGGCAGCACTTGCCGCAGCCATCACAAAGTGCTTCCCATTCTGCTGCCGTCAGCTCTTCTAAAGGCTTTTTCTTCCAGAATTCTGGTTCTAGGGGCATTCGCTTCCTTATCCTAAACGTTTAGGGTAAAGGTGCGGATTGATAAAAGGAATCAGCGCTAACTGCACCGCTTGAGCATAGAACCCATCCCGCGTGAGCGTGTCGTGCGTCAGCAAACCGACTGCACCATTGTGCTGTTTAGAGCCTTGCGTACCAAAGACTTGATCATCCGCCTCGCCCAACTCTATACCGCCGCGCACGAGCTCAGCAACGGGTGCCGGCAATACAAAAGCCCCGGTACGTGCGCATCCTCTTTGCTCAGCTGAAAACACCACAACCCAAGCAAACGCAAGTAAGGTTTCAGAGTTACCAGGTAAGACATCTACCCCGCCTTCAATGCCTACCCAGAAGTCCGCTCCTGGTTCTTGCTCTTGCGCATTCGCCGCGCGCTGCCGTGCTCCCTGCAGCGTTTCTGCATCGCTCTGCGGTTGGGCACTCACGCCGGAAGGTACATCGATGCCTCTGAAATTAAAGCGCTCTTGTGGGAACATGGCACCAAAGCCAGTCTGAACTGCCGTTAGCTTAACCGGGTTGGTCGACCCAACAATAACCGTTCGCATCGCCGCTGCTCACAGTTTGGGCAGCATGATGCTCTGCTGACCTTGGTACTTGCCCTTCTTCATCGCGTAGGTAATTTCGCAGGGTTCGTCGCCCTCAAAAAAGAGCACCTGGGCGATGCCTTCGTTGGCATAAATCTTGGCGGGTAAGGGTGTGGTATTCGAGATTTCCAGAGTAACGTAGCCTTCCCATTCAGGTTCAAAAGGCGTCACGTTGACGATAATGCCGCAGCGCGCGTAGGTGCTCTTGCCGAGGCAGATGGTCAGCACGTTGGCTGGGATGCGGAAATACTCCACGGTACGCCCTAGCGCAAAGGAGTTTGGCGGAATAATGCACACCTCCCCGCGAAAATCCACCATGGAGCGCGGGTCAAAGTTCTTCGGATCCACGATAGCCGAATTGATATTCGTGAAAATCTTGAACTCGTCCGCAACGCGGATATCGTAGCCATAAGAAGACGTGCCATAAGAAATCACGCCATTGCGAATTTGCCCTTCTTCAAAAGGCTCGATCATGCGTTGTTCGAGCGCCATTTTTTTGATCCATTTATCCGGTTTCAGACCCATTGTTTCACTCCATGTTTAGATTCCGCGTCTAAGCGCGCTGTTTTAGTCCCTATGCATCCTTGGTTAATTTAAATGCTCAATCCGGCCCGCTGCAAAAGCGACTCTTCGAGCTCCTCCATGATTGGCTCAGCCTGCTGCTCAAGGTCTGCCAGCTCTTTTAACATCTGGGCTGGCTCTGTTTCCTGTTCCAAGCCCTGCAGGTTGATGCGGACATTTAGCGCAGCAGATTTCAGCGCTGCCAAAGCCAGGTTGGCGCCAGCGGCTGCATCCGAAATGGCGCTGAGGTTACCGATGGCAGCCATGCGCACCGCCAACTTCAATACCTCTAGAGCAAGCTGAGCTGTTTCAAGCGGTACACGTGCAGCTTGCAGTGTTGCCTCTTTAATAGCCTGCAATCGTTCTTGCTTTTGGGTTTCGTTCTCTTTGGGCAGCTTGCGTGCCGTGAGGATACCCTCGAAGGCGGCTGCGTCCAGGTCCACGGCTTGGGTAAGCTTGGTGCGTAAAGCCTCGCCTGCCTCAATTATTTGCCAGCATTCGGCTTCGGCTTGGGCATATTTGCTCTTACCCACCGTCAAGCGCGCCACCATCACCACCAAGGCAGCCGCCAAAGCGCCAGTGTATGCAGCAGCC
>BAABOD010000032.1:0-15412 GCA_040371255.1 Anaerolineaceae bacterium | reverse complement strand
CGTTGCATAAATGGCTCCGATTATTCCTAAATCTTTAATTTATTATACCCTGCAGGGATGTTAAATAGGCGAAACCTGCATCTCTTTTTTTTTTAAGTTACCCGCAGGATGTTTTTTGGACAATAGACAGGTGTACTTCGTATGGATTATAACCCTTGGATTGTCTGTAAAAGGTATTGGGCGGCAGATTCTGGCGACAATTTGCGTTCCACCACAGATTGCAGCGTTGCTTTAAAAAGTTCTGGGGTGATTTTTGCCTCCCAGAAATCCATTAGGTTCTGGGTAATGGCGCGTTGAATGGCTTTTTGTAATGCTTGACGCTCTTTCACTTGCCAAGTGCCGCTTTCCAAAAGAAATCTCCGGTGCGCTTGAATGACTCCAAGCAGATCCTCAATGCCTTGCGACTCAATCGCGATGGTTTTGAGCACCGGAGGTAACCAGGGTTCAGCTGGTTTTTCTGCAGCCTCTATGTTAACAGTTTCGGGAGCATGGTGACCAGCTGTCCCTGAACGGGCATAGCCCATTTCAAGCATGGCTTGAAGATAGCGTACACTCTGGTCTGCGCCAGGGCGGTCGGCTTTATTGACGACCAAGATGTCTGCAATCTCCAAAATGCCGGCTTTAATGGCTTGAATATCATCACCAGTGCCAGGGGTATCAACGACGATGGTTGTATGGGCTAAGTTAACTACTTCCACTTCTGCTTGGCCGGCGCCAACCGTTTCAATAAGGATGATATCGTAACCAGCAGCGTCAAATACCTGGCTAAAAGCCTCGGTGGCAGCCGCTAAGCCGCCTAAGGCACCGCGTGTAGCCATCGAGCGGATGAACACGCCTGGATCTTGTTGTAAATCGGGCATACGCACGCGGTCACCAAGGAGCGCTCCACCGCTAAAGGGACTGGTGGGGTCTACTGCAATGATAGCGACTTTAGGAGCATCGGACTGGCGGCGCAGCTGCCGCGTGAGTGCATTGACTAAGCTGCTTTTGCCGGCGCCAGGCGCTCCGGTGATGCCGATTTTGTGGGCTCTGCCGGTAAAAGGAAAGAGAGCTTCTAGAGCTTGCCTGCCAGCTTCACTTTGGGACTCAACTTGGCTTAAGATGCGGGAAAGGGTAAGGCGGTCACCCCTTATAAGATTTTCGACCTCTTGGGCGTTCATGCCTGTTGGCGTTCAGCTATGGCAGCACGGATATCCTGGCAAACCTCCCGAGTATCGGTTCCGGGACCGTAGACTTTTTTCACGCCGGCTTGCAGCAGACCGGGAATATCTGCTTGCGGGATGATGCCGCCAACAAAAATAAACACGTCTCCCTTGCCGACCTCACGTAGTTTTTGGATAACTTGCGGGACCAAAACGTTATGGGCACCGGAAAGGATCGATAGCCCGACGACGTCAACATCTTCTTGCAAGGCGGCTTCGGCAATCATTTGTGGGGTTTGGCGCAGACCGGTGTAAATCACCTCCATGCCGTCATCGCGCAGTGCGCGAGCAATCACTTTTGCGCCGCGGTCATGTCCATCCAGACCGGGCTTGGCAATCAAAACGCGAATCTTTTTCTCTGGCATTCTCTCCTCCGGTTAATTATCTGAGATTATACCTTGATTGGGGCATGCAATTGCTTATTCTTAGCAGCGACTATTTCTTCTGGATAAAGCGCTCGGCAGCGCGCAGAGCAACAATCTCGCCCAGGTATAAACGATGGTAGTCTTTACGCGGATAGTTGGCTTCGATGCTGGCATCTAAAAAGTGCTCTGGATCTAAATCGGACCAATATATTTTACGGCACTCAAGAACCAGCTCTGCCTCGGCATAACACGGTGCATGCACTTTTGCAGAGGCAATCGGTGTGAGGTGGGTCTTAGCGATTTTGTCCTCGTCCTTGCCAGAGTGGCTGCCGAGATAGGCGACATCGCGAGCGTAAGCAGATGGGAAAGTACATACCGTAAAATCTGGCGAACTCTCCATAAAATTGTAGGTATAACGCGTCGGGCGGACAGCAACCATAAAGCAGGGTTTATTCCATAAAACCCCAATCAGCCCCCAACTGATGGTCATCGCGTTGAAAGCATGCGTAGCGAAATCGCCACTGGTGAGCACTAATGCCTGGCGGTCGATGAGGTCTTGAGGATTAATCACAAGTTCAGAAAAATCAATTGGCTTTAAATCCATATTACAGCTCCTTTTATAATGTTCTCGATGCCCATTTTAATGCTAATCTTTCTCTGATAAGCACTTAAAGTATAATAGCCTTCAGATTGGGCGCTGCATGTGATGGAAACCAAGCCAAAAAACCGTTGGAATGTCATCATCCGTTGGGCTGGGACGATTATAGCCATCGTTATCTTGATTTATCTCTTCTCGCAAATTGGCGCAGCGGAAACCTGGGCAACTATTCAGCGGATTTCCGGTTGGCGGATTGCCGCGGTGCTCATACTTGTGTTTGTCTCACGATTTGCGACTTTTGGGCGCTGGCATAGCCTTCTGCAGGTGCAGGAGATACACGTCCCCTGGAAAGACAGCCTCAGGTTGACTTTTGCCGGATTGTTTGCCTCCAACGTTTTACCGACTACCGTTGGTGGGGATGTAGTGCGTTTGGCTGGCGCGGTGCGTATTGGGATCAACCCTGCCTTGGCTGCAGCTTCTCTGATAGCGGACCGGTTAGTAGGTATGGCGGGGATGTTCTTAGCCCTGCCATTTGCTATCCCCAGCTTTGTAGCTTATCTTAATCAGAATGGGACACATAGCAGCGTGCCATTATTTTCAGCAGTGCCATTTGTATCCAAGGCTTGGTACAAAATCCAACAAGCTTTTAAAAATGTATTTTCCAACTTTAAGTATTGGGCTAAAAACCCGCTGATTCTGCTGCGTGCCCTTGGCTTTACCTTTATTCATATGTTGGCAACTTTTCTCATCGTCCAAATCTTGATTGAGGGCATGGGGGAGAGCATGCCTTTTGGGCAGATAGCTGGCTTGTGGAGCCTGACATACTTTATCACGCTCCTTCCTATTTCCATTAATGGCTTAGGGCTGCAAGAAGTCACGATTACGAACCTGTTTTCGGTGGTAGGCGGGCTGCAGCCCTCAACGAGTATCAGCTTAGCTATTTTGCTGCGTGTCGCTTGGATGATTGGCAGCCTGCCGGGGGCGTTTACCCTCTCGGGGATTTTAGGCGACGAGAAAAAACAATCGGAAACGGTTGAGCAAGCTGAGGTAGATTCTGACCAAGGCGTGAAAACGATATGAATAACCAAGCCGGATTGAAGTCATTTCTAAAGTCGAGTGTAGTCCTACTGGGAATTCTTTCTGCTGGCTACCTCATAGAGAATATGCAATTTCGCGGGCGCTCTTTTATGGCTGTGGCTGCGTTGCTCATTGTCCTTTTTGCCTATGGCATTTGGCTATTCGGCTTTCAGCAGAGCATGGAAAAATATGAGCCAAAGAGATTACCTATCTGGCTGGTGTGGTTGGTTATTGGCGTGTTTGTTAGTGCGCTGCTGGCGTTGTGCTTCACGCAAAGCTTTCAGCTCATCGATTCGGCGCTCGGGCGCTTGCTGCTCAGCTGTACGTTGGCAGCAGCAGGCGCAGCGCTGCTCAGCCTTACGCAGCAACAACGCTCATCCTACTTAAATTTTGCCATAATCTTGCTAGGCTTTGGTGCGCTTTACCGGCTGGGCGCGTTTATCCCGCAGATTCAAGCTACGCCTTTCTCCCTGGGCTGGTCTGAAGGCAGCCGTTACTATAATGCCTCGTTGTTTCTTTCCCAACAGATATATGGGGAACAGCTGCCGCTGCCCGTGCTGCACCCTTCTCGCTACCTCATGCAAGCCGTGCCTTTCTTTTTGGGCATCCGCTCGATCTTAGTCCATCGGCTATGGCAGGTGCTGCTGTGGATTGGGATGACGGCTTGGGGCGCTGCGCTTCTAGCTAAGCGCTTTCAGAGCAAGTTAGATCTGCCCTTCTGGCTTTTGATTATTGCGCTCGCTCTCTTTTTCTTCCAAGGTGCAGTTTATTTTCACTTGATGGTATGCGTGATCTTAGTGCTTATGGGTTATCAGAAGAGTAAGCCCTGGCGTACGCTGTTTTTTGTGCTGTTTGCTTCGGTGTGGGCAGGCATCAGCCGGGTCAATTGGATGCCTGTCCCCGGTTTGCTAGCGGCTGCACTTTATCTCTTGGATGAGCCTCTGGATGGTAAGCCTTGGCTCAAATATATATCTTTTCCAGTGCTTTGGGCTGTTGCGGGTGTGGGCACGGCTTGGCTTAGTCAGCAAGTCTATATACGCCTCTCAGGCAATGACCCAGCACTTTTCGGTTCGGCTTTCAGCTCCGAGCTGCTCTGGAGCCGATTGTGGCCTAATGCAACTTTCTCGTTAGGGATTATCTTCGCGATTTTGCTGGTTTGCTTGCCTGGCTTTATTTTGCTTTGGGAAACCTGGCACAATGGAAGCAAACCGCAAGTGCATTGGCTGCGCTGGCTAGGGCTGGCTGCGATTTTACTTGCCTTCTTAGGGGGAGGCATCCTGGTCAGCTTGAAAATCGGAGGTGGCGGAGACTTACACAACTTGGATGCATTCCTGGTGTTTTGGGCGCTGATTGCAGGCAGCTTAATCACTGGGGCGTATACGCCTGAGCAAACCCAGCCAGTGGTTAGCCCTCTCAAAATTGAATCGTTCGGTTGGATATTAGCGATGGTTGTACCAGTGTTCTTTGTGGTCATGCAAGGCGCGCATTGGGGTTTTATTTCGCGAGAGGCACAGATGCCTGAGGTGCAGCAGATGCAAGCCGTGCTGGATCTCCTCAAGGACCAGCCTGGCGAGGTGTTGTTCATCGCTGACCGCCAGCTGGTCACCTTTGGGGAGATCAAAGGCGTCCGGATGGAACCAGATTACGAAAAAGTCTTTTTGATGGAAATGGCGATGGGCAATAACAAGCCCTATTTGCAAGGCTTTTACCAACAGATTTCGAGCCACGCTTATAAGGCTATTATCACCGATACACTCTATACCGGAAAGCAAGGGCAAACCCATGCGTTTGGGGATGAAAATGACACCTGGGTGTTTAAGGTTTTAATACCGATGTTGGAAGAGTATGAACCGGCGGCAGACTGGCAGAATGGCGGGGTCAACTTGCTCATTCCAAAAGGTCAGCCAGAGCTTATTCAGGCTATCCAGCAGTTAGCCCCGTGAGTTTTAGGCTTCCGAGCCTTCGCCTGCTGCTTTGATAACTTCCCGGATTTCGTAGGTACGTTTATTTTGCGATTCATAGTAGGTACGCATCAGCAGCTCAGCAATAAGCCCTAACAAGATGGATATGAAGCCAAGGATGAAAGACATCACACTGATTTGGAACCAAGGCGAACCCAACACAGGGATACCCACTGCCACCCGCCGAATTGCTAACCATAGTAAAACCAAAAAGCTTGCGACCATCAAGCCTAAGCCCACGCCGCCAAATAAGTGAATTGGCTTCTTGGAATAACTCAGCAAGAACTTGACGGTCATTAGGTCGAGCAGCACTTTGAAGGTGCGCTCCAAACCGTAATTCGCTTTGCCATGGATGCGTGGGTGGTGGTGGACAACCACTTCGCTGATTTTGGCGCCGGCTTCGGCAGCATAGACGGGGATAAAGCGGTGCATCTCCCCGTAGAGACGGATCTGGTTGAAAATCTCTCGGCGGTAAGCTTTGAGCGTACAGCCATAATCGTGCAAGTGCACACCGGTTACTGTGGAGATAAGCCAATTCGCAGCTTTGGAGGGGAGCGTACGTGTCAATTTGTTATCCTGGCGGTCTTTTCGCCAGCCGCTGACCACATCATAGCCTTTGTTAAGTTCTTCCAGCAGTAAGGGGATATCGGCTGGGTCATTTTGCAAGTCGGCATCCATCAAGATGATTACATCGCCATTTGAATGGTCTATGCCAGCAGTGATGGCGGCGGTCTGACCATAGTTGCGGTTGAGGAGGACTACCTGCACATGTTCGGGGTCTTGCGCAGCCAATTCGCGCAGAACCTCAGCACTGCGGTCTTTGCTGCCGTCGTCCACAAAGGTAACATCCCAGGGGATATTGAGTGGAATCACCGCGGCTTGAATTTCCTGCCAAAGGAGTGGTAGGTTTTCTTCTTCGTTATATACCGGGATCACTAATGAGAGTTTCATCCAGCCTCCAAGAGCTTTGCAACTGCGCTCGGCAAACAACCATCGCCAATTATACCCACACTTGGGGCAATAAGCTGATATTAAGCGCTCGTGCAATGGGGAGGGCGAGGGACATTCTTAGGTATAATAACAACGATGATTGCAAAAGAAGACGATGGCATGCTCAGCAGTCAACGCCAGCCCGAAGACCTGGCGAACATTGCGCTCCGCCCAAAATCCCTCAAAGATTTGATTGGCCAGGACCAGGTTAAGAATAACTTGGAAATCCAAATTCAAGCTGCCAAGCAACGTGGAGAAGCGCTCGAGCATGTGCTTTTTTATGGTCCACCAGGGTTGGGGAAGACGACGCTTTCGCATATATTAGCCACAGAGATGGGTGTGAACATCAAAGTTACCTCTGGTCCAGCCATCGAGCGCGCAGGAGATTTAGCGGCGATTCTCACGAATCTGCATGCGGGCGATATCCTTTTTATTGATGAAGTCCACCGCTTGGGGCACAACGTCGAAGAGATTCTCTACCCGGCGATGGAAGATTTTGCTTTGGATATCATCATTGGCAAAGGACCGGCAGCTAAGTCTGTGCGCCTTAAGCTGCCGCGCTTTACTGTCGTTGGGGCGACAACGCGCTTAGCATTGCTAACGGCTCCTTTACGTGCTCGGTTTGGAGCTGTTTACCGTCTGGATTATTACGACGAAGAGGCTTTGGTTGCGATTCTGCGCCGCGGAGCAGAGCTTTTGGCATTAGATTATGAAGAAGACGGCATTCGGGAGATCGCACGCCGTTCTCGCGGCACTCCGCGTATCGCTTTACGTATCCTCAGGCGTGTGCGCGATTATGCTCAAGTGCGTGGCGATGGGGTTATCACCGCGGAGATTGCGATTTCTAGCTTAAACATGCTGGATATTGATGTGATGGGCTTAGATGATCTTGATCGGCGGGTGCTTCTTTGTATTATCGAGAAGTACGCCGGCGGTCCCGTTGGCTTGAATACGGTGGCGGCATCCGTTAGTGAAGAAGCGGATACGATTATGGATGTGGTCGAGCCTTACCTTATGCAGTTGGGATTCTTAGAGCGTACAGCTCAGGGACGTGTTGCAACCGCATTGGCATACGATCATCTCGGTAAACCTTTTAATGGCACCCGCGAACAGCCACCACTTTTCAACCAAAACTCATAGATGGTAGATTCCAATTTGATAAACATGAGAACGGAAGATTTTGATTATGTGCTGCCGTCGGAATTCATTGCTCAAACGCCGGCAGAACCTCGTGATAGCTCGCGCCTGATGGTTTTAGAGCGCGATAGCGATAGTGTTCGGCATGACTTCTTTTATAACATTGGGAAGTACCTCAAACCGGGTGATTTGTTAGTGATTAACCGCACACGGGTGATCCCCGCGCGGTTTTATGGTTTTAAACTGCCGGGTAAGGGTAAGGTGGAAGTACTCCTCCTGCGTCAGATTAATAAAACCACGTGGGAGTGCATTGTTGGAGGGAAGGGAATGCGCGAAGGCGTGGAGCTGCAGATCGAGCATGGTCCGCGGGCACAGATTACTGCTGTACTGGACGGAGCTAAGCGGCTGATAACCTTTGCTGACCCTATTGAAGCGTATTACGCCGAAGCGGGGCACACCCCTTTACCGCCTTATATTCATAACCCTAATGTCGATCCTGAGCGCTATCAGACGGTTTATAGCAAAATCCCAGGTTCAGCAGCGGCACCAACTGCGGGCTTGCACTTCACAGAGAGCTTGATCCAAGCTTTAAAAGATGAAGGGATTGGCTTTGCCGAGATTACGCTTCATGTTGGGTTAGACACTTTTGCACCCGTGACGGAAAGCGATCCGCAGACCCACAAAATTCATACAGAATGGTGTGAGCTAAACCAAACCATCGCCGATCAAATCAACCAGGCACGCCAGCAAGGTGGGCGGATCATTGCTGTGGGCACTACCAGTGTGCGCACCCTGGAGAGCGCAGCGGGTCACTCAGAAGATGGCTTGGTAAAGCCTTTTTCTGGGCAGACTGGGCTGTATATCCTACCCGGGTACAAATTCCGCGGGATTGATGGAATGATTACGAATTTTCACTTACCAAAATCGACGCTGATCATGTTAGTAAGCGCCTTTGCTGGGCGAGAGAAAATCCTTCAGGCTTACGAGATTGCCAAGGCAGAGCGCTATCGTTTTTATTCTTTTGGCGATGCAATGTTAATCCTTTAACATTTACTCTATTCTAATAAATGCATCGTACAATGTCAGCATTGGAATAAGATTTGCAACTCAATTAATACTAGCAAATCAACAATAGAAGGAAAAAACATGGTACCTTTTGATAAATTTTCTGAAAGAGCTCAGGATGTTGCTAACCGTGCAGCTGAGATTATTCAGCGCTACGGTCATAATTTGATCGAGACCGAGCATATTATGTTAGCGTTGATGGAACAGCCAGATGGCATGGTGACGCAAATCTTGGATCTTTTAAATATTGATGTAACGAAGTTGACCGAAAAGGTCGACAAAATTTTACGAACAACCCCCAAAGCGAATATTTGGGGCGGGAATTCTGGCCCGATCTTCATGACCAATCGTGTGCGCACGATGGTGGACGTGGCGAATAACGAAGCCAATCGCATGGGTGATGAGTACATTTCGACTGAGCACATGTTTTTGGCGATTTTAGCTGAACGGAACACGCCTTTGGCGCGCGCGTTAGAAGAGGCAGGCTTGAATCGCCAAAATGTAATTGATGCCATTCAGGTTATCCGCGGTGTGGGAAGACCACAACGGTCGGAGTCGAAGGCGGAGACCCATTATAAGACGTTGGAAAAATACTCTCGCGACCTAACCAGACTGGCTGAGGAAGGCAAGTTGGATCCGATTTATGGCAGGGAAGTTGAAATCACCCGTTTGATCCAGATTCTCTGCCGCCGAACAAAGAATAACCCTGTTCTCATCGGTGAAGCCGGCGTGGGAAAGACTGCAATCGTAGAAGGTTTAGCGCAGAAAATTACCAACAATGATGTTCCTGAGATCCTGGAGAACCGCAAAGTGGTTTCGCTGGATCTGGGGTCTATGATTGCTGGGACGCGCTTCCGCGGTGAATTTGAAGAGCGCCTGAAGGCTTGCATTGATGAAATTGAGCAATCCAAAGGCGAAATCATTTTGTTCATTGACGAGCTGCATACGGTTGTGGGTGCCGGCGCAGCCCAAGGGGCAATGGATGCTTCCAACATGCTCAAGCCGGCTTTAGCTCGCGGAGATTTGCAATGTATTGGTGCTACCACTTTGGATGAGTACCATAAGTATATTGAAAAAGACGCGGCATTGGAGCGCCGCTTTGCTCCCATTTTTGTGGAAGAACCGAGTATCGACGATACCATCGCGATGCTGCATAGTTTGCGTGAGCGCTATGAGGCACACCACGGCATTTCAATCTCGGATGATGCGCTCAGTGCGGCTGCCAGGCTCTCTGCGCGCTACATGACCGAGCGGAGACTGCCCGATAAAGCTATCGACCTGATGGATGAAGCAGCCGCGAAGCTGCGTGTGGCTTTATATTCTCTGCCTGATAATCTCAAGGAGCAAAAACGTGAAATCGAACGCTTGGCAGCAGAAGAAGAACAAGCTGTTTCACAACGTGACTATGAACGTGCTGTGATGATGAAAGCTGATCGGCTGCGTTTGGAGCAGGAATTCAATGCTAACCGGATGCAGTGGGAAGCAGAACACAAGCTGGATGAAACCGTCGACATGAACGATATTGCCGATGTCATTCATCAGTGGACGGGTATTCCCCTTAGCCAGCTGATGGAAAGTGAAGCCGATAAGTTAGTCCACATGGAAGAGCGTCTGCACGAACGCATTATCGGACAAGATGAAGCCATCAAGGCGATTTCGGATGCTATCCGCCGGGCACGATCCGGCTTAAAGGACCCGCGCCGCCCAAGTGGCAGCTTTATCTTCATTGGTCCTTCTGGTGTGGGGAAAACCGAGTTGGCTAAAGCCTTAGCTGAGTTCCTCTTCGATGATGAAGAAGCTCTACTGCGCATCGATATGAGTGAATATCGCGAGCAGCACACAGTTTCGCGGCTATTCGGTGCCCCGCCTGGATATGTTGGCTATGAAGAAGGCGGGCAGCTGACGGAAGCTGTGCGCCGAAGACCATATCGGGTGATCCTCTTCGATGAAATCGAGAAGGCACATCCAGAAGTTTGGAATGCCTTGCTGCAAGTGCTGGATGACGGCAGACTGACCGATGGTCAAGGGCATGTGGTTGACTTTCGCAACACGGTGTTAATCATGACCAGCAACTTAGGGACAGAATTCGTCAATAAAGGCGGCACTTTAGGCTTCCTGAACGAGGATGATGGTGATGATATCAAAGTGGCACATGAGAAAATCGATAAAGCGCTCAAAAGCGCATTTAGACCGGAGTTTCTGAACCGCATCGACGACATCATCATGTTCTCGCCGCTAAGCCATGAAGATGTGCTGGGAATAGTGGACTTGCAGCTGGAAGAGTTAGCAGAACGCATGGCTGAAAATGGCATTGCCATGGAAGTCAGCGCCGAAGCGAAGTCTTGGTTGGCTGATCAGGGCTTTGACCCGCTGCTGGGTGCCAGGCCACTTAAACGCGCTATCCAAAAATACTTGGAAAGCCCGTTGGCAAAAGAAGTGCTGCAAGGCAGTTTCAAGATGGGCGATACAGTACTGGTAGAAAAAAGCCCTGAAGGTGAATTAATCTTTAGCAAGAAGCCAAAAAGCTCCTCCAAGAATGTATCTACGGATGCGCCTGCCGCGGAAGTAGCTTCTGCAGGCTAAACTGAAAGCTAAAAAAGATATGGAACAAAAAGCCGCCCTAAACTTTGGGGCGGCTTTCATTAATTAATCAAACTGAAGAAGATAGGCTGGGGAATTTCCTAAGGATTTGTCAAATGATTTATACTTATTCTATGCAAAAGGACTTAGCTGAAGTTAAGGCGCTGCTTAGCACAGTTCCATTACTTTCTGCTTTAGGCGAGGAAGAGCTGCTTTCGCTGGCTGGTGAGTTTTCTACCCTCGCGTTAAAAGCTGGGCAGAGCCTTTATACTGTAGGTGATCCCACTGACGGACTTTACCTTCTGGCGCGGGGTAAAATGCAATGCTTGCAAGCGGAAGAGCCGCCAAAGGCTGCAATCCTGACCGCGGGAGAGTGGATCGGTGAGGAGAGCCTGCAAGGCGAGCCGCAGCGCCAATGCAGCGCCAGCGCTCTTTCCGACTGCACACTCCTCTTTTTAGATAACCTCCAGGTAAAGGAATTGCTTTTAGAACACCCTGAAGTCCACGAAACCTATAAGGTGTTGCTTAAGAGCCGCAAAATGGCAGAGCGCATTCCACTTACCTGGCTGCAGCCAAATGAGCACATTTTTTTGATGACACGCAAACACCCGGTATTTCTTTTGCTCAACGTGCTTTGGCCGATCTTGACTTTTGGACTTGTGATGGCGCTGCTGGTCTTATTTGCGCAGCAATGGGCTGGGATCGCCGCCGTAGTGCTCACCGGTGCTTTTACGCTTTGTGGCTTATGGTTAGCTTGGAATATCAACAACTGGGCGAACGATTTTTATCTAATCACCAATAAGCGTTTGGTGTGGGTTGAGCATGTGTCTGGCTTGTATGACAGCCGTCAGGAAGCGCCTTTAGGCACCTTGCTTTCTGTAGGCATCCAGACGACAGTAATGGGTGCAATTTTTGGTTATGCAGATATTGTCGTACGTACGTATGTGGGTAATATCCGCTTTAATCGCGTGGGGGATGCTCCCATCATCGGTAAGTTGATCGAGGTTTACTGGAAGAAATCCAAAATTGGCGACCGTGAAGAAGAAGCAGAGACAATGCGCGCTGCCTTGCGCCGAAAGTTAGGCGGAGAAGCGGAAGCCCTCGCTGAAGAAGAACTGGTAATCGAGCCAAAGATGGATGTAGAAACAGCACAGCCAGCCGAAAAAAACTTTTTCCAGTGGCTCTTTCAGGACTTTTTACGTATCCATGTCGAAGATGAACATATCATCACCTATCGTAAGCACTGGCTCGTGCTTCTGCGCATGTCACTCTTACCGCTGATAGGTTTAATCATCTCGTTGACTTTTTTGATTGGTATGGTGACTTGGAATTTTTCTGATATTCCTTATCAGCTGGGCGTGATGATGGGTTTTCTGTTGACAGTTTTCATGTTATGTTGGTTGATTTATCGCTATATCGACTGGCGCGATGATGTATTCCAGCTGACGCCAACCCAAGTAATCGACATTGACCGCAAACCCTTTGGGCGGCTTTCCCGACGCTCAGCGCCTCTCGAAAATATTTTAAGTATTGAATATGAACGCAAAGGCATTTTCCAGATGTTGTTCAATTTCGGTACAGTTTACATCACCGTGGGCAATACCCAGCTTACTTTCAACGAGATCTCGCGACCAGGGGATGTGCAGCAACAGATTTTTGCGCGCATGGGTGCGCATGCCGAAGAATTGCGGCAGCGGGAGATTGACGAAGAACGCGAGCGTATGACGGAATGGTTTAAGGTTTACCACGATGAGAGTCAATCGAAAGACACTACAAAACAGTTGAGAACCCCACCACGTTAAAGTAAAATGGCTTAAGATTTTGAAACAGGAAGTGAATAAACAGTGGCAGTTTTAGAGATTGTAAAATTCCCTGACCCAGGGCTCAGGTTAAAGGCAAAACCAGTCCAAACTTTTGATAAATCTTTGCAAAAGCTTATCGATGATATGTTCGAAACCTTGCGTGCTGCGCCGGGGGTAGGTTTAGCTGCACCGCAAATTGGGCAATCTTTGCGCTTAGTGGTGGTTGAATATACAGATGAAGAAAAAGAAGATGCAAAACCTAAGACCTACGTGCTGATTAACCCTGAAATTATTAAGACCTCAAAAGAAACCGTCATGGCAACGGAAGCTTGTTTATCTTTGCCCAATTTAGCCGGCGATGTTGAGCGTCATGAATCTATCACCGTTAAAGCCAAGAACCGCTATGGCAAGCCGATGAAAATTACAGTAAGAGGATGGTTAGCACGGATCTTTCAGCATGAAATTGACCATCTGAACGGTGTACTTTATATTGACCGAGCCACAAATATGTATGAACTTACGGATGAGGAGATGGCTGAAATCAAAGACTGATGCATCTTACCCGATTGGCGCTGACGAATTTTCGCATTTTCTCCCGTTTGGACCTCCAACTGCCCAAACGGGTGATTTTGCTTTCCGGCAGCAATGCTCAAGGTAAGACGACTATCCTGGAAGCCGTTGCGTATCTGGCAAATTTTTCTTCATTCACAGCCAGCTCTGACCGCCAGCTACTCAACTTCAATCTTTCCCCCCAGCCGCAATTAGTCGGACGCATTGTGGGAGAGTATCAGCGCGGGATTAGAACGCACACCCTCGAGGTTCGTTTTATCCAGGAATATAACGGCAACCCAAGCGCCCCCCGTTTCCGTAAAGAAGTACTGCTGGATGGGGTGAAGAAACCCTTGGGTGAGCTTTATGGGCAGTTTAATGCGGTCACTTTATTACCGCAGATGATCCGCATCGTGGAAGGATCGCCGTCCGATCGGCGGCAATATTTAGATGAAGTGCTCTCTCAGGTCGAGCCAGGCTATGCTCGGCATTTAGCCAACTATAACAAGGCTTTGTCACAACGTAATGCCCTGCTTAAAAACCTAAGCGAACGAGGGGGAGACGTACGCCAGTTAGAAGCTTGGGATGGAATGCTTTCTGAACATGGTGCGCAGATCATGCACGCACGAATCCAAGCTTTGCAAGAATTGGAGACCTTAGTGCTCCCGATTCACCAGCAACTGACTCGGCAGAGCGAAGTGCTGCGCTTGGCTTATCAACCGGCTTATGAACCCTTACCGGCACCTAAAGGGCAGTTAGCTTTGCCGGTGCAAACTTCGTTGGACCGCTCGGGCATTAATGCAAAAGAGATTGACGAAGGCTTACACAAGGCACTTCACGCGGCTTACCGCCAGGATATCAGTCGGGGGATGACCACCTTAGGACCACATCGAGATGAATTTCGCTTCTTGAGCAATCGCATTGATTTAGGGGATTATGGCTCCCGCGGGCAGGCGCGCACTGCCATGCTTTCGCTGAAATTTGCTGAAGTGCAATGGATGCATGCTAAAACAGGTGAATGGCCCGTGCTGCTTTTAGATGAAATTATGGCTGAGCTGGACCCGCAACGCCGTCAGGATTTACTCCAGGTTTTGAATGACGTCGAGCAAGCCTTTCTCACCTCCACCGACCCAGAGTTATTTACGCAGGAATTCCGCAGCCGGCATGAAGTTTGGCAGCTACAAGATGGGATTGTGTTTTTAAGCCCGACCAGTTAGAGACGAAATAACCATAGGAGCCGAGGATGCCAGCAGAAGCAGTTCAGAGAGAAGCACGCAAAGTATGGATTGCTCGGGTGTTAGTGACTATCGTCATTTTTATCAATTTGCAAGCCGCATTGCAATATCTGCTTAACCCGAATGCCTATTCCGGCGCGTTTGAGCTAGAAGGAATCCCAGGAATGGCTGCGGTGATGGGCGTAGGGATTTTGTATGTGATGTGGCAGGTGCCTTATGTATTTGCTGCGATAAATCCTATTGCGCATAGGTTATCTCTGCCCGAAGCTGTGCTAATGCAGGCTATCGGGCTGCTGGGAGAAACCTGGCTGCGTAGCCGCATACCTATAGAACACACAGTCTTGCGCAATAGCATCTTGCGTTACATCTTTTTTGATGCTGGTGGACTGGTTTTACTCGTGGTTGCCTGGTTTTTAGTGAATAAAATGGTTATAGCTCAAAAGAAAGCAGAGGACTAATGCTAAAAGATTTAGTTGCAAAAAACCGCAGTTACCGCCGCTTCGATGAAAGCGTGTCCATTCCGAAGGAAACTTTGATAGAGCTCGTGGAGTTAGCACGGTTTTGCCCTAGCGGCGCCAACTTGCAACCACTGAGGTTTGCCTTGGTGAGTGAAAAACAGCTGACCGATAGAGTATTTCCCTTGCTTAAATTTGCAGCTTACCTGCAGGATTGGGCTGGCCCTGCAGAGGGAGAGCGTCCCACAGCATATATCGTTGTAATGCTCGATGAGCGCATCAAGCGCCAAGCTGACTTAGATGCTGGCATTGCCGCGCAGACAATGATGTTAGGTGCAGTGGAGAAGGGATATGGCGGCTGTATGATGAGCTCAGTCCAACGCGAAAAACTAGCCG
>BAABOD010000031.1:0-15419 GCA_040371255.1 Anaerolineaceae bacterium | reverse complement strand
AAGGGTAAAGTACCCGAAGGGTAAAGTACCCGAAGGGTAAAGTACCCGAAGGGTATAATTATGGCATAAATCTTCAGCTAATTGGATGGCAATATGACCGAAAAAAGCGCTTATTTTGGATCAGTACCTTTTTCACCCCTCTTACTGGTCATTTCTGGCCCTTCAGGCATCGGTAAGGATGCTGTGGTACAGGCTTTGCGTACCAGATATAGTAACCAGCACTTTGTTATTACCATGACTTCACGGCCACCCCGCCCCTGTGAGAAAAATGGGGTTGATTATTTTTTTGTCTCTCGTGAAGAATTCGAACGCTTAGTTGCTGCGGGTGAGCTGCTCGAGCATGCTAAGGTCTACTCGGACTATAAAGGCATCCCACGCCGGCAAGTTAAGGAAGCGCTCGAATCCGGCAAAGACGTAATTATGCGCTTAGATGTGCAAGGTGCCATGACGATTCGCTCACTTTGCCCAGAAGCGGTTTTGATCTTTCTTACCGCTAGCTCGCGTGAAGAATGGATTAACCGCTTGGCTTCACGCTGCAGCGAATCACCAGAAGAATTTGAGCTGCGCGTGCGCACAGCAGAGCAGGAATTCAGCCATTTAGATATATTTGACTACATCGTGGTCAATGCCGAAGATAAACTCGAGCAAACCGTTGACATAATTCAAGATATTATTACTGCTGAACACCATCGTGTCCATCCTCGCCAGGTAACCTTATGAACGAACAAACTCCAGAAACACCAACACCAACCGCGCAACCGGCACCGATGGCTGTGCGCTTGAATGCAGTAAAGCCGAAAGCAACCTTTATCCTGATGGGTGTGATTGCGGTCTTCTACTTGTTACAGGTATTATCGGAACGTTACCTTGGTTTTGACCTGTTGTTCTTATACCTTGGTAAAATCCAGCAGCCCATCTTAGCTGGTCAAGTTTGGCGCCTGATTACACCCGCTTTTCTCCATGGGTCGCTGCTGCATTTAGCTTCGAATTTATATGCGCTCTATGTTTTAGGGGTGCAATTAGAGGGTATCTACGGGCATAAGCGCTTTTTATTGCTGTTTTTTATTGCTGCATTTGGTGGGAACGTGCTTTCGTTTGTGCTTACGCCGGCAGCCTCTTTAGGAGCGTCCACAGCCATATTTGGATTACTGGCTGCTGAAATTATCTTTGTCGTTCAAAACAAGCGTTATTTAGGCGGGCGCTCGCGCGGCTTACTTTTCAACCTGATTTTTATCTTGCTGTTGAACTTGTCTATTGGATTTAATCCGGCACTAAATATCGATTATTTTGGGCATTTAGGCGGATTAATCGCTGGTGGTTTATTTGCTTTCCTTGCAGGACCAAAATGGCAATTGGAGTGGACCGAATTCCAACCAGAACTGAAAGACACGCGTGCAAAGCGAGATATTCAAATGGCTTTAGTTATTGTCTTTTTAGGTTTCTGCCTGATTGCTGTGATTCCTTTTCTTTTTGGATAAGCTTGCGCGTTTCGATCAGATGCAGGATGCGTTGGATTATGGGGGCAGGGTCTTGCGCATAGGTATGCAGGATAAAATCAGCGTCTCCTGGTTTGAAGTGCGCGGTACTCGCAAAACCAACACTCACCATGCCGGCAGCTTTAGCCGCATTGACTCCATGATAAGAATCCTCGAACACTACGCAACACTCAGGGGGGACACCTAAAATTCTTGCTGCACGCAGGAAGATATCTGGAGCCGGCTTGCTGGGGAGGTCTTCGCCTGAAACCAGTGTGTCAAAGTAATGCCGAATTCCAAAAGCATCAACCACTTTCTCAATATTTTCCATATTAGCGGAGGACGCAATAGCTTGCTTGGCACCGTGATCCGCAAAATAGGCGAACCAACCGTTGACGCCCGGGAAAAGCCGCGCTTTCGTGGATAGTTGCTGACGAAAAAGCTCTTCTTTATGGTTGGCAATCTGTGTATAAGTGGAGTCGTCAGGTTCGTACCCTAAGTAAATCGGCACGGTCTCGCGATTGTTGGCACCAAAATGGGAGCGAAAGATTTCCTGGTTAAAGGTAATATCGCGCCCTGCAAAAGTCTCTTGCCAGGTTTCATAATGTAATTCGAAGGTATCCAGGATGGTTCCATCCATATCCCATAAAATTGCCAAATCACTGATTTCCAAAATTCACCTCAAGATTAATAGTAGCCCTATTATAACTAACCAGGCTTGTAATTACGGTTTTTAGTACCGGTTTGGTTTTACTTGCATAGGGTTACTGCCCGGCTCGCTATGATAAAATCACACCTCGAGATTATGCTGATTAGTTTGATGATGAGGACGCGTTGGATTTATTGGCACACGTGCTTACAGTAGATACAAAATGGACATCCAGACTGGTGCGCTCAGTCGATGCTAAGCTTCTCCAGAGTGTGATGAAGTTCATCAGTCATTCCTGTGATTCGTGGTATTGGCTGATTGGTCTAGGCTTGATTGGGTTGCTAGGCGAGTCAGAAATGCGCCTTCAGGCAGCTTTTTGGGCTTGTGCAATCTTGGGCATGGCAGGGGTGGTATTTTTGATTAAAGCGCTTTTCCACCGTCCGCGGCCTGAAGGTGAGTGGGGCAAAATCTATCGCATCGCTGATCCGCATTCATTCCCTTCGGGGCACGCAGCTCGCGCAATGATGTTAGCTGTGCTCTCGATGCAAACAGGCTCTGGTTGGGTGATCGCCTGCTTTATCCTTTGGGCTCTTTTAGTTGGTCTTTCTCGTATTGCGCTCAAGCTGCATTATCTTTTAGATGTTGTTGCCGGCTGGTTATTAGGCATAGCAGGCGGATTGCTTGCTTTGCAGCTTTACCCATGGTTCACACAAATCATAAAGGCTTTGCTGAACTAACCCACAGCAAAGCCTTTTATCGATCTTCAAGTAATAAAATTAGGCGAGAATCACTGCGCTCATCGAAGGTAGCGTAAGGCTGCTAATTTTACCGGATTGGATAGTGACCTGTGTGGATCCTAATTGATCCTGTAATACGGTTCCATCGGGAATAAGCTCCTTGAGTTCAATATCCAAAGTTTGTGAGCTGCTTTCCAGATTTATCGCCACGATTACGCTATCATGCTCATCTTGGCGCATATAGACCAGTAAATTTCCATTAGCAAGCAAGGGTTGATAAGTTCCTGTGCGTAATGCGGGAATGGCATGGCGCAGCAGAACCAACTCGCGGATTTTATCGTGAAGCTGTTGGTTCCACTCGCTTTTATCCCAGGGGAAGGCTTTACGGCAATCTGGATCGCGCCCACCGGTCAGTCCAATTTCATCGCCATAATAAATGCAAGGCGCACCGGGGTAAGTGAGCGTGAAGAGATAAGCAAGGTAAAGGCGTTGTATATCCTCACGTACCAAGCTCAAGAAGCGGGGCATATCGTGGCTATCCAGAAGGTTGAGCTGTGCCTGGGCAAACTCGTTGGGGTAGATGGCCAGCAATTCCTGTGTGCGTTGCGCAAACTTAGCTGCATCCATAGCTTCGGGTGTTGGTAAACCCATCATGCCCTTTGCCAGTTCGGCGTCAATATGGCTGCCGCCGAAGAAGGAAACGCAGGCGTGTGTGAGTTGATAGTTCATGACGCCATCAAACATATCGCCTGCTAACCAATGCTGCGCTTCGGAGGGAATCTCGCCAACGATGTATGCCTCTGGATTGGCTGTCTTGACCACCTCGCGGAACTCCCGCCAAAACTCGTCATCTTTAATTTCGAATGGAACATCTAAGCGCCAGCCATCCGCGCCATGCTCAAGCCAATGGCGTGCCACGTTGAAGATAAACCTGCGCACCTGCGGGTTTGCGTGGTTGAATTGGGGCATCGGCGGATAGCCCCACCAACAATCATAATTTGCCGAAGTGGAGTAGGCATTGAGCGGAAAACGGTGAATGTGGAACCAGTCAATATATGGGGATTTGGGGCCAACTTCTAAAATGTGGTTGAATTGATAAAAGCCGCGCCCCACATGATTGAACACGCCATCCAAGACCACTCGGATGTTGCGCTTGTGAGCTTCCGTCAGTAGCTGTGTAAAGGCTTGATTGCCGCCCAGCAGTGGATCCACCTGGAAGTAATCGTGGGTGTTGTAGCGATGGTTAGAAGTCGCTTGAAAGATGGGATTAAAGTAGATCGCATCAACGCCTAAATCTTCAAGATAATCCAGTTTCTCCTGAACGCCAATTAAATCGCCTCCTTTGAAGCCATCCGGAGTCGGTGCGCTTTCCCATGGTTCGAAATTGCCCGGTTTTTCCACACTCGCACTCCAAGCAAAACGATCGGGAAAGATTTGGTAGAAAACAGCATTTTTTACCCAATCAGGGGTATGGTTAAGTTCTGCTGACATAAATCTCCTTGATTACTATAATTTCTGGGTTTGCATTATACGATATTCGGGATGAATTTTCACGGAAAAGGATAACGTTAAGCTCAAGTGTGGCCATTCATTACAGCCTTTTGCCCAACTTTAATGAAAGTCCAGCTTGACAAGCCTCTTTCATTTCGGATATGCTTAGCGATGGGAATGGTTAGGTCCCGGTGGACTTCCTGGTCTTCAAAATCAGTGTCGGGTCGCCTTGCGAGCCGGGGTGGGTTCGACTCCCATCCATTCCCGTTTTGATTCAAATGTTGAGGAAAATGCGTAAAAATCATTTCTCTAAAATCTTTTTTTTAGCGCTGATAAGCTTTAGCTTGGCAGCCTGCCAAGGTGTACAACAATCTCCAACTCCCACAGCAGTCGCATCTCAGCCGCAATCCACTGCAACACCAGCTATCCCTACACCGACTGCTACTTTAACTTCAACCCCCACGCCACCTTGGCCGACTATTGAGGCAGTCGACGAGAGTGCGCTGGCAGGCTTGGAACTCACGGTTTTGCATCCGTGGATTAATGAAGCGAAAACGAGCTTTGAAAGCTTGGTGGGGGAGTTCAATAACTCGAATGCCTGGGGAATAAACATTACACCGGTTGGCGCGGGCGGGCTCAAGGATGTGGGCGATCAGTTAGTGAGCAATGGAATGCAAACCAACCTTGCCATCGCTCAGGGGTATGACTTAGCCTTGCTAAACCCTACAGGTGAATTAACTAACTTGGGGCCTTACCTGTACGATGCAGAATATGGCATCAGTACCGAATATGCGCCTGATTCAGCTTTTTATCAGCTCTCACCGTTAGCTACTTATCAAGAGTATTGGGGTTACTTACCAATTGCCTATCAACCAGGAGTACTGGTGTACAACCAAAGCTGGGCAGGCGAATTAGGATTTGACCAAGCACCCCGCTCGCCCGGAGAACTCGCTGCACAGATGCTACCCGCCGCTGCTGAAAAGCTACAAGATAACGATATTGACAATAATGGCACAGGTGGTATGTGGGTATCTCATTCTCCTATTGCTGCGCTAAGTTGGTACCGAGCTTTTTACGGCAAATTCGATCCAGCCAAGCCTGTGCTGAGTTTTAACAATCCAGCTGGCAGCCAAAGCTTTACTTTCCTCAAGCAGCTGTTTAGCGAAGATGGCTCTTGGGTTGGGCAGCAAGAGGTGCCGTACGCGTACTTTGCGGCGCGCTTAGCGCTGGCTTATGAGGGCACCTTGGATGACATAATCATCCAGGAGGGCTACCAACAGCGCGCTGAATCTGTGGACCGCTGGCTCTCCTTACCTTATCCCACACCAGATGGCACAGGCAGCCTCTCAATGGAGACAGTCTCCATTGGTATTGCAAAGGGAACGCCGGCGGAGCAGTTAGGCAGCTGGCTTTTTGCCCGCTGGCTGTTGACCGAAGAGGCACAGGAGCGCTTGGTTCATATTCACGGCTATTGGCCAGTGACGGACGACCCGCAAGATGTGGCAGCGGACTATGCTGAAGCGCACCCAGCTTGGGCAAGTGCTTTATTGGATGACGTTAAGCTCACTCTTGCTCCGGAGGTTCAGCATTGGGCTTATGGACGCTTGATTCTGCAGGATGCTGTGCGCCGGATGTACGCGCTGGATGAAGAATACATCCCAACGGTATTGGAGATGTTGGATAGCACTTTGCAGGAACTGACGGGAGAGCACCTGAATGAACCATAAGCCAGTTGTGGAGATTTATTCTGATGGGGCTTGCAGTGGTAATCCAGGTCCAGGAGGCTGGGCAGCAGTAATCCTCATCAATGGCAAGCGTACTGAGCTCAGTGGTGGAGAGCAGCTAACAACCAACAACCGCATGGAGGTCTTGGCAGCGCTCAACGCCTTACGAGCGCTCAAACAGCCATCCCAAGTTACTTTTTACACTGATTCCAGTTACCTTCTCAATGGTGCGACCGCTTGGCTGCCGGAATGGAAACAGCGGAATTGGAAGCGTAAAAAAGGCAAGTTAGCGAACATCGACCTATGGCAGGAGCTAGACCGTGCGTTAAGTGAGCATGAGGTGAAATGGGTTTGGGTGCGCGGGCATGCGGGTAACACCCTGAATGAGTACGTCGATCAAATGGCACGGGCTGCAATCCCACATCATTAATTCTCTAAAGACCACCTCTTTTAGCGTGTTTTGATATACTTTAGCATTATCTGATTAATCAAACGATTCTAGGATATTCAATTTGGATAGTTATTTTAATGCTCGTGACGAGGCTTATCAGAGGTTCACGCGTGAACGCCAAGCGCTGTGGAATCGAATTGCTGCCAAAGAAGCGAAAAAGTTTCGCTGGAGCTCTTATTACCATCGCCGGCTGAATGCAACATATCGCTCTATCATTCCGGCAAGGAGTACTGTCCTGGAGGTTGGTTGTGGCAGAGGCGATTTGCTAGCTTTTTTGGAGCCATCCGTCGGTGTGGGTGTGGACTTTTCTGAAAATATGATTGCAGCAGCACAAGAAGCCCACCCGGAATGCGAATTTATTTGCGTGGATGCGCATGCCCTGCCTGACCTCGGCAGGCAGTTTGACTTTATCGTCCTCTCGGACTTGGTCAATGACGTTTGGGATGTGCAAACCGTTTTGACACAGCTAAAGCCATTTTGCACGCCGAGAACGCGCTTGGTGATTAACTTCTATAATCGCTTATGGGAGTTTCCGCTCAAGGTGGCACAGGCAATCCATATGGCTACGCCACTGTTGGATCAAAACTGGCTTACCCAGCAGGATATGCGCAACTTGCTACAACTCTGCGATTACGAGGTCGTACGTACCTCGTCGGAAGTGCTGTTTCCCTTCTACTTTCCCTTGCTCAGTGGACTGTTTAACCGTGTTTTAGCACGGTTGACATTGTTTAAATTTTTGTGCATGACAAATTTCCTTATTGCTCGGCCAAGCGGAGGGGCACGCGAGGATAAGCCCTCCGTTTCAGTGGTAATCGCTGCTCGAAATGAAGCTGGTAACATTGCCCAAATATTCGAGCGCGTGCCAGAGATGGGCAGCCGTACGGAGCTTATTTTTGTGGAAGGTCACTCGAAGGATAATACCTACGAGGTCATCGAGGATATCGCAGCGCAATCCAATCGCCCGGTACAACTACTTAAGCAAGAGGGAACAGGTAAGGGTGATGCTATCCGCTTAGGGTTCCAGCATGCCCAGGGTGATGTGCTCATGATCTTGGATGCTGACTTGACCGTCCCGCCAGAAGACTTGCCCCGCTTTTATGACGCGCTTATTTCGAACCGTGGAGAATTTATTAACGGAGTGCGTTTGGTATACCCTATGGAAAAGCAAGCCATGCGTCCCTTTAATACACTTGGGAATAGATTTTTCAGCACGGCATTCTCCTGGCTGTTAGGGCAGAGCATTAAAGATACCTTATGTGGCACTAAAGTGCTTTGGCGGGAAGATTATGAAAAAATTGCCGCTAACCGTGCTTTCTTTGGTGATTTTGATCCCTTTGGTGATTTTGATCTCATTTTTGGTGCTGCAAAGTTGAACTTAAAAATTGTGGACCTGCCGATTCGTTACCGCGAGCGCACCTACGGCACTACGAATATTCAACGCTGGAAGCATGGTTTGTTACTTCTGCGCATGCTTTGGGTGGCAGCGGTTCGCCTCAAGTTTGTGTAGTTCTTTGATAAGGTTACGGACTACTCGCAGCCGCGTAAGTCCAGCAGCCGGCGGAAATCACCCTTCGCGCCAGTAATCTCATAATAGAGCTGCACACAAGGCGTGGAAAGCTTCTCCTGGACGGTTTCAGAAAAATCGTCCCACTCCCCGGCGCCAAGGTAGAAGTACTCGTATCCAGCAGCGCGTAGGGCGTAAGGATCGAGCGAGCTGGCGAGCCGAGAATATTCCGGGAGTGTCTCATACCAGCTGCTATGAGAAGTTAACGGTCGGGCAAAAACCGTAGCGGCGCGCGGAGGGATTAGGTCGAAGACCATAGCATCTCTATCTAGCTTATCCCAATATTGGCTTTCCACTTGCGCATCTAAACTACTCAGAAAGTAGCTTTCTTGCGGCACCTGCATCGCTGTGGTTTCAATGGCAAAGTAGACGATCCCACTAACACAGCAGAGCAACATCATCCCAACCACAAAAAGCTTGAGGTTAAGCGAGCGATGGCGCAGCCAGTGCCATAGTATTGGCACGGCAAAAATCGTCAAGAGTTCAGTGCCGACCAAGCTAAGGCGTTTCGTCGCAGAGATGCCAGCATCGCCTTGGTAGCCAACAAACACCGATAAAAGGCTGATAGCCACCATAACCGCTAAGATCGTATAGATAACTTGGCTGCTTCGCCAAGCCTTTTTACCCCAGGCGAACATCAACGGAATGAGGAGGAAAATTGGCCCAACCTCCAGCAGTGCCACGAGCAGCTGGGCTGGGTTGAGCAGAGAAAGCTCCCCTAAATGTGATGAGATGATCGCAGGATGCCAGCGCAAGTAAAAGGCGTTGCTAAAGTAAGACTCAGAGCCGGCTTTTGATCCTATCTTCAGCAGTTGGGCTGCTGTGCCAGTGAGCACACCCCCTTGAAACAGAGCAAACAGCGCCGGGATAAGCACGAAGAACACCAAGCCTAACCAGATCTTTTGATGGGGTTTGTCTTTTTGCGCAATAAAATGAATGAGGGTAATAATCACACAGGCAGCTAGGAAATAGCCGAACCAAATCTCATCTACGAGCGCTTGGGCTGCCAATAATGCAGCTGTGACAGCCACACCTCCAGGGTGCTTCCAGCGCCTAAAGGTCAGGATGAGTAATAGGACAATGGTCATGCCCATCATACCGGTGCCGCCATGTTCCATCACGCTGACGGTATGGAATCCATTGCCAAAAGCAAAAGGGAAAGCCAAAGGACCACCGCCCTCGATTGCCCAAGGTTTAGAAAGTGCTAACTTAAGGCTGGCATCGGTTACTAATCCGGAACCAATCATATTGATTTGCTCAGAGATAGCTCCAAGAGCCCGCCCAGGCAGAAAGAGCAACAGCCAACGCAGACCGCCGGCAAAGGCGGTGAAAAGCACTGCTAACCAGCCTCCGACCATGCTGCGGGTCAGCCGCTTGCCAAGGAAAAATACATATACCATGCTCAATCCGAAGAAAACCGCACGGGTGAGGTCCAGCGCCGTCCAGGGGAAGAGACCCCCTAAACGCATAAACTGGGCGGCTATCAGCAGCATCAGGTAGTGGTAATCAAAGCTGAGGTTAGGATTGAGCGGGAACACTGGTGGTATAGAACCTGCCGCCAAAAAGGAAGTCGTTGGTAAGTTTTGGTAATCATCAAAGATAGCCAACCCATGACCAATCATGAAGAAGATATAGATGAGGAGAACAAACGCAACCCAATAACCGACCGGGAAAGTGAATTGCTTGCGGGCTGATTGCCAACTCTTGAGGACTGTGGTCAGCAGCCCACCGATAAGCAAGATAACGCCAGCGGCAGCCCAAAAAGCTGGTACCGGTGCTAAAAAGTGAGCTAACAAATTTGATACCCAAGCCTGCAAGACTAAACCAAGCCCAAAACCTAAAAGCGTCGCTTCGTGCCGTTGTACCTTAAACAAACTTGCCAGGATCAAATAACCCCCCAAAGCCCAAATTAGCGTCCATAAGAGCAGGCTCATTAAATTGATTAATACGTCCATCGGGCAACCGCCTTCAATTATCAGGTTTGATGTAACACGTGGTGCTTATTATACTGGTAAGGAACGGGAGCTAAGTTATAGATGCGTAAAAAAAACAGCCTGCGCAGGGCAGGCTGTTGTGCATATCAATCAGTGAATCTTTTTGAAGCGCTTGAGGCGCAGGCTGTTGGTGACTACAAAGATGCTGCTGAAAGACATCGCCCCGGCTGCTAACATGGGATTGAGCAGCCCGGCAGCAGCAGCTGGGATTAATATCACGTTATAAAAGAAAGCCCAAAACAAGTTTTGCTTGATGGTCGCTAACGTCTTGCGGGAGAGGCGGATCGCCAAGGGTACCGCCATCAAATCCCCGCTGATAGAAACGATTTGCGCTGTGGCAATCGCTACATCTGTACCAGTGCCAATCGCAATGCCGACGTCGGCTTGTGCCAGGGCAGGGGCATCGTTGATGCCGTCCCCCACCATGGCTACTTTGCGCCCTTCTGCCTGAAGTGCTGCGATCTGCTTGACCTTATCGCGCGGCAGCAAATTGGCAAACACCTCGTCGATGCCAGCTTGCTTAGCAATCGCTTCAGCGGTCGCTTGGTTATCGCCGGTCAACATGGCGACATTGAGCCCCAACCGATGAAGTTCTGATACTGCTTCAGAGCTGTTTTCCTTCAGAGTATCCATAATCCCGAAAATGCCTGCCAATCTACCATCAATCGCCATCAATACGACTGTTCGGGCTTCGGCTTCGAGCTTAGCGCGACTATCCTCAGCTCCTGAAGTATCGATGCCTTGCTTGGCTAAAAAAGCTTGGTTACCGATAAGGATTTTATGTTCAGCCACAACTGCGCTTACCCCACCTCCAGCTGCTGCTTTAAATTGAGCAACAGGCAGTAACTCCAAAGCACGGGCGCTTGCTGCCGTTTGAATGGCTTCCCCTAAGGGGTGCTCGCTGCCAGCCTCAGCTGAGGCTGCAAATTGCAGCATTTCATCTTCACTGAGCTCTGGTAGCAGCGAAATAATCTCTGTAACCATCGGTTGACCGCGGGTGAGAGTGCCAGTTTTATCGAAAACGACCGTATCCACCTGACCGGCGGTTTCTAAGCTCTCGCTGGACTTGATCAGAATGCCCAGCTCAGCGCCGCGACCAGAGCCCACCATCACCGCCGTCGGCGTGGCTAAGCCCATAGCACACGGGCAGGCAATTACCAACACTGCCACCATATTGATCAGCGCGCGTGCCAACAAGGTTACTTCCGAATTGGCGGGCAGCGGGATAACAAAGTACCAGACTGCAAAAGTCACTAGGGCAATCCCAATCACGATGGGCACAAACACAGCCGAAATTTTATCGGCTAAGCGTTGGATAGGGGCTTTGCTGGCTTGGGCGTTCTCGACCAGCTGAATAATTTGCGCCAAGACCGTGTCTCGCCCTATTTTGGTGGCTTCAAAGATCAGCCTGCCGTTTTTATTGAGTGTGGCACCATAAACCGGCGAACCGGGTGTCTTTTCCACAGGCAGCGATTCGCCCGTGAGCATCGATTCATCCACGCTCGAGCTGCCTTCAATCACGACGCCGTCAACAGGGATTTTTTCGCCCGGGCGGACAACCACTACGTCGCCGATCTGAACATCTTCGGTATTGACCTCTATTTCGATGCCATCTCGGATGACAGTCGCTTTTTTAGGCTGCAGGTAAAGCAGCTTGCGGATCGCTTCGCTGGCTCCGCCTTTGGCTTTGGCTTCTAAGTACTTGCCTAAGCGCACCAACGTGATAATGACCGCTGAGGTTTCAAAATATCCATGCCCTGGCACAGCGCCCAGCAGCACAAAAATGGAATAGAAATAGGCTGCCGAGGTGCCCATGGCAACCAAAACATCCATATTGGCGGATTTATTGCGCAGAGATTTAAACCCATTTATATAATAGGAAGCCCCCACGTAAAACTGCACTGGGGTTGCCAAGCCAAAAAACAGCCAATCCATCCAGGGGGCGTGCGCGATAGCCATAGGCAGCAAGCCTAAATCGCGGCTCATGGAGAGTATAAACAGCGGTACGGTAAAAATCAGCGCGATAACCAGCATGCGCCGCTGATGGTCGATCTCTTTTTTGCGTGCAACGGCTTCGGCATCTTCGCCTTGGGTTGGTTCTTCAGCAAGCGTAAAGCCTGCCTTAGCAATAGCTTGGCGGATTTCGCTTTGGCTGATGATGGTAGGCACGTAACGCACTGTAACGCGCTCTGTCGCTAAATTTGCTTGGCTGTAGAGCACGCCTTCAAGGCTATTGAGCGCTTTTTCTAAGCGCAGGGCATCCGCTTGGTCGCTGAGGTTCTGAATGTGCAGCGCGGCTTCGCCAACGGCAACGTCATAGCCTACCTTACGCACCTGATCAACCAAGTTCTGGACGCTAGTCTTGCTCGGGTCGTAGCGCACGGCTGCGCGCTCGGAAGAGAGATTGACATTAGCCTCTTCCACGCCTTCCGTTTTAGAAAGGCTGCGCTCAACCGTTGCCACACAGTTTGCACAAGTCATCCCTAATATGGGCAGGGTGACCTGGTGTTTTTCAGCCATTTTTATCTCCTGGGGGGATAGTTGATTTCTTCTAAGGCTGCGATGATCACTTCATCGCTGGCGGGCTCTGTAAATTCAACCGTAACTTCTTTGGCTGTTACATCGCCTTCCACGTTTTCGACGCCCTCGATTTCATTCAAACGCTGGGTGATATGCATCACGCAATGCGCACAGCTGATATTGGGGATAAGATAAGTTTTTCTTGTCATCATTCTCACCTTGGATAAATTTTACCTTTCTTGTATGTTATTTTAGGATGAATTCAGTGTAAGTCAATCGCTGAAACTATACATGCAGTCTGCCACACGGTAAATGCATGTCTTTATTAAAATAGAAGAGAATAGAGGTTTCTCGTATGAAATTTGCAGCATTACAGTGAGGAAAATAAAAAATACCCCGCGATATGCTGCGAAGCATCAGAAAGGGGAAGAAAAGGAGGCGACGATGGGAATCGAACCCATGATGAGAGTTTTGCAGACTCTTGCCTTGCCGCTTGGCCACGTCGCCCTAATAAAAAACTGATATAGACATTATATCAGTTTTTGAGCCATAAGCGGGCGATGGGGCTCGAACCCACGACCTTCTCCTTGGCAAGGAGACGTTCTACCAATTGAACTACACCCGCAAATTATCGTGCTTTACATTGTTCGAAGCGACTGAGATTTTAACATAGGCATATTAGCTTGTCAAATCCGACCTGTGCGTGGATAGAACAAAGCTCATCACCGAACTCATTCTTCCTGCTCCACATCCCCTTGATCAATCGCTGCATTGGTCGGCTTAGTGTGCCGCGAAAATTGATAGACGATCAAGACGATGAGGATAACCGTATTGATGATCGCCCCATACATCACCGGCTCGATGGTTGCTCCCATGAGATAGACAGACGAGGCAAGGCCTGAGCTCAACTGGAACGCGAAGGGCACAATCCATAAATCCGGATTAAAAAACGCCGCAACGAGCGCAAGCGCATCGGCGGGGTAAAAATAACGCTCATGCATTTTGGGAAGGACAAATGGCGTCAGGCTTACCGAAATGAGTGCAAGTAGCGCCATCCTTTCCGGCGTGATTTTGCGTTTATCCAGAGCCGTGCAGATGATCCAGGCGGCGAGGCTGCAAATCGCCACGATGAAGCCAATCCTCAACGCCGCCTCGGCAACCTCCCAGGGCACGAAAATATACAAGTTAGGCGCATTCACGGAGAGCTGTGAGAAGAGCGCCGTCTGCCGCAGATAAATCGTGAGCACATCCAGCCAGCTGCTCCCCAGGAGAACCGCCGGAATGCAAGTTATCACGTATACCGCTGGGACCAAAAAGAACTGCCACCACGGAATCTTTTTCTTGAGCAGAAGTACGACTAGAAAGGGCACAAAAAAGATGGCTTGAAATTTGATCGAAAAAGAAAGCGCGAAAGCCAACATGCCCAGCAATGGCTTTTCTTTCAGGAAGAAGAACAGGCTGATGATCAGAAAGGTTGTATACAGCGCATCCATCTGACCCCAGTGGGCGCTGTTAATAAAAATCGTGGGCAGCACGATGAACAACCCAGCCGCCCAATAGGGCTTATTCCCTGTGGGATATTTTATGCGCACAATCTTGTACACAAAATACGTGGAGATGCAATCGAAGAGGATCGGGAGCAGTTTGATGGCAGTAACCCTGGGGAGGATAGGGTCAAGGAGGGTTGTGCCGGCAAAAAGGTACCAAAACGCCGGCGTGTAGCCGATCAGGTGTTCGCGGAATGCAACCGCAATGCCGTTATCCAAGATGTTTTGATACCAGACAAAGTAGAAATTGGACATGTCTCCGGTGATCTTCCCGGTAAACAGCCTTGCCAGCATGCCCAGCAGGAAAAGCGCAGCTAATCCAAGTACTTCAAGATTGCGCTTGAGTTGAGAACTGCGGATTATCTGCCCTTGTTCGGTGTCCATCGTTTTTTTCTCGCTCACTTTACGGCTGACCTGCACGAGCCGATTCTAATTGCCTGCTCCTACGGGGTTACCTTGG
This sequence comes from Anaerolineaceae bacterium, assembly GCA_040371255.1. Taxonomy (GTDB): domain Bacteria; phylum Chloroflexota; class Anaerolineae; order Anaerolineales; family Anaerolineaceae; genus Mesolinea. Next base: position 807 of record BAABOD010000031.1, on the reverse strand, counting down.
CTCGCAGGGTATCTCCCGGGGGCAATTATAGCTGAAAACGTGCGCACCATGCCCTTCTTCACCGCGGTGCAGCCAGGTTCTGCATGGGGAGAGAGCATGTAGAGCAAGATTGCTTCGTCGGGCAAAGAACGCCCTCCCCGCAATGACATCTTCGCTCTCGAGGCGACATTCGCGGAATGCGTGTATAATAATGCCTGTGTCGGAGGTCCCATGAGAAAAACCATTTTCCGCTTAGCCCTTATCACCATAGCCGTGCTGCTGGTTGCGGTTGCGCCAGCGGCTGCCCAGACGGGGACGGTGGTGCGCGTCGATCCGGCTTTCCTGCAGGTGGTACCTGACGCGCCGTTTACGCTCACCATCCAGATTGACGACGTGGTCAATTTGTATGCGTTTGACGTCCGGGTCAGCTTCCCGCCGGATAAACTCGAAGTGGTCGACGCCAGCCGCGGTGATTTTTTAGAAGGACCGTTCTTAGTCGACTTAATCACGTTGGATAATGAAGCTGGAACGGTAACTGCTATTGTCTCCAAGCAAGGAGAATTCGCCGAGCCCCAAAGCGGTAGCGGGAGCTTGTTGGAGATTACTTTTCAACCGCTAGGGGACCGCACGGACGCAGATATCATGCTGAGCGAGGTGACACTTTCAGATAACAATGGTTTTGCTATCCCTTGCAGCCTGCAGGATGGGCGCGTGCACATTGGCGCGTATCCGCTTTATCTGCCTTTGGTGCTGCGCTGAAATTCGTGAAAATAATCGCAAAAAACCCTTGCATTTTTGTTTTTTTGGTGTAAAATAAGATAAATAGAG
>BAABOD010000030.1:0-15521 GCA_040371255.1 Anaerolineaceae bacterium | reverse complement strand
AATTTCACGCTGCAACAATTAATTTAAACCCTGTGCATTTACAACACAGGGTTTTTATGAGACAACTTCACTATTCAGCCTTATTTACTCTTGAGCGCTAACTGCCGGCTCAGCGCGCGAATCTGCTCTAAATCATCGGGCTTGGCACTGCCAATAAACTCGTGCGTACCGACTACATCCCAGTTGAGCCGCTCAGCATAGCCCTCGAAAACACCTTTCGCGCCGCCAGACCAAGAATAACTGCCAATATACGCTGCAGTTTTATTACGCACACCCTTGATTTCTGCCATATTCAGTGCATGTACCATGGCTGGGAACATCGCGCGTTCATAGGTCGGCGCAGCGATCAGCACACCTTGTTTCGTCCATAGCTCAGGAAGAATATAGCTCGGATCCGTCAAACCCACATTAAAGACTTCCACAGGTACGCTCTCGCTGGCAAGCGCTTGCAAGGCATGCTCCAATGCCCGCTCAGTATTGCGGTACATCGTGCCATAGAGTACGGTCACCCCCGGCTCGGCACGTTCAGTAGCCAAGCTTGCCCAATATTTATAAAGCGAGATGATCCGTTCTGGATCTTTACGCCAAACCAAGCCGTGGGATGGGGCAACCATTTGCACTTCATAAGCGCTTAGTTTATCCAGCGCTTGGATGACGTGCTTGCTAAAAGCAGCAATGATATTGGTGTAGTACCGCAAAGCTTCGCGCTCATAAAAGTCACGGTCACTCGTTTCGTCATCAAAAAGCACGCCATCTAAACAGCCAAAAGAACCGAAACCATCACAGGAGAAGAGGATCTTCTCCTCAAGCATGTAAGTCATCATCGTTTCCGGCCAGTGAACGAGCGGTGTGTAAATAAACTTCAATGTGTTCTTACCTAGGCTAAGCGTCTGCTCGTGCTTGAGAACTTCCACGTTTTGATCTATGTTATAGAAATCCTTCATCATGGCGACAGCTTTATTCATCCCCAGGAATTTCGCCTGAGGAGCAAGCTCTCTCAAACGTAAAAGTGCACCAGAATGATCCGGCTCCATGTGGTTGGTAATCACATAGTCTAGATGGTCAAGCCCGATGAGTTTTTCCAGCTGTTCGACAAAATCATCAGTATATATATCTTTCGAAAGATCAATCAGTGCATTCTTTTCATCTTTAATCAAATAAGCATTATAAGTAACACCCTGATTAAAGATTGGCCATAAACCTTCGAAAAGATCGGTAGAACGATCGTTTACCCCCACCCAGAAGATGTTGGGGCGAATTTCAATCGGCTGCATAAGCGTCATGCTCCGATAAATTTGCGAACTTCTGGTAGCTGGCCAGCGCTGCCTAAGTATTCATTCTTCTTGGCAATAAAGTTGGCATATTCCGCGATGAAAATCTTGCCAGGATCACGCAAATCAAATTTTTCGGGATGATCGCGGAAGAATTCCCGATGCACGCGCGTCCAAACCAACCTGCCATCGGTATCGATGTTAATCTTGGTGACACCTAAACTGGCTGCTTTGCGGAACTGGGTGGGATCCACGCCCTTTGCCCCACTCAACTTGCCGCCAGCTGCATTAATGCGCTCCACTTCTTCCTGTGGCACCGAGCTGGAGCCGTGCATCACCAGTGGGAAGCCAGGCAATTCTTTCTGAATCTGTTCCAAAACATCAAAGTGCAGCGATTGCGTGCCAGAAAACTTAAAAGCACCATGGCTGGTGCCAATTGCTACAGCCAGTGAATCACAGCCCGTCCGCTCTACAAAATCGCGCGCTAGCTTGGGATCGGTCAACTTAGCGTTTGACTCATCCACCTTGATGTGTTCCTCGACGCCGCCTAACTGGCCTAATTCCGCTTCAACCACCACGCCTTTAGCATGGGCAGCTTCGACCACACGCTTGGTCACGGCAATGTTTTCTTCATAAGGAAGCATGCTGCCATCGATCATCACTGAGCTGTAAAAGCCAGATTCGATACAGTCATAGCAGGTAGCTTCGTCGCCATGGTCCAAATGTACAGCAAAAATGGCTTCCGGGTAGATTTGATCGGCTGTGCGGATAAGCGCCTCGAGGTAAAGCTTGTTGGTATATGCACGCGCACCTTTGCTGATCTGAATGATAAAGGGAGCTTGAGATTGCAAGTTCCCTTTGAAGAGACCTTCGATTTGTTCCAAATTGTTGATGTTATACGCGCCTAGGGCATACTTGCCGTAGGCATGTTCAAAGAGTTTTTTGGTAGTAACGATCATTTCTGCTCCTTTTCTCAAACGGGATATGTTTGAAATTTTATTCAATTATACACTACCGCTACCTTGGTTTGACCAAATTGGGTTTGGTTTATTCAGTTCACTTCAAAGCTAAGCGATAGATTTGCCGGAGAGCTTCAGCATACATTTGCGGGTCGTGCTGCTGGCGGATGCGCGCGAGCGCTGCTGCCCCCTTGACGGCAATTTGATCTGGGTCTTCCACAATGCTGCGCACGATGGCTTCCAAGCCAGTTTGAATCGCGTTACTCAGTTCTGCTCGTTCTTCCGGCGTGGTATAGAGCGCCTCGCCTAATTCGTTTTTAGGAACTTTAATCAACCAGCCGGCTGTTTCGGGGTTAATCTCCGGCAAAGCGCGAATATCGGTGGTGATGACCGGTTTACCGCAAGCTTGGGCTTCCAGCACAGAGAGACCGTACGTATCCGCATAGCTCGGCAGCAGCCCAACGTCGGTACGTTTCAATAGCTCGAGCACTTCCGTGTTTGGCAGCTGCGGGTACCATTCAATCCAATCCGCATTTTCCGAAAGCTTCTGCTTTGCCCAAGCTGCATCTGCTTCAGTTTCATGCGCAGCGTAAGGCTCCAAGCGCAGCGCACTCACGATGGTAAGCCTTAGCGGTAAACCTTCTTGACGGACTAATTTTTCGAAGGTTTGTAAAATCTCTCGACCGCCTTTGCGGAAGAAAGCCGCACCCACCAGCATAAAGCGCAAAGGCTTATTGTGATAATCTCGGGGTTCGACTTCTTCTACGAGCGGCTCTTGCGGGGGATGCAGCACCTGCATCTTATCTAAAATTGCTTGCGTATATTCTGAGGGGAAATCTGCCAATAAATCCCGTTCCATGCGTGCTGAAGCTTGAGACCAAGCCAAAATTCGCAAGCAAGCCTTGCCAGCTAAAGCCTCTAGCCCACGCCGGGTGTGGTCGTCCAGTCGCAGTTCGGGTTTCTCCTTGCCCTGGTGGCGGGTCACGAGATGACTGAAGCGCGGCAGGATGGTCTCGAACGATGAAACCCAAGGCGTGCGTCCGTAGCTAATCCCATTTGAAAAATGCAGCACGTCTACACGGTTCAAATCAAAATCTTCGAATTGATTATTGAGGTTAAACGTGTTGATGAGGGGCTTGCCCACCACCCGATTAACTTTTAACGCCAGCCAACGCTGAAAACTATACCAATCGCGAACTGGAACGTACTCAGCCTCTGGAAGCTTGCCTACAATCAACCTTTTGTTCGAATAAAAGTCCATACGGTATGCCAAAACCCCAACTCTCATCGGTTTGTTTTGGCTTTGTTGATCTTTTCTTTCTAGCATCGTTTCCTCAAAATCATTCTAACGCATTGGCAGGCTGAGGTTTCCAGAAAATAAACATAACGGCTGCAATCAATGCCAGCGCACTGCCGAAGAAAAATGGCGCTGAGGGACCAAACCCTTGCCATCCACCCACACCGCTCCATAGCAAGCCCGCAATCAGCGAAGCTGGAAAGTCCAAAATACCTAAGATGGCGTTATAGGTTCCATAGGCTGTGCCTCGCAACTCCACCGGAACCAGGTCTGCAACCATAGCTTTAGCGGTGCCATAAGTCAGACCATAATAAAAGCCATAGAGCACATAAAGGACTCCCACATGCACAGCGGTCTGTGCCAAACCAAAGCCAAGATAAATCAGCGCATAGACGATCCAGCCGCCAATGATGACTTTACGTCTGCCAAGCCGATCCGAAAGGTTGCCAGCCGGCGCGGAAACAGCAGCATAAATGAGATTGAACACTGCCAGCATGAGCAGAATTTGCAAAATTGTCATACCACGGTCTTCCGCACGTAGGACTAAGAAGGCATCCGAGGAGTTACCCAAATCAAAAATACCCACAATAATCATAAAAGTGATGAAGTTTTTACCCAGTCCCTTGAATGTAATCCGGGTTTTTTGTGTTTCTCCACTCGGTCTAACTTCTTTTGCGCCAAATGCCAAAACCAGCACAGCTAAAAATGCCGGGATCATGCTAATCAGCACGATTGTTCGGAAGGTTTGCTCCTTGAGCGCAGCGCTGCCGGCTTGTAACCGCCAAACTACAAAAGCAGCGATGAGTAGCCCAAGCATTGCACCAGCAGTATCCGCCGCACGATGCAAGCCAAAAGCTAACCCACGATGCTCTTCTTTGACATCATCGGCTAAAAGGGCATCCCGAGGCGCTGTGCGAATGCCTTTACCTACGCGATCCGCCCAGCGAATTGCAGCTACAGCTTCCCAGGTGCTCGCCAGGTAAAAGAAGGGTTTGGCAAGCGCAGAAAGGGCATACCCTGCAACAGTAAGTGCTTTACGGCTTTTGAGTTTGTCTGAAAGCCAACCGGAGAAAACTTTGAGTACACTGGAGGTTGCTTCGGCAATGCCCTCGATTAGACCAATAATGTTGGTTTTTACCCCTAAAACAGCAGAAAGAAACAGAGGCAAGATGTTGATCACCATCTCGCTGGAGACATCCATAAGAAAGCTGGTGGCACTGACCACCCATAAGTTGCGCGGCAATTCCTTGAGAGCGTTTTCGCTTTTTTGGGCCATGCTTTTCCTCCATAGAAGAGAGTATCGAGCGCAAATATAAGCAGATTATAACCCTAGCGCAAAAGCATTCTCAAGATTGCGCGTATAAGATAACCGCCAATCGGATGGTAACTTGTCAGCCAGTTAATTTCGCGATTAGGTAATAAGATTGAGGGTAATGCCCTACCCAAAGCGGCCAGTAATGTAATCCTCTGTGCGCTTGTCTTTGGGGTTAGTGAAGATGACCTGTGTACGGTCAAACTCGACTAATCTGCCTGTACGGGTTTCATCGGTGAAGAAAAAAGCCGTATAGTCCGAGACTCGGCCGGCTTGCTGCATGTTATGCGTCACGATAATAATGGTGTAATCATACGCGAGCTCGCGCATTAAATCTTCTATCTTCAGGGTGGCGATTGGGTCAAGGGCTGAGCAAGGCTCATCCATAAGGATGATTTCCGGCTTTACTGCGAGCGCCCGAGCAATACACAAGCGTTGCTGCTGGCCGCCCGAAAGCATTAAAGCTGATTTCTTGAGATTGTCTTTTACTTCGTCCCACAAAGCTGCTTGCCGCAGCGTTTCTTCGACGAGGTCATCCATATTACCGCGAAACCCGTTAATACGTGCACCCCAGGCAATATTTTCATAGATAGATTTAGGGAAGGGATTAGGTTTTTGAAATACCATCCCAATCAAACGGCGCAATTGAACTGGGTCGATATCAGGGTCATAAATATTTTCACCATGAAAAATCACTTCCCCTTCTGTATGGGAGGAAGGAATAAAATCATTCATCCGATTAAAAGCGCGTATAACCGTACTTTTTCCGCATCCAGAAGGCCCGATCAGAGCAGTAATATGGTTGCGCTCTATTTTTAGATTAACATCTTTAACAGCCTGAAAATCTTCATAATAAATATTGAGGTTACGTGTTTCAATCGCGTAATGATTATTATCAGTCATATTAATTTCACTATTATAGGCGTTTAGCTAAACGGCTGCGCAAATAAATCGCAATTGCATTAAGAGATAAAAGCACTATGAGTAATACAATACTCGCTGCAGCGGCAATGTGTTGGAAAGCAGGCTGTGGCCTCATAGTCCAACTATAAATTTGGATGGGAAGGGCAGTGAAAGGCGAAAAAGGACCGCTAGGATCACTGGTAACAAACGTCGAGGAGCCCACAACGATTAAGGGTGCTGTCTCGCCGATTGCTCGGGAGATAGAAAGTATAGTGCCTGTTAAAATCCCTGGCATCGCCGAGGGCAACACATGCGACCAGACAGTTTGCCAACGCGTGGCACCCAAACCGAAGCTGGCTTGCCGCAAGGAGTCTGGCACAGCTTTAATCGCCTCTTGAGCGTTTATGATGATTACTGGAAGGATCAACAATGCCATGGTTAAGCCCGCGGAAAGGATCGTGCGGCCATTCCCACCCACAACGCCAAAAACTGCCCCACTCGTCAACGGCTCAAGCGTCCGCACAAACAAAGCCAAACCAAGAATACCATATACAATCGAGGGAACTCCAGCAAGATTATCGATGTTAGTTTGAATCAGACGGTTGAACCAAGATTTCCCTTTGGCATATTCTTCCAAATAGATTGCCGCACCCACCCCTATAGGGAAAGCAACCACAATGGTGATTAGTATCAATTCAAGAGAACCCAGCAAGGCGGTGCGCACCCCTGCCAACTCCGGCACGCTTGCCATGGAATTGCGAATAAAATCAACATTCAGCCAATAACGAAACTCCACAACCGCATCAGGATAATTCTTGGCAGCATCTGCGAAAATTTGCTGGCGGTTGAACAATGAGGGAATCCAATTGTAACTATCGACCACCCGTGGTTTAACAATCTCAGTCTCCACAATCTGAAGGAGTGTACTAGCTGGCTGCTCTTCTAATAAACCAGCATTTTCAATCACCCGAATGCGATTAGGTGACAGATTTTCGCGCAAAATAGCAGCCAACTCAGCGGAATTGAGCTCACTCAAAGGACGATCTGAAATTGAAGCCGGATCGACTTTATTCTCGATCACAACATACCCCATAGATTTATTAACAATCGTGAATAACAAAGTAGCAAGGAAGACAATCGCTAACATTGTGGCAAGCTTAAAAATAGCTTGCCAAATCGTAGCATTTTTGTGGCGCTTTTCAAGATAGTCCGTCTCCTCAGCCTGGAAATTTACAATACGGTGATCTATCTTAGAATTAGTGCGTATCATTCGTAAGCCTCACGGAATTTTCTCGAGATGGCTCGGCTGATGATATTGAGGACTAAAGTTATCAGAAAGAGTAGTAACCCGATCGCAAAAATCGAGTTGTAATCAGGTGTGTTATAGGAAAGGTCTCCGCCACTGATGCGCGCAATATAGCCTGTCATTGTTTCGGCTGCCTCGAATGGATTAAAAGTAAAATTCGGACCCGAACCGGCAGCAACGGCAACAATCATCGTCTCGCCAACTGCGCGAGATATGCCAATGATAAATGCGGCGGCAATCCCTGAAAGCGCTGCTGGCAATACAACTTGGATGGCGGTTTCAAAGCGCGTGGCTCCCAATCCATAAGCTGCCTCACGCAACGATTGGGGTACAGCGCTGAGAGCATCTTCGCTCATCGAGCTAATAATAGGCAAGATCATGATTCCCATCACAATTCCTGCAGATGCCATGTTATAAATCGAAACCGTCTGGTTTCCAAAAATTGAACGTAACAGCGGTGTCATGAAGGTCAACGCAAAATACCCATACACGATAGTTGGGACGCCTGCGAGAATTTCAAGAATCGGCTTGAGAATGGAGCGCATCTTCGCAGAGGCGTACTCACTTAGGTAAATTGCCGATGCTAAACCTAACGGCAAGGAAATGAACATCGCAATAATACTGGTAATTAGTGTCGATGTTACTAGTGGGAGAACGCCAAACTCGCCGATTTTGGGTTTCCAGGCAGTGCCGGTAAGAAAATCAATCAGATTAATGTTTGGATCGCCAAAGAACAACCAAGCTTCTTTCCCTAATTCAAACACAATTGCAATCGTAATGAATATCGAGAGAATGCCACAAAAATAAAGCAGGATTTGAATGAGCGTTTCAGAAACATGCGGTTTCTTCTTTAAGCTAATCCCTGCAGGCTTTTCCCACACGGAGCGATTTCTATTCTGGGTGACAGGAACTAAATCTTCCATGAAAGCAACCTTCGTTTGATAATCATAGTAAGGCTGGCGGTCGTTGCATTCCCCGCCAGCCTTTTGCCCTATTTATTTATAAACTACGGCAAGGCAGCGAGCCAAGCATCTTTAGCAGCGTTGATTGCCTCTTCGGAAGCCGGGAAGTAACCAACTTCGCCAATTATATCAGAGACATTGTTGAGATAGAAGCCGATGAACGCAGCCACCTGGGGTTTAGCCTGCATAATGCTGGCATCGGAGTAGATGAACAGCGGGCGCGCCAAAGGATATTCCCCGGATTCTGCTGTTTCAAATGAGGGAGCAACACCTTCCACTGAGAGAATATTGAGTTTATCGGCATTCTCATTGTAGTACGCGAAGCCAAAGAAACCGATCGCGTAAGGATCACCAGCAACGCCTTGCACGAGGACATTGTCATCTTCGGAGGCTTGCAGGTTGGCAGCATTCAAGAACATTTCTTCAGCAGTCGCAGCATCACCATATAATGCCTGTGAGACTACTTCAATGAAAAAGTCATACGTGCCCGAGTCTGTTCCGGGAGCATAGCGGTGGATATCCTCGTTAGGCCATTCAGGATTGACGTCGGACCATTTCGTGGCCTCGCTGGAGAACAGCTTAGCAAGTTCCTCGATGGTAACATTGGTCACAAAGTCATTGTCTTTATTGACCACAATTGCCAGGGCATCCGTACCAACGCGAAATTCAATGGGATCACGATTAATGGCTTGGCAGGCTTCAACTTCGGAGTCTTTGATGGCGCGGGAGGCGTTGGAAATATCGGTCTCACCATTAACGCAGAAACGCTCAAAACCTGCACCAGAACCAATCGAGTCCAACTTGATGATCCCTTTGCCTTCAAAGCCTTCGGCGTTGAACATTTCAACGATTCGTTCGCTGACCGGATAAACCGTGGAAGATCCAGCCATAGTGATGTCCCCAGAGTAGTCAGCTGGGTTGATATCGAATGGGTCTGCTGGAGTCTCAGCAGCTGGAGGTTCAGTCTCAGTGGGCTGACTGACTTCAGTGGCTGTGGCAGCCTGAGTGTTGGTAGGCACAGGAGCAGTGGTAGCCGTTGGGCTGGCGCAAGCTGCGAGCAAAAGACTTGCAATTAAACTTAAACCTAAAACGAAACGACGCATATTAATTTTCTCCTTCTCATAGTTTTTGTTTTATATGCGTTTATATGTTAACAACCTAGGCTTAAGGGGCCTTTATGGCAATGTTAATTCCTAGTGATAGGCTTGTTTAATTTCAAATTTTAATGGTTATTTGTTTATAGAATTATTACACCCTACCATAGGGTTTTTTCTTCGACGCGATAAACCAGTGTGTGTTAGCCTCTCATGTTAGAATCAAGCATCATGCAAGCGAAAATTCGTGCGCGTTTCCAATTGCTGGCTGGTGCCGCCTTTGCGTTAATCTTACTGATTAGTGCTTGTGCAGGTCCTAAGCATCTTCCTCAAATCACTCCTGCCGCACTGCCAGAATTTACCCCCACGCCCAACCCCATCCAGCGGCAAACCATGGCAGCTGCAAACGCTACCCCCACACCTATTCCCTCACCAACCCCTTGGCCGGTTGCAACTGCAACGCCATCATCCATTCTTGTAAAGGACTTAGCTGCAGAGGGGCTCAATCCGCTGACCGGGCTGCCGGTGGATGACCAAACCCTGTTACAACAGCGCCCTGTGCTGGTGAAGATCGCCAACTGGCCGCAAGGCTTGCGCCCCGCCGCCGGCTTGAACCAAGCTGACCTCGTCTTTGAGTATTATATCGGCGCCCAAATGAACCACTTCTTAGCCGTTTATCACGGGCAGGATAGTGAGCAGGCGGGACCGCTTGCGCCAGCGCGCATGGTGGATGCCCGCCTGAGCGAGCATTACCAAGGCATCTTAGCTTACGCCAGCGCCGATAACACGGTTGAGAAGGTGCTGAGCGAAGTGCTGCCCGGGCGGTCCTTCGTGCGCGGATTCACCCCTTGCCCAGCCATGTGCAACCTTTCGGACGCTGGCGGCGAAAACACTTACGTCAATACCGGCGCTATGCGGGAGCTTTATCAGGCAGAAAATCCCGATGGTAACTATGTCAATCTCTCAGGGTTAGATTTTGCAAGTCATTTATCCGAGTGGGATGCCGAGGCACTGCAACTTAGTTACCTGTATGCGGATTTTTCCGTGATGCAGTGGGATTATGACCCCAAAAGCGGTCAATATCGGCTCTCGCAAGATTACGCAGCTCCTGATGGCAGCATTAGCATCGCTCCTTCATACGACCGGGTGGATGGTACACCAATCGCCTTCGATAATATTATCGTTCTATTTGCCAGCTACATCGAATATGGTACGTCGCTGTACGATATCGACTTCCGCGAGGGCGACCCACACCAGCCGGCGCTCGTTTTCCGGGATGGAAAATTACTTTATGGCACCTGGATGACGCCTGATCCCTTTACTCCCATCCAACTCACAGACGCTTCCGGGCAGCCACTGGCACTCAAGCCTGGCAGCAGCTGGATAGTCTTTACCGGCACCCAAAGCTCAACAACCGAAGTGCAGCCCGGTATCTGGGAAATCACCTTTTCACTAAATTAGCCTGTTTTAGGCTGTCTCTGGTAGTGGCGGCGCAGCAAAGCGAATCGCGCGCAAGCCGTTTAGCGTCACCAGCAGGGTGATGCCAATATCCGCAAGTACCGCCATCCAAAGCGGCGTTAGCCCAAGCAGGGCAAACACAGCCACGCTGAACTTCACGCCTAAGCTGATGATCACATTTTGGCGGATGAGCTTATTGGTATAGCGTGAGAGATCTACCGCAAAGGGCAGCTTGCGCAAGTCGTCGTTCATCAGCACCACATCGGCTGTCTCCAGCACATGCGCATTGCCAGCTCCACCCATGCCAATGCCCACATCAGCGCTGGCTAAAGCCGGGCTGTCATTGCTGCCGTCGCCAATCATACAGGCTGGACCAATTTTCTCGCGCAGCTCAGCCAGCAGCTGCCACTTCTCATCGGGCAGCAAGCCGGCGTGGACTTCATCCAAATCGAGTTCCTCGGATATGCGCTCGGCTACCTCCGGGTTATCTCCAGTAAGCATCACTGTATAGAAGCCACGGTCTTTGAGTGCCCGAATAACTTGCGGAGCTTCCGGGCGGAGGGTATCCTGTGCGCCCATAAAGCCGCGCACACGCTCCCCATCACACACCAACATAGTAGACTGTCCATTGTTCTCTGCTGCGATAGTCTCCTTAAGGAGCTGTGAGGGGATTTTGTGCTCGGCTTCGAAAAGCTTGCGGCTGCCAACGGTAGCCAGCTTGCCATTCACATAACCTAATTGCCCTTCCCCACTGCGTGCCATTATGGCTTCCGCCGGTGCATAGCGATCAAGAACATGGCGTTTCTGGGCTTCTTCCATCACTGCCTGTCCCAACGGATGATTGCTGTAGCGCTCCACAGAACTAGCGAGAGCTACCAAGTCGTTGCAGGGTTCGCATTCAGGTGTTCCGAGGCAATCCACCGCCTTGACTGTGGTGATGACTGGCTTACCAACGGTGAGTGTTCCGGTCTTATCAAATGCAATCAACTTCGCTTGGCTGAGGTTCTCCAAGTAAACCCCACCTTTAAAGATCACGCCTTCACGGGCAGCGCGCGTGAGCCCGCTGATCATGGTAATTGGCGTGCTGATCACCAAAGCGCACGGGCAGCCAATCATCAACAGGGAAAGCGCCCGATGCAGCCAGCCATAAGTGGTTGCCGTATTCATCAGGGGCTGGGCGAAAAACAGCGGTGGCACAACCGCCACGAGCAAAGCGACCAGCACAACAATCGGTGTATACACGCTGGCAAAGCGGTCGATAAACTTCTCCTGATTGGCTTTTACGGACTGCGCTTCGGTCACCAAGTTGATTATGCGCTGGATGGTCGTATCCTCAGCCCGCGCCGTTACGCGCACTTTGAGCACACCCTGCCCATTGATCGTACCTGAAAGTACTTGGTCTCCTACAGTTTTGGAGATAAGCCTGCTCTCACCAGTCACTGGCGCTTGATTGACCTCACTGCTGCCTTCCAAGATCACGCCATCCATGGGGAAGCGCTCCCCAGCTTTAACCAATATCGCATCGCCAATTTGCAGCGCTTCGATGGGCACTATCTCCTCGCCTTGTTCGGTAAGTTTTAGTGCTTGGTGCGGCGCCAAGTCGGCAAAAGCAGCCAGAACTGCACGGGCATGGTCATTCGTGTATTCTTCCATCGCCTCAGAAATATTAAAGAGCACGAGCATAATTAGGGCTTCTTGCGTTTCGTTAATTAACACCGCACCTATAACAGCCAGCGCCATGAGCAGGTTGATTGTGATTTTGCGTTCAAGCACCAAGCTCTGCAAGCCGCGGCGCATCATTGGGAAGCCAGCAGCAACCAACAAAACGAGTTGAATGCTAAGGCGCATACTATTTGGCATTCCCCGCCCTTCGAGCAGCAAAGAGAGTGCCAGTAAGATCAACCCCGGCAGAGTCATGCGCAACTCTTGGCTGTTCCGTAAGGTCTCCCAAAAGCCTTTAAAACTCAAGCTTGTTTCAGGCGGTTCCTGCGAAGGTTCCGCGAGCTCGAAGCCCAAGCGGTGGAGATGCGAAGAGATTACTTCTGGGGTTACCTCCCCGGAGATGTGTAACGTTCCCCGAGTAAAATCCAGCTTAACTTCTTTGACTTCTGGTAATTTTTCCAGGTCAACTTTGATCACACTGGCGCAATCGGCACAGTCCAAACCTTTAACATGGTAAACCTGCGTCTGCATTAGCGTTCCTCCACCACTGATTCCAAGTGCTTGCCATGAGCATAAGCTTGCATGAAGAGATCCTCGATATGCTCATCATCGATGCGGTAGAAAATCTGCTGACCTTCACGCCGCGCAGAAACAAAGCGGAGATGCCGCAATAGCCGCAGCTGATGTGAAACTGCGCTCTGGCTAATCTGCACACGCTCTGATAACTCAGAGACACACGCTTCCCCTTGCAGGAGCACAGCTAAAATCTTCAAGCGGGTTGGGTCAGCCAAGCCTTTAAATGTGGTTGCCATGCGTTGAGCATCTTTTACCGAGAGCTCTATCTCTAATTCATCTTTGACCATCATCATCTCAGCACCTTTATTTGAATATATGAGCAATTGTTCATATTATAAACTTTGGAAGAGAAAAGTCAAGAGAAAATATCAAATTGAATTTACTTTTGGATGAAGAAGCCCAATTTGTGTGGATTTCTTATCGGGAGGCAATATACCGCAGCAAAGCCGCTGTCAGACGGGCATCATCGATTGCATGGTGTGAGTTGCCCAGATCCAGCTGGCATACATACCCAGCATACTCTAACTTATGAGACTTAAATCCGTTATAGCGCGGGTTCCACTCCCCATAATACGCCGCAAACAATTTCATCATACAAAAGGCTTGCTCGTCTTCCAACGTCCAGGGAATGTTATGCACCTGATTGGACTGCTTGAGCAGGCGCAGATCGAACTCGGCGTTATAGATGCCGATGGCACGGTGGCGCAGAATGGGTTCGATCTCCTGCCAAACTACCGGCCAGGGGTCCGCTGTGGCGACCATTTCGTCCGTAATCTCATTCACTGCACTGGAGTCGGGCGGGATAGGTCTGCCAGGGTTAACCAGCTTATCGTAGAGTGTGTTACCCTCCCGGTCAACAATCCCTACTTCGATAATGACATCATTCTGACCGGTTCCTGTCGTTTCTGTATCCAAAAACAGTGGGTCCAGCGCCAGCACCTGGCGGGCGCGCTCGATTACTTTAGGGTCAGCAATGGGATATGGCATGGTAAATCTCCAGAGTGAGTTTGGCTAAATATACCATTTTCTCCTGCTTTGATTGGCACTTGTGGCAGCTCTTGGTTGGCGTTATTCCATGTTAAAATTCTCCTCAATGAGAAAACCACGCTTGCAGCCTTACCGTCATTTCGCCAAGCATTATCATGCCGGCAACTACATCCAATTTAGCCACTGGATCAGCCAGGAGGTCTTTCCACACCTGCTCACGATGCTGAACTTTTCACCCCATTCGCTGCTGGATTTAGCCTGCGGGAGTGGAGTCTTCGCCGTTTCTGCTGCCCAGCAGGGGCTCGCCGTCACCGGCTTGGATGCTTCCGCAGATATGCTTGCCATAAGCCAAGCGTTAGCCCGCGAAGCTAATGTACAGGTTTCCTGGGTGCAGGCTGATATGAGCAGCTTTTCTTTGCCGGCGCGTTTTGATTGCATCACCTGCTTTTTTGACAGCCTCAATTATCTGCTGAAAGTGGAGGACCTTTCCCACACTTTTCAAGCCGTCTATGCGCATCTTAACCCCGGGGGTTATTTCATCTTCGACATGAATACCATCTATGGGCTAGCAGTCGTATGGCAGCGCTTCCCTTATAATCTCGCTCAAGATCAGCCCGATTATATGGAGTTCACCAAGGTTTCTTACGATTACGAGCTAGAAATTGCCAGCATGCGCGTGATTATGTTCGAGCGGGGCGAAAAGCGCACTTGGGTGAAGCACGAGGAATTGCATCAGGAGCGCGGCTATCACGTCGAAGACGTGCTATTGCTTTTGAGTCGGGCTGGCTTTGAACTGAAACATCTCTTCGGGCATCCGATCCAAGAGACGCCCCTGATGGAAAACTCCGGGCGAATGTGGGTGATCGTCCAGAAGCCGGATTAGGTGCCTTGCTCCAGCTGTTCGCGCGCCTGCTGCCAGATTGAGTCGAACATAGCGGCGCTCAGCCGTCCCGTTTGCGTGTTTTGACGGCTGGGATGATAAGAGCACAACAGCCATGGCATCCCATCCCCAAGTTTATAAAAAGCCCCATGGTGGAAGGTTAGTTCTTTTTTATTGACACCTGAAAAAGCCGGTAATTCTAAAACCCCATCAAACGCTAACCGCCCAAGCGCCACGATACCGCGCAAGTTTGGCAGGCACTCCATCTCTTCCGCTAACCAAGGCAGGCAATTGCGCATTTCGTCCCTGGTGGGTTTATTCTGCGGCGGGGCGCAACGGCAAATAGCACTGATAAACACATCCCGCAGCTCGATCCCGTCACCACGCGCCGCCGTCCTTGGGCGGTTAGCAAAGCCAGCTCGGTAAAGCGCTGGGTAGAGGAAGTCCCCAGAAGCATCCCCAGTGAACATTTGCCCGGTGCGGTTGGAGCCATGCGCCCCAGGAGCAAGCCCGACCACAAGCAAGCGCGCGTGCGGGTCGCCAAACCCAGGTACAGGTTTGCCCCAATACTCCCAATCTTGGTAAGCTTTGCGCTTGGCAGCCGTCACTTGCTCACGCCACGCCACCAGGCGCGGACATTTGCGGCAGAGGATTAATTGGGATTCTAAAGCTTGCAACGCAGGGGTATTGCTTTGGGGGTTAATTGGTTCCACAACAGCAATTATAGCCAATGAATTAGAAGTTATTGAGAATACTAAAGCGGCTGCCCGAAAATGAGCAGCCGCCTGGAGGTTCCAATAAATAATTAGTGTGCAGCCAGAGCAGACCAACCGGCATATTCAGCCGTATCATCC
>BAABOD010000029.1:0-15645 GCA_040371255.1 Anaerolineaceae bacterium | reverse complement strand
CGCTTTTGATTAATGAATCCGCCCGAATCCAAACATTCAAACCGAGCTTCCCTCCTTAGGTCATAGGTAGGAAGCTGTGTCAGCTGTGAAGTTGAATCGGTAGGCAATTGCAGAATGTCATTCCTGCTGTTTATCTATGGCAAAACCGTCAACATTATTTGGCTTCATCGAAATTCTCAATAAGACCGCTTAACGCTAAAAAGTTAAGCTTAGCTCCAACTTCCTGCTTGTATGTAAACAAAGGCAAGCCGCAGGTGAGCCTATAGGAGGACTCGGACCGTCTGGTGGCGTGGTACCTGCAGGAACGCGCCTGGGTCAAGGACGTGGAGACGCCGTAAGGGATTAACCCGAAGTTCCTAGTTCCAGTTTTGACTAATATATTTCACAGTTTCTTCGGGATCAAGAGAAATGGAGGAGTTATTCATTCGGACATAGAATTCTTTTTTTCCATCAATCTCTAAGTAGGCTGGTATTGATGATTTTTCAACATCTACCACACAAACTAACTCATCATCGACTGATTCGATTCGGGTCTTTATCAAACCTGCAAATTCAGGTCCTATACAATCCGTAATTAATGTATTTAATAAATTTAAGAATTTATCAGTCGAATTTTCTGTTAAAGCAAGGTCTGATCGAATTCCACAAATTGTTCCGTCGTCTTCAACGCCAATAACTAATGTTCCACCTTCTGTGTTCAGAAATGCTGCTATAGTTTTTAGAACTGACTTCCTTAAGGATTTGTTTTTTTCCTTCTTGATCATGTCCCATTGTAATGTGCTCTTAAATTCAAGCAGAATGCTTTCACCAAATTCAATTATTTCTTTAATCGGTTTTTCTTTAACCTCTACTGGCTCACTGATCAGTGAGTTGAGATATTCATTCATCTTCGATGTTATAAGATGTCTCCTCGCTTCTAGGAAATCTTCATATCTCTCTAGCTTCCATAATTCCGGTTGAATCGGAACAAATTGCTTTGAAAGCGCGCCTGGATATTGCTCTTCAATCTTTGGCAGATAATCCTCTGGTCTTTGATTTGAAAGAGAAATGTTACTCGGTGCGGTAAGAAATGCACGATTAGCTATCTCATTTACAACCTTTCGATGCAGATGATTGTCAGGATCATAACCATTCTGATAAAGTAGAGAACGGGGAAATATGTGGTGACTCTGAACAGTGTAAGGGCCGATTCTCTTAGCTGTCAAAGGAATTCCATTAAACCAGTCTAAGGCCCCTTGAGATTTTGCTAAAATATATGTCATTAGATATAGAGGATGCCCAGCTTCTCGACCTTCGAAATCCCCTGGTTTCACTTTAATTCTGCCACGTTGGTCAATTAATGCATCCTCGAGCTTTTCCCAAGGATTATTTTCATGATAAACCAACGAAACATCAAATTCCATTTTTTGGTCGGTTTGACCACTGTAACGTCCCCAAATTGAGGCATTATATATAAAGTGAATTGCCCGTTTGAGCTGTTCTAAACTGGGAAATTGTCCATTGTGAGCATTGATATACGCTATGATGGGTATCAATACGTTGTTAGTGTTCAAATCAGAAGTGGAATGGATAAATGCTCGATCTGGAAGCAAGGCAACCAAATAATCTAAGATCTTAGACAGTTTTTTCCAACCATCAACGAGTTCTTCTCTTGGTTCATCGTGAATCGTTTCATAAAGTGCTCGATGAGAGACAACAGTTACCATGGCTCTTGTCATGAAGGAAAGGTTGAAATCAAAATTGTCTTTCTTTAACTCCTCTATCCTAGATTTAATAATTTTTCTAGCTTGAGGCCATTTACCCACCATATGTGTTAAAGCTAGTTCAGCATCTGTTAATTTTGTTCCTTGGCTATTGACCAAATCGAAAATATCAATTGCATCCGTTAGATTTGCTTGAGAAGGCACAGTTTGTACCGGCAAATCTACGATTCTAATATTTCTTATTAATGTTAAATTATCTGTATATCTTTGCGCTGCTTCCAGCTTATCTTTATCATCAGGTATCGCCTTTGTTAGTTCAAAAACGTTGATTTTCTTCATTAAATTAAAACAATCAGCAACTTTGAACCATAACGGGTCGTTAGCCATTATGTTTTGCTGATAGTATTGTAGTTCCCCTGTATCTAGGTTGAAACATAAATCTCTTGGATCATTATTTATATCTTCCTGGTTATAATAAGGCGGAATTTCCCCATTTATTAGTAAATATAAAGTGGTTAATCTTTGTTGACCATCTAGAATCACTTGAAGCATTCCATAATGATCCTCATCATCGGTGATGTTTTTTAATTCCGGAGGGTTGTCTGTCTTCCAGAAAAGCAATGATCCAACGGGATAGCTATTAATTAGAGAAGAGATAAGTTTTTTTGCCTGGTCTCTACTCCAAACATATTCCCTTTGAAACTCTGGTAAAACTATTGCCTTTTTATTTATTCCATCTAAGAGCTCGTCAATTTTCATTATTCCCTGCCCTATTCTATTAAGAAGTGCGATTTTCTTTCAAGAATTGGTAACCTTTTGATGTAATTTCCCAAACCCCATTCTCAGATTGGTCAGACATCAGACCTTGTTGAACTAATTCATAGCGTGTCCATTTAGCTGTGTTTTTCCATCGAATTGTATTTGGGTTTGATTGCAAACTTTCATAATCAAATGGAGTTAATTTTTTTGCCATTTTTCTTTCAACAATATCTAAGACTTCACTCATATTACCCCCACCATTCATTTCAGCTAAAGCTTCTAAAATAGGAATGACGTATTCAGATTGTTGAGTTCTTTTTCCTCTAACTTTAACTTGCCTGGATGACAGCTGTCCTTTTGGTTGTAATTCTTGCTCTTCGAATTGGTCTAAATTCAATTGAAGCCAAGCTTTTTCCTGCTTACTGATTTCGTCCTTGATTTCAATGAGCTTTGTTTGTGCTAGTACAAGTTTCTTTCCATCTTCAAAATTATTCTTTGAAAAGTAATTAGCACTTTTTTGACTAAGTTGCGTTATGGCACCCTCTAATGAATCAATCAACTGCGCAAATAGCCTGCTTATATCAACGTTACTCATGAACCCCTCCGCAATGTCTCCAGACGTCAACAATAGTAAGGAAATCACGATTATCATAATCTGGATTTCCTTATTTATTATACCTTAGAGCTCAGCCTATAATTGACACAGTTTATCTCCCCTTGACGCCACCCGATTCCCGTCTATAATTCAGGCGTTGAATATATGAGTAATCAAGAAGATACACTCTCTACAACGCGCGAGCTGGACTTGCTCACACGCATCGAGGAAAACCCGGATATCTCCCAGGCGAACCTTGCCAGCGAACTAGGCGTAGCTGTGGGTACCGTGAACTGGTACCTCAAGCGTCTCGTCTCCAAGGGCTACGTCAAGGTCAAGCGGGCGCAGCGCAAAAAGCTGCGCTACATCATCACCCCCGAGGGCATCGCCCTGCGTGCGCGCCTAACAGTGGATTACATCCAGTCGTCTTTCGAGCTCTATCGGCATACGCGCCAAAAGACGCTCACTGCCATTCGGCAGCTGCGCGAGAGCGGCTTTGAACAGGTTAGAATTGAAGGCGATGGCGAAATCGCAGAGGTGTGCCGCCTGACCTGCATGGAAAACAGCCTGCCGGTCACGGATGACCCCTCCGCGCCCCGCATCGTCATTGATGGTATACATATATCCTTAGCACTCCCCGCGGAGTCGCTCCAACCGAAGGACTCCGCCACACTGGAACCTTGAGGTGAACATGGATCAACCGATTGATCTTTCTACCAAGCGCATTTGCGTCACGGGCGGCGCCGGCTTTTTGGGTCAGCACTTAGTGCGTAACTTGCAAAGCAAAGGCGCTCACGATATTTTTATCCCCCGCTACCCGGAATACGACCTGGTAAAGGGCGAGGATATCGCCCGGATGCTTACCGACGCGCAACCCGATATCATCATCCACTTGGCAGCGCATGTGGGCGGGATTGGGGCCAATCTCGCCCGGCCGGCGGAGTTCTTTTACGACAATCTCATGATGGGCGTGCAGCTGATGCACCAAGCCTGGCAGCGCGGCGTGGAAAAGGTTGTAGCTCTTGGCACCATCTGCGCCTACCCTAAGTTCACCCCTATCCCCTTCAAAGAAGAGCACCTGTGGGATGGATACCCGGAAGAGACCAACGCACCTTACGGATTGGCAAAAAAGATGCTGCTGGTGCAGTCGCAGGCTTACCGCCAGCAGTATGGCTTCAACTCGATCTTCCTGCTGCCAGTCAATCTTTATGGACCTGGCGATAACTTTGACCTCGCCAGCTCACACGTTATCCCCGCACTCATCCGCAAGTGCATTGAGGCTAAGGAGCAAGGCGCTGACGAAATCGTTGCCTGGGGGGATGGCTCTCCTACACGGGAGTTCCTCTATGTGGAAGATGCTGCCGAAGGCATTGCCTTAGCCACGCAATATTACAATCGCTCTGATCCTGTCAATCTCGGTTCTAACTTCGAAATTAGCATCAAAGACCTGACTGAGCTGATTGCCCGCCTGACCGGATTCGAGGGAAGGGTGCGCTGGGATACAAGCAAACCCAACGGTCAGCCGCGCCGCAAGTTAGATACCACTCGCGCCAAAGAGTATTTTGGTTTTAGCGCCAAGACCAACTTTGAAGATGGTCTGCGCAAGACTATCGATTGGTACCTCGCCAATAGGAGCAAGATCGCGTGAGCCAAGCCGCCAACGCTGAACAAATCGTGGTGCTCAAGCCTTCCAAAGGCTGGTTAGGCATCGACTTTGCCGAGCTGTGGAAGTATCGCGAGCTGATTTACTTCCTCACCTGGCGGGATATCAAGGTGCGCTATAAGCAAGCCGTGTTGGGCTTAACTTGGGCTGTCTTGCAGCCGCTGCTGACGACGGCGATCACCTCAGTGGTGTTTGGCGTGCTGCTGCATGTGGACTCCGACGGGCTGCCTTATCCCGTCTTTGTGCTCTCAGCGCTGCTGCCCTGGCACCTTTTCCAGCTCTCGTTGCAAAAATCGAGCATCAGCTTAGTGGGCAACGCCAACCTGATCACCAAGGTCTACTTCCCGCGCGTGATTATCCCGCTTTCCTCTGTGCTGGCGGTGCTGGTGGATTTCTTTATCTCGCTCATTTTGCTCTTTGTCGCCATGGGTTTCTACCACATGGCTTTCAGCTGGAAGATCTTGTGGCTCATCCCGCTCACGCTCCTGACGGTTTTGGCAGCTTTGGCGGTGGGCTTGTGGCTTTCGGCGCTCAACGTGCAATACCGCGATGTGCAGCAGATGGTGCCGTTCCTAGAGCAGATGTGGATGTACGCCACGCCGATTGTCTACCCCATTAGCATCATTCCAGCCGGCACACTGCGCAGCCTTTACAGCCTGAACCCGATGGTGGGCGTGGTGCAAGGCTTCCGTTGGGCGCTTTTTGGCGGCACGCCGCCGGATATCACCCTGATTATTTCCAGCGCAATGGTGCTGGTGCTGTTAGCTTCTGGCTTGTTCTACTTCCGGCGCATGGAAAAAACTTTTGCGGATGTGGTCTAAGATGGATACAGATACCTCAATTCAAGTGAGAGGCATTTCCAAGCGCTACAAAATCGGAGCAGCTCAGGAGCGCGCCGATACCTTGCGCGATATGATCACCAACCGCGTTCAGCGCATTGGCAAGAGGCGCGAACGGCGCGCCACTGATGACATCATCTGGGCGCTCAAGGATGTCACTTTCGACGTCAAAAAAGGGCAAGCCTTAGGCATCATCGGGCGCAACGGCGCCGGCAAAAGCACCTTGCTCAAGATCCTCTCGCGCGTCACGGACCCAACCGAAGGCTATGGCGAGCTGCGCGGACGCGTGGGGTCGCTTTTGGAAGTGGGCACGGGCTTTCACCCAGAGCTCACTGGCCGCGAGAATATCTTTCTCAATGGTGCCATTTTGGGCATGACGCGTAAGGAAATCGAGGCACGCTTCGACGAAATCGTGGATTTCTCTGAGGTCAGGCAGTTTATCGATACCCCCGTCAAGCGCTACTCGAGCGGCATGTACTTGCGCTTAGCTTTCGCCGTGGCGGCGCACCTAGAGCCAGAGATTTTGGTCGTCGATGAGGTGCTTGCCGTCGGGGATGCCGACTTCCAGCGCAAGTGCCTGGGCAAGATGGGCGACGTGGCGCAGCAAGGGCGCACGGTGCTATTTGTGAGCCACAATATGTCTGCCATCTTGCGCCTAACCCAAGAGTCTATCGTGCTGGATAAAGGCAAAATATTACTGCGTGCGCCTTCCGGCGAGGCAGTGGACTTCTACCTCAACCGTGGGATGGATAAGGTCGGGGAGCGCTACTGGGAAGAGGACGAAGTGCCGGCTTCGGCGGCACCTTTCCGACCGTTGGCTATCCGCGTGCGTGATAAAAACGGCAAGATCTCCGACAGCTTGCGCAGTGTGGAGCCGATTACCATTGAAATTGAATATCAGCTTTCAGACGAGGTTACCGGCTTGCGCGTCGGGTATTACCTTATGACCACGCGTGGCGAACCGGTTTTCACCAGCTTCGATACGGATGACACCGACCTATTCAATGCCTATCCAGCGCGCCCCAAGGGTACTTATACCAGCCGCTGTGTGATCCCGCCTAACCTGCTCAACGAAGGGCGCTTTGTGTTGGGCATCAACGCCAGCTCTTATCACATTCGGCGTTACTTCCAGGATGAGCAAGCCCTCACTTTTTCGGTGGATGCTAGCGGCGCGCCCGGCACACAATGGCCAGAGCCCCGTCCGGGCAGTTTGCGGCCAGCTTTAGCTTGGTCGATCGAGCGGGAGGAATGAGGATGAGCTCGAAAGCTACGCTCAAAAAGCTGCTTGAGGAGCTACCCTTTAGTGCTGATATTTACTGGCAGCTGCGCGGGCAGTATAAGCAGTGGTCCGCGCATTACAAGTTAGAAGGCTTACGCGCCGTGCTGCCTGAGGCTGTGCGCGAGGTGCAAGTATACGCGCTGCCCAACCCTGCACCTAAAAAGATCGCCATCTTTGCTGCGCTGCATTATTGGATTGAGCAAGCCGGTTTGATCGCCCTTGCTTTGGCTGGCCAGGGGCACGAGGTCGAATTGGCATACCTGCCTTATGCCGAGTGGGATAAGCCCATCTCGCGCTTTGACTTGCGCCGACAGGACCTCTACACCCAGAAGGTTTTTGCACCCGCCAGCCCGATCCTCACGCTCACACCGCTCGTAGAACGGCTGCAGCCGGATGCGAAGCTGCCAGAGGAACTTGAGCAAATTGTGCGCCATGTCTCGGATTACGACACCCAATACACCTTACAAGTGGAAGAAACTGACCCAAGCGCGCCTCTTTTTCAGCTGCGCATGGAGCGCAACCGCCAAGCCGCTGGTGCGCTTTACACTTGGCTGCAAGCCGAGCGCCCAGACGTGTTCATCGTGCCCAATGGCACCATCCTGGAGATGGGCGTAGCCTATCAGATTGCGCGCTTGCTTGGCATCCAAACTGTTACTTTTGAATTTGCTGACCAGCGCGAACGCATTTGGATCGCGCAGGATGGCGAGATCATGGCACATGATACCAGCGCGCTCTGGGAAGCACTTGGCAACCAGCCTTTGCCCCCTGCAGCCCGCCAAGCCATGCTGGACCTGTACGCCGCGCGCCGCAATGCCCGCCTTTGGGGCAACTTTGCGCGTCAGTGGCAGCAAACCCCGCAAGAAGGCGCCCAAAAGGTACGCACCGAGCTGCACTTGGATGCGCGGCCGGTGGCGCTCTTGGCTACCAACGTCTTAGGCGACAGCCTAACGCTCGGCAGGCAGCGCATTTCTACCACTATAGCAGAGTGGATCTTGGGAACTGTGCGCTATTTTGTGGACCACCCCCAAGCTCAGCTAGTCATCCGCATTCATCCGGGTGAGCTGCTCACGCATGGTACCTCAATGGCAGCCGTTATCCAAGCCGCGTTCCCGCAGCTGCCCGAGAATATTCATCTCATCCTACCGGACGCCAAAACCAACACCTATGATGTCGTCGAGATCGCCGACCTTGGCTTGGTCTATACCACCACGGTGGGGATGGAAATGGCGATGGCGGGCTTGCCTGTCATTGTGGCGGGCAAGACGCACTACGCCGGTAAAGGCTTCACCCTTGACCCGCCCACGTGGCAAGCCTACACACAAACTTTAGATGAGATCCTGCACAACCCCGCAGCCTTCCGCCTCAGCCCTGCTCAGGTGGAGCAAGCTTGGCTGTACGCTTATCTCTTTTTCTTCGAGTTTTCGCTGCCTTTCCCTTGGCATTTGCTTTGGTTAGGTGAGGACTTCCGCCTGCGGCCGATGCACTACGTGCTCAGCCCGGAAGGCCAGGCACGCTACCGCCAGACTTTTGGCTACCTGGCTGGCGAGCCGTTGGATTGGTCTGCACACGGGCTGGCGCGCCTCCGCGAGCTGCCTGAGCCCAAGGAGCCAGCCGCATGAGCGCGAGCGACCTTAAGCAGCAAGTGGGCAAGTTTTACGACCAGGTCGGCTGGCAAATCGAAGCCGATGGCTTTTACCAGAACGCCCGCTACGAAGACCTGCGCCCCGTTTCGGCGGAATACATTCACAAGTGTCACATGCGCGTCAAGCGCCACCTAGCTCCGACGGGTAAGTATTTGCTGGATGCTGGCTCCGGACCAGTGCAATATGATGAATATCTGACGTATTCAGAAGGGTACCAATATCGGGTTTGTATGGATCTATCTTTCGTAGCCTTGCAGGAAGCGCGCAAACGCTTGGGGGAAAAAGGCATTTACATTATTGCGGATATTGCCAACCTTCCTTTTGCTGCGGATACGTTTGATGGCATTGTTTCTTTGCATACCATTCATCACGTCCCGATTGACGAAAAAGTAGATGTCTACAAAGGATTACACCGCTGTCTGAAACCCGGGCGCACGTTGGTAACAGTTGATGGCTGGTCAGAGGTTCCCTTGGGAAGTGTGATGGCATTTATGATGCGCGTAGCTAATCGAATGCGGCGGTGGACTGGCAAAGAAGCCCCTCCCATGCCAAATGAAGCTTCTGCAATTCAGGCAGATTCAGCAGAAGAGAATTCTTCTCAGGTGCCGGTGGGTACCTTTGTGCTGAAAACCTCCGCCAAGTGGTTCCACCGCGTGATGGAAGGACAACTCCCTTACGAAATTCGCGTTTGGCGCAGCGTCTCAGTGAAATTCCTTCGTTCTGTGATCCAGCCGGAATGGGCAGGACGCTTCTGGTTAAAAGTTATATATCAGCTGGAAGAGTGGTTCCCCCACTTTTTTGGTGAGAAGGGGCAATATCCCCTCATCATTATCTCGAAAGATGAGCGCGACACGCGCTAAGGAGTATGCATGGATTGGAATAATAAAGTTGTTTTAGTTACCGGCGGGACGGGGTCCTTCGGCAAGAAATTTATCAAGATTATGCTCGAGGAATATCACCCCGCTAAAATTATTGTCTACAGCCGCGATGAGCTCAAGCAGCACGAGATGCGCACGAGCGGTTATGATGACCCGTCGATTCGCTACTTCATTGGCGACGTGCGCGATCGTGAGCGCCTGATGCGGGCGCTGTATGGCGTCGATATTGTGGTGCATGCCGCCGCGCTCAAACAAGTTCCAGCTTGCGAATATAACCCCATGGAAGCCATCAAGACTAACATCCTGGGTTCTAGCAACGTTGCAGATGCAGCGATTGAAAATAATGTCGAAAAGGTGCTCGCTCTCAGCACGGATAAAGCCGTAAACCCCATCAACTTGTATGGCGCCACCAAACTCGCTGCCGAAAAGCTGCTCATCCAGAGCAACGCCTATGCTGGCGGGCGCAAAACGCGCATCTCTTGCACGCGCTATGGTAACGTAGTCGGCTCACGCGGTAGTGTGGTGCCGCTGTTCCTCAAGCAGCGCGAGAACGGACACCTCACCATCACCGATGAACGCATGACCCGCTTTTGGATTTCTCTCGAGCAAGGCGTGCGCTTCGTCATCCGCTGCATCGAGCAGATGCAAGGCGGCGAGGTATTCGTGCCCAAGATCCCCAGCATGCGCATGCTGGACCTTGCCAAAGCCATGGCGCCGGAAGCCGAGATTGAAATCATTGGCATCCGCCCGGGTGAAAAGCTGCACGAAAGCTTGATCTCCGAAGATGAAGCCCGCACAACCGTCGAACTACCGGATATGTTTGTGGTGCAGCCTCCCTCAGCGCTGTGGTTTGGGCATACCTGGGAGAAATTGGGCAAACCGCTGCCGGATGGTTTCCGCTATGCGAGCAACACCAACACGGATTGGCTGAGTGTGGAGCAGATTAATGCCTTGATCGCCCCCATCGCTCAGGACTTCGAGAAGGAAAAATAGCGTGAAGCATGTGTTAGTCACCGGCGCAAGCGGCTTGCTTGGCCTTAACATGGCTCTCACAGCCACGCAAAGCGGCTATCGTGTTACGGGCTGGAGCGGACGGCGTGCCTTGGTGCAAACGCCCTTCACGGCAGAACAGGTGGACCTGACCGAGTTGGAGAGCTTACCGGCGCGCATTGCCGCCTTGGCACCAGACGTGATCATCCACTGCGCGGCGCTGGCTGATATTGACCGGGCGGAGCAGCACTCTGGGCTCGCCGAGAAGCTCAACTCGCAAGTGCCCGGCGTGATCGCTCAAGCAGCGAAGGAAAACGGTGCACAGCTGGTGCATATCTCCACAGACGCCGTGTTTGACGGCACGCGGGGCGATTACCGTGAGACAGACGCGCCCAACCCAATCAACACCTACGCGCGCACCAAGTTGGCTGGCGAAGCAGCCGTTACTGAAGCTTATCCTGAGGCGTTGATCGCCCGTGTCAACTTTTACGGCTGGTCTGCCAGCGGGCAGCGCAGCTTGGCTGAGTTTTTCTACACGCATTTGCGTACGGAGCAGACTGTCAACGGCTTTACAGACGTGTTTTTCTCACCGCTCTATGCACGGCACTTGGCACAGCTTTTGCTCCTTATGGTAGAAAAGAGCCTCAGCGGGCTGTATCACGTCTTCAGCCCGCAAGCCACGAGCAAATATGCTTTTGGCGTGAGCTTGGCGCGTCAGTTTGGGCTGGATGAGTCACTCATCAACCCAGTCAGCTTTGCAGATGCCGGCTTGAGCACGCCGCGCCCACTCAACCTGAGCATGAACACGGAAAAGCTGCAAACCGCGCTTGATGTTCCTTTACCCAGCGAACAAGAAGGGCTGCAAGCTCTTTACGCAGATGCCCTGGCTGGCTTGCCGGATAAATTAGTTGCTTACCTCGCTTGATTAGGAGAAACTATGGAATTGAAAATCGGAAACACACTTATAGGCGAAAATCACCCCACCTATTTCGTAGCGGATATCGCTGCCAATCATGATGGCAGTTTAGAGCGGGCACTCAAACTCATCCGCCAGTGTGCTGAGGCGGGCGCTAATGCCGCTAAGTTCCAAAACTTCCGCGGACCACAAATCGTATCGGATTACGGCTTTAGCCACATGCAAGCCCAGGTTTCGCACCAGGCGAAGTGGCGCAAAAGTGTGGTTGAGGTCTATAACGACGCCACGCTGCCCTTCGAGTGGACCCCCATCCTCAAGCAGGCTTGCGATGAGGCTGGGATTGATTATTTTTCTGCTCCGTACGATTTTGACGCCATCGATATGCTCGACCCATACGTGCCAGCTTACAAAATCGGCTCAGGCGATATAACCTGGATTGAAGCCTGCCTGCGCATCGCAAGCAAAGGCAAACCGGTGCTGCTCGCTACGGGCGCCTCCGATATTGGCGACGTACAGCGCGCCGTGGATGCCATTCTAGCCGTTAATCCGCAGCTCGTGCTGATGCAGTGCAACACCAATTACACCGCCGACCCAGCTAACTTTGACCACATCCACCTCAATGTGCTCAAGACTTACCATGATATGTATCCACAGCTGATTTTAGGCCTCTCGGACCATACCCAAGGGATGGCAACCGTGTTGGGGGCAGTTGCCTTGGGCGCCCGCGTGATCGAAAAGCACTTCACCGATGATAACCGCCGCGAAGGGCCCGACCATGCCTTCGCCATGAACCCAGAAAGCTATACCCAAATGGTGACCGCCACGCGGCAGCTCGAGCGCGCCATGGGCTCAGGCAATAAAGTGGTTGCCGCGAACGAAAAGGACACCGTCGTGATCCAACGGCGCTGCTTGCGAGCAGCGCGCGCTATCCAGCCCGGAGAAACGTTCACGCGGGAGATGATTGCCGTGCTGCGCCCCGCCACCCCTGGGGCTATCATGCCCTATGAGATCGAAGCAGTGATTGGTACGCGCGCCCTCGTCCCGATTGCCGCCGGGCAGGAGCTGCGCTGGACAATGCTGGGAGCCTGAGAGCAAAATGCGCGTTTTATACTGCACCCGCGGCGATAGCCCGCACGACCAGCGCTTTTTGACTGCATTAGGGCAAAGCGGGCATGAGGTTTACGCCCTGCGCTTGCAAGCTTGCACCCCGCAAACGCCGGCTGGTGTCACGGAGGTACCGTGGGAAGGGCTCCAGGGACCGCTCAAGCTCTCGCAAGTGCCAATACTGAGCGCACGCTTGCGCACCCTACTGCACAACTTAGAGCCAGACCTCGTGCATGCCGGTCCTATTCAGGATGTAGCATATTTAATCGGGCAGGCTGGCTTCCACCCGCTGCTCACCATGAGCTGGGGCTTCGACCTGATGAAAGACGCTTACCTCTCGCCGCTCAAGCGCTGGCAGACGCGCTGGACGTTGGCACATTCCGACATGCTCACGCTCGACTGCCAAGCGACCGCAGAGCGCGCCGTCAACTTTGGCTTCCCGCGGGAACGCATTTGCGTTTTCCCTTGGGGCGTAGACTTGACGAAGTTTTCTCCACAAAGCAGTATTGTGCCAGGCAAGGCTTGGCGCCAGCAGCAAGGCTGGAACGACGCGATTGTGCTGCTCTGCCTGCGCGCCTGGGAGCCAAACTATGGCGTAGACGTCTTGGCACGCGCTTTTGTGCACGCGGCGCAGCAAAACCCAGCCCTACGGCTTATATTGCTCAATGAAGGCTCTGAGGCGGCAAAAGTTCGGAGTATCCTCCGCGCTGGCGGCGTTGAAGAGCGTGTCTATTTTGGCGGGCGCATCCCTAATGCTGACCTGACCACGTATTTTGGCGCCGCGGATCTCTACATCAGCCCCGCACATGTGGATGGCAGCTCAGTCTCGCTGCTAGAGGCGATGGCTTGCGGGCTACCTGCGATAGTTTCCGATATCCCTGCTAATCTCGAATGGATTAAAGAAGGCGAGAACGGTTGGATCTTCCCAGATGGGGATGACCAGGCACTGGCGGAGGCTATCTTGAAAGCGGCAACGCTGGATTGGCGCGCGATGAGTCTGCAAGCTCGGCAGGACGCCGTGGAGCGTGCTGACTGGAGCAAGAATTTCCAAAAGCTCTTAAAATGTTATCAAGATACCGTTGCTTACGGGAAAGCGAGGAAGGTATGAAAAAGAAATGGACTTTATGGCTGATGAGCTGCACCTTGCTGCTGACCCTCTCAGCTTGCAATTTACCTGGCTTATTGCAGAGACAACCCACACCAGTGCCGACCCCCACACCAGATTTAGGTATGGTCTGGTACCAGGGCGCCGGTATGCAAATCCTCCTTCCAAATACATATGCAGAGCGTGACGTCGAGCAGGATTTAGCCGGAATCTGGGATTCGCTATCTCAATTTGTCGGCGGGCAAGATTCACCGTTAGCCTCATTACTGGATGACTTGGAGAGCAATGTTGCCTGGTGGGGCGAGGACACCGCCGCGCCGGCGGTTTCGCCAACGCAATTGCTGGTCGTCAAGAATGAGGCGCTGGAAGGTGTTCCGCTCAGTCTCATTAAATCCGGAGTCAAAATGTTCTTAGGGAATGACACGGACGCCTTGCAAACCTCCGACCTAACTATGGGCAAGCGTGAAGTAACCCGCTTCACCTACGGTAAGGAGAGCACCGGCTGGTCAGCTTATGTTTTCAAAGAGCAAGGGATGCTCTGGGTGGTGCTGTTCATCACACCGCCAGCCAATTTGGCTGCCCAGCAAGATGATTTTGATTACAGCGTCTCTTCGATGGTGATTGAAGCGCCCACCCCAACGCCGCAGCCCTGAAGCTGACGGAGCTTATGAGCCAAGATAATATCATCGCCATCATTCAAGCCCGCATGGGTTCCAGCCGGCTGCCGGGTAAAGTCCTGCGCGACCTGGGCGGCGAGCCGGTGCTGGCACGCGTAATCAACCGCGTCCTGCGCGCCAAGACCCTCACTGGGGTTGTGGTCGCCACCACTACCGACCAGGCGGATGACCCTATCGCTGAGTTTTGCCAGCAGCAGGCAGTGCCGGTCTTTCGCGGCAGCCAGTTTGACGTCCTAGACCGCTATTACCAAGCTGCTCGTGAAGATCATGCCGACGTGATTGTGCGCATCACCGCCGATTGCCCTATGATCGACCCGCAAGAGATTGACCGCGTGGTGACTGCCTTTCTGGAAGGGGAATTCGACTTTGCCGCTAACCGCTTGCCGCCGCCCGCCCAGCGCACCAGCCCGATTGGCATGGATACTGAGGTGTGCAGTTTTACGGCGCTGGCGCAAGCCTGGCAAAACGCGACCGAGCCTTACGAGCGTGAACACGTGATGCCCTACCTTTATGACACGCCCGGGCGCTTTCGTATAAAGGTCGTGGAGACCGAGCCAAGCCTCGGGCACTTGCGCTTCACCATCGATACCGAAGAAGACCTTCAAGTGGCGCGTGCTATTTATGCTGCCTTCGGTAACCGCGATGACTTTAGCTTAGCCGAGCTGCTCGAACAAAATGCCCTGCACCCGCAATGGCAGGCAAGCTTGGCGGACGTGCGTCACAAGAGCCTCACTGAAGTGGACGCCCGCGCGCAGGAGAATAAAGCCGAGCAAGTAACGCCAGTTCTTCAGGCTGAGTCTGCCACACCAGCCTGCCCGCTTTGCGGCAAGCAAAATGCTCGCGTGCTGCAACGCATGCAATCCTTTGGCTTCCCCGTGGTTTATTACCACTGCCAAGCGTGTGGCTTCGTCTTTCAGGATGCTGCCGCAAGCCGGGCTGCTCAGCCCAATTTCTACACTGAAAACTACCGCCAGCTTTACCAGCAGAGCGCAGCCCCCACACCCAAAGACCTGCGCCAACAGCAGCTACGCGCCGAGGACCAAATCCGCTTTTTGCGTGCCCAAGGCGTGCAAAGCTTGGCGCGCGTGTTGGATATTGGCGCTTCAAGCGGTCTCTTCTTGCAAGCTCTGCAGCAAGAATTCCAAGCTGAAGGCGTGGGCGTGGAGCCCGGGAATGCTTACCGCGCCTTGGCTGAGGCGCAAGGCTTGCGCATGGTGACAAGCCTGCTGGAGCTCATCGCCAGCCAGCCCAAGCGTTTTGACCTGGTGAGCCTAATGCATGTGCTCGAGCACCTGCCGGACCCAGTCGGGGTGCTGCACCAGATCCGCACAGAGCTGCTTACTCCGCAGGGCTGGCTGCTCCTAGAAGTTCCTAACTTCTATGCGCATAACAGTTACGAGCTGGCGCATCTGAGCTGCTTCACCCCGCACACCATAGTGGAAGCGCTCAGCAAAGCCGGCTATGAAATCATCAATTTGCGCCAACACGGCTACC
>BAABOD010000028.1:0-16867 GCA_040371255.1 Anaerolineaceae bacterium | reverse complement strand
AAGCTGATCCCAATGCAGAAGTTTTAGCTTACCTCAACAACCTTACTGAGGTTGAACTCTTGGGAGAAGAAAAAATCATCGGATATACGCTGTGGCAAAAAGTACGCGCTCCAGATGGCAAAATCGGCTGGATTGTGGGTCAATACTTGATAACAGCTACACCTACCTACACCATAACTGCTATTCGATAAGCACGACGATATTGGCGCGTGGTACGCGAATTACCTGCCCATCGTCGCGCTGTACTACCACCGCTTCCATCACCAGTCCACTGGCAAACATTTCTGGCTGCTCTGGCAGCTCGATGATTGTGCCCACGCTGCCGGCATAAGGTTTGCCCAGCAAGCGTACACGCCTGCCTACTTTCAACAGCTCTTCAGCAGGGAAGAGCTCTTCAGAAAATTGTGCCCTGCCTGGCAAGATCAATTCTGGATGCGTGCCTTCTAACGGATCTGGAGAAGCTGCGTTCAGCGCGACTGTTTGCCCTTGCATCTGCTTCAGCATCTGTGAACTTATTGGGTCAATTGGCAGTTCTCCAAACCCAACCAATACCATCGTGGGGATATCAGCCCGCTCTAGTTCTGGGAGGACCTGTGGCAGGATAGAGCCAAAGACCATTCCGGCAGGCTGTTGTGCCATATACCGGTTGAGCTGTGCCCGGCTTGCACAATGATCCACCACGATAATCTTACCTGCAATGCCATCCTCTTTCTCTAAGCCCGCTTCCTCACCCCAGCGTGTAAGGAAGCCTGATTCATTCAACCCGTTGCCCCATACGCCTTGCAGGAGGGCGCCTTGCGTTGCAACGACGGCTCCTTGTTCAGAAATAATTTCCACGACGGTGCCTGGAAATGCCGCTAGCACCTGTACCACCTTCTCACCCAATGCCAGCGTGATCTTGCCATCGCGGATTGCAACGACCATGCCATCCTCAGGAGCACGAAATATGCGCGCAATAATCCCGGATTTTTGTGCAATGATGTCGCCGGCTTTAACCGGTTCACCTACCAGGCGTTCGATATAGCGATCGATATGCCGAGGATTAATTTTGAAATTATTGACCACATCGAATACTTGAAAACGTGCTGGCATACGAACCTCGGCGATCGGATCGCCGGCTGCAACCTCTTGCCCGATGCGTACTAAAACCGTACTGCTATGGGGCAAAGTGAAGGATCGATAGATTTGTTGATTGCAGCCAATCTGTAAGGTTTGCATGCTCATGCTAACCGCCTAACTCCCAGAGCCAATTGTAGATCGTCTGGCTGCGCTGCTCGGCATCCCCGGGCAGTTCTAAAGGTCTGCCCCGCGCGTCTATCACCACGCCAACTTTAGAGCCTGGGACGGTGACCCAACCCCCCAAGCCCACATAACCCATGCCAACATCTGTAAATTCACTGGGGGAAAGATAAATGCGTATGCGCTGATCTTGAGGGGCTTCGATGCGTTTAAGCGTGCCTTTGCGCACCTCTAATTTTTCCCGCCCTGCCTCTTCGCGATCTACCTCAATGGTAAGCAAGCTTGTGCTAGCGTGTTGCGTGCTCTCAGCGGTAATCACTGTGCCGAGGTTAACAAAAGCACCCGCATCGATCATTTGAACCGCAAGCAGCGGTTCAAGCTCAGCTAACGCGCCCAAAGCAGCCATTAATTGCCGCTCATCGAGGGTAAAGGTGGTAATGCCATGCGGGCGCAAGCCATCCAACGCTATCAGCAGGGACTGCTGTGCAGCTGGCACTCGGATCAGGCTTTCCCCAGAAAGCAGAATCGGCTCATAAGGGGCAAACAATCCCTGCTCTGGGTGGTAGGCAAAATTTGGGAATATTTCCTGAGTGTGCTGTAACGCAGCTTGCAAGCGTACACGCGTCCAAGCGTGCTCAATGGCTAAATCTTCTAAGGTATCCGGTAAAAATGCAGGATGCAAGCGCTTGTTAAGCATATAGATGCTGGCAGTTTCCACATCAATGGGCAGCGAGGACCAGCGGCAAGTCTCTTCTCCCGTCCGGCTTGAGATCTCAGGTCGGTTAATACTGCCGATGAATTCATCGCCATGGGCTGCTAACACCGTAGTAGAGCTGCTGCCTACATCCAACGCCAAAGTGCCTTTACCATTTGAGTGGATGCGATCAATCAGACGCACAATGCGGCTCATAGCAAAAGCAGTTGGCAGCACGGTGGCGTTGCATTCCTGTTCAAGCTCCTCCAAACCCCTTAGCTGCTGCCGGCGCAAAGCAGCAAAAGCTTCCAGCATTGCTTGCCAAGCAGCCGAAAGTGTTTCAACCCCTAAGCGCGGGTGAATATTGCCCGCCAAGTGGAAATCTGGACCAGCTTCCAGCTCTGCACGCGCCTCTTCCGCCAAGTCGCTATTGCCTGCATAGACAACCTGCGGGCGGATGACGCGGGGCAAGCTCTGATAGACGATGCGCATATTCTCCAAAGCTGCCCGCACCGGGTGGTAGCTACCCCCATCTGTTCCCCCAGCGATCACATAGAGATCCGCATCGCTCTGGATGAGTTTTTCGAGCTGAGCCGTAGGATTGAGCTCATCTTGCAGGTCCAGCTCCAAAACTACATCCGTGTAAAAAAGGTCGACCAAGCGGCGCAAACTTGCCAAGGATAGGTCAGCCGAAACCCCAATCAGGACTGTTCGCAGCGGATAGCCTGCCGAAACGCTAATGCCAGTGCCGGCAACACCTTGCAAGCCTTGGATCAAGCGTTGATCTGTATCAAGCAATTGGATTCCGCTGGTTTGTTGCAGCTGCAGAAGGGCGTGCCGCACGCCGGCGCGCACATCTTGCCCAGCAGAAACAGTTGTTTGAGCTGTGGCACTGCCAGCGAGTTGATAGTATCCCTCGCATTGTTGAAATAACCAGGCACGTGTGCGCTGGGAGCCAATATCGATGCTGAGATAAGTTTTCTGCTCCATGTGCATCCTCAGCCTGTTATTAAACTTAGAATAAAGTCTTTAAGTGTGCCCAGTTGGGCAATCAGCGCTGTAAGTGCGGTTGTGTAAAAGCCAACGAATAACATCCCAAAGGTAATGCCAATAAAAACTTGACCAATGCTGGAAAGCCCTTCTACTAGCCCGCTGCGTGCCTCAGCATCGCCTCTTAGATGAGTGCGATGATGAAAAGTGAAAAGCACAGCCACTACACCTAACAGAATGAACACAGCTTCGAGGATCTGCCCCCAAGCTGGTTGCCCGCTGATTTGGACTAAGCTTGGGCTAAAGCGGTTGACAATGCTCAGCAACTGGGGCGCTAAAGTTCCCCGGCTCACCCCGGCGATGGTCATAGCTGCCATAACTCCCACCAGGAATGCTAATGGCAGTTTTCCAGCGCTGACTGTGCGCGGGAAGAGCATCAGCACAAGCAGCAAGCAGAGCAAGAGCGGTACCACCATGAGAAGAGAAAACTGCCCATTATTAGCTTGGATAGGTGCAATTAGTAAGGGTAAGATCACTTTAGTGATTAACACCGCCGCAATATACCCACTCGAAACACCCACAAGCAAATAAAGGGCAGCCCGGAAGAAAAAGTTATCGCCTAACAGATAGCTAAAGACCATCAGCGTAAGTGCAAAGCCGATCAACCCTATGATGACGTCAAGCACGTTCATGCCTTCTCATCCCTTCGGCGCTCGGTTACATCTGCCTCTGCCTTCGTGACCATGGACAGGATTAGGACCACCATCATGATGATCAATCCTACTTGCAGAGCACGTTCATGCGGCAAGTGCATGGGCTGCTGACCAAGTAATTGGGCCATTAAGGCTCCCTCTTGCGTGCCAGCAGCGTAGCCAGAAACCTGACCTGAGTCATAGTATGGTAGGACCATGGCGGCATCTTGGTTGGCTACAAGCGCGAGAAATCTCCCTTTACCCAACCAAGGGGCAGCCTGCTCCATCCAGACCTGAAACTGACTGCCTGAATCTTCGAGCAATAAAATGGCACGATAGTCATTCAAAGCGCTCAAGCCTGAGGGCAGAAGCGGCATAGATTGGTCTTGATCAACCGCCAGCGCGAATACGCCTAAATTCCCTCCAGGCAGATAGACAGCCTCAGGGATTGGGGTAATCCCAGCGGTAGATGCCAGCTCCTGAGCTAACCACAGCCCGCTCGGTTGGGTCACCAGCAACTGCCAGGCTACCCCGCGCTCAGCGATGAACTGCAGTACTGGCGCTGTCATAGATTCCAGCTCACGGCTGGTGGCAGGTTGGTAATCCAGGACTACCAGCACTCTATCCCCGGCACCAAGGGTTTGCATGGCTTCTTGCAGCGCAATGACATGGGCAGGCGCAGCGCCTTCCTTAAGTGGTGGCGATGGAACAAAAAGCAACGTTCCGATCAAGGCAGCGAGCATTATTAACCCAATCACCAAACGGTACCAGCTTTTATGCGGGCTTTTAGGCTTGTGTGCCGGTGGGAACGCCTTGCCCTCCTCTGCGATGAGGTTGCGCAATACTTCTGCACGTTCTTTTTGGCTGCGCAATAAGAGCAAATCTTGCGCAACGCTTTGTTCTTCTGCAGTTTCAGATTCTTCAGGGGGCACGCTCACCTCAGGCTGCATGCCCAATTCTGCGACAATCGGCTCCAAAATCTCAGCAGCCTCCTGCTCCGCACTGGGCGCTGTGGTCTGAGCCTCCGCTCGTGCTTCGGCTTGTTCCTTTGGCTGTTCTGCGCTAAGGTCTTGCTGCGGCTCGGTTGGAACGGTCTCTTCTGGTTGGGCTGCTTCTGCCGCTGGCGTTGGAGCTGTTGCCTCTTCCACAGGCTGCGTTTCTTCGCGTGAAGCTTCTTCTGATTCATCTGCTCCTGGCGCAGCAACGCCCTCTGAAGGGCTGCCCTCTTCGAGGGTCTCGCTCTCTATCGGTTGGGTTTCTTCACCTTCAACTTCAGGATGCAATTCACGGATTTTCTGCAGCCACTCCGGCACACCCTCAGCAGTCTCGCCTTCTTCGGATGCCTTGCGGGCGCTTTGGAGAATTTCCCTCTGTTTACTCTCGCGTAAACGCTCGATCCAAGAAGTAAATTCCTTATCGATCTCAGCGTGCTTCTCCCCTGAGCGCACCTGGTCCATCGTACCAGCGCGGCTGGCTAAATCCCCTGTAGCATCCGCTTCTTGGGCAGCGCGGGTTCGAATGCGCGCTAACCATTCTGGTACTTGCGGTTCTTCTTTTTGGGGTAGTTGTTCTTCCCCTTCTGTCTGTATTGGGCTCTCTGCTTGTTCTTCGGGGATTGGTGTCGATTCTGTTGGTTCGGCTGCTTTGCGCTCTTCATCGCGTAAGGACTTCAAGATTTCAGGGAGATCACTGCCTTCCTTACTTGGCATAGGCGGAGTACTCTCGATTCCTTCGATCTTAAAAAGATCCACCAGCTCCTCACCACAATGGACGCAATGGGTTACCTGAGGAAAGTTTTCTTTTCCGCAATGTGGGCAAACGATCATATCAGCGGTCATCTACTCACCATAGGGCCTTTCCAAGCCCAACACAATGCGCAAACCGAGGAGCAATGCGCCTAAGCCCATCCCAATCAGCAAGCCGCGCATGCCTACCAGTG
Source organism: Anaerolineaceae bacterium (assembly GCA_040371255.1). Taxonomy (GTDB): domain Bacteria; phylum Chloroflexota; class Anaerolineae; order Anaerolineales; family Anaerolineaceae; genus Mesolinea. Next base: position 11,313 of record BAABOD010000028.1, on the reverse strand, counting down.
GTAAGGCTTCTAAATAGCCAATCACAATATCTAATTGCGGAATCCGAAGCGCTTGCAGCCAGCCTAACCCAAGCACAAGGAATACCAAAGCACTGATGCCAAAGGAGACCGTGAGCGCTGACCAACCGCGCTGGTGAAAGAGGCGCAAAGCCGCTGCTGCCATCACCAAAGCTGCCAACCCCAGTAAGCTGGCTTCGGCGGGCTGTTGAATTGCAGCGATCCAACGCAAGTAGCTTGGGTTCTCCACGCCGGCGGTCATCCCGCCAACAAAACTAGCCAAAAAAGCGCCTACGAGAATCAAGCTGTAAATAAATCCATGCCTAACCTTAATAATCTTACGGGTATGCGCCAACAGCAAGGTTGCCAGCGCCACCAAGGCTGCCGCAGAGGCAATAATCACCGCCCAGTTGAGCACAACCTCCAGCCAGCCCGCTAACTGCGGCTGCCAGATAAGCGCAGCCAAGACGAGCAGCCCACTCAGCCCTGCGATGAGAATGGGGATTGCCTTCTTCATTGCCAGACCCCCAACAAGCGCAGCACTGCTCCCAGGATTAGCCCCACAGTGATCACAATGCGCAGCAGGTCTTGTGCCCGCAGGGCTGCAGCTGCAGAGGGATTAACCTCTAAGCTCGCGCCGCTATCAAAAAAATCCTCACCTAAGCTGAGCTGAGCTGAGCTAGCCAGCAGCACCGCCTGCGCGGATAGGTCTGAGGTCAGCACAATCACGGGGTTTCCTTTACGTTCTACTAAATCAGCAGCCAACACACTTTCCGGTCGGTGGGGACCGTAAAGTATCACACCAGCATTAGCGCGTGAAGCTGCTTGGGGCAGCAAGCCTGCCAAGTAAGCATAAGGGGAAAGCCCCGCCAGCAAGGCGTAATCAGGTTTGAAAAGTTCTGGCGTAACTGCCCCTTGATAGGTGCCGCGCACAACGCTTTGGCTGAGGCAAGCTAAGGTTCCACCCCCGCTGGCGGCACGCACAGGTTGATCGGTAAAAATGGAGCGCCGAGTCAGCGCCGCGAGCACAGGCAGGCTCGCCATTGCTGTGGTGCTGTCGGCAACATCCAAACCTAAGCCAATTGTCAAGCGTTTGCCTTGTTCGGCAGCTGCCTGGCTTAATATTTCAGTACTACGCACTGCTGAGGTGTGGCGCAGCCCGGAGTAAGGGTGCTTGCGGTGCACCAGAAGGTTCATGCCCAGCGCCAAGAGTGCCAACACGCACAAGCCAATCGCTAGCAGGTCATTGAGGCTCAAAGCTGGCATGAAATTATGCCTCTAGGCTTTCTAAAGATTTTGTGTGCAAGATTCCTCCAGCAGTTGGCGTAAATAAAGGAGGCAGACTGAACACAGCCAACAGAGATTCGGGCTGTTCAGCCAATTGTTGAACTAACAGGACGTAGCGTCTCAGTTCAACTTTCATGCACTAAGTATAGCATAATAGACCTTTTTTTCACCGCAGAATAATCGCCTCAGCGTTATTAAGCGAAAAGTACACAAAAGGCTTTTGATGCCTTCTGTGTACTCATCTCAACAGGATATCGTTGATTAGGATTTCAGAGATTGACTCTTTAGAGGTGAACCGCATGCCCTTCAGCAGCTTCTGCAGCTTCCATAAGGACCTCACTAAGCGTTGGGTGTGCGTGAATATTCTGGGCGATGGCTTCCACCGTCAGCCCGTTAGCTTGGGCTAAAGTTAGCTCAGGCAGCAGCTCGGAGACCTCTGGTCCAACCAAAGATGCGCCCAATAATTGGTTGTTGTCCTCATTGACGACTAATTTGATGTAACCGGCAGTCTCGCCATAGCCTAAGGCTTTACCGTTCGCCATAAAGGGGAATTTGCCCGTACGCACGTTATAACCAGCTTCCTGAGCCTGCTTTTCGGTATATCCAAAAGAAGCTACCTGGGGCTGCGTGTACGTTGCGCGTGGGATCATGCGGTAATCTAACTTGCGTGCAGGCAGCCCGCCGATCACCTCCGCACAGATAATGCCCATGGTTGAGGCGGTGTGCGCCAGGAGCAGCTTGCCAGTCACATCCCCAATCGCCCTAATGCCAGGAATGTTGGTAGCCATGCTGTCGTCAATCTGCACAAAACCGCGCTGGTCAACCGCTACACCCACGTTTTCCAGCCCGATATTGCTTGAATTGGGTTTGAACCCAACAGCTACGAGCACAGTTTCAGCAGTGATTTTTTCCTCACCCTTTTCTCCAGCAATCTGCACTTCCACGCCGTTTTCGGTCTTTTGCACAGATTGCACTTTGGTGCCCGCGTGGATCTTCACGCCCCGTTTCCTGAAAGCTTTACTAAGCTCGGCTGCTGCCTCATCGTCTTCTGCCGGCAAGATATGCGGCAGCATCTCGACGATATGTACCTCCACGCCATAAGCGCTCCAGACGGTCGCAAACTCCACGCCCACTGCGCCAGCGCCAATTATTACCGCCGACTTCGGCAGCTGCTGCAGCAGGATGGCATCCTCATAATCCAAAATCTTTTCGCCATCCGGCTCCATACCTGGGATTATCGTGGGGTGTGCGCCGGTAGCTAAAACAATATTCCGTGTGGAGAGGGTTTGTGTCCCTCCATCAGCCGCCCTGACCAGCACTTCCCCGGGGTTGGCAACCTCGCCATGCCCCTCAATAACAGCGATATTGTTCTTTTTCATGAGAAAACTCACACCCTTCGTCAGGCGCTCAGAGACCTGCCGGCTGCGTTTGTAGGCTGCGTTATAGTCAAAGGTCACATTCTCAGCATGAATGCCAAACTCCGCTGCTTGCGTACGCATCAGATAGACTAACTCGGCATTGCGCAGGAGCGCTTTCGAGGGAATGCAGCCAATATTGAGGCAGACTCCACCTAAGGCTTTTCGTTCCACGATAGCAACCTTCAAGCCAAGCTGTGCCGCCCGTATTGCACTGACGTAGCCGCCAGGCCCGCTGCCAATCACCACAACATCAAAGTTATCCATAAATTGCTCCTTATTTTAATTTACGTTAGGCTTAAGTAAATCACAATTCCTGTGAATATCAAATTTAATCCTTATTCTTGGGTAATTTTATCAAATCATACCTATGCGCATCAGAGACAGTCAGAAGGTGTTGAAAATGTCCAGAATGTTCATAAGCTGCAGTGCACCCCATTTATTCCCCTCCCCAGTGGCTGGTTTCAGATTTAACCTGACTGACCGACGCTGGTGAGGGGAAAGATGTTTGCAGGCGGGGGCGGCCGCCCCGCCTGCAAAAGAACCACCCTCTCCCAGCAGGTTGACGCTAAAAAACGAACGGGATTCGGAGCTGGGAGAGGGCAGGGTGAGGGCAGATTGAAATTCTTAACTTTGAAAAATATGGGTGTAATCGATTAACTAATGTTTTTCAACACCCCCCACAGTCACTTGCTTGCAGCCCCTTCTAAGAAATGTTAAACTAAAAGGAAAGGAGATGCCCTATTTGTTCCAGGGACAAGTTGATTGTGTCCATAGATTTGGAAGCCATCCTGACCAAAACAATCCAAAATAGCCCCGCGGTCGCCGCTATGCTGCTCAAGGATGGGCAGCTTTTTAGCAGCAGTCGCCCAGGGGTTACTTTTGACCCAACGGAATATCTGCCAATGGTTCAGGCTAGCACAGATAGCCAGCTCTCTACCCCAGAGTTTCACCTCCTGCCTTTTGAACAGACGGATCGGGAGCCAGTTTTGGTCCTGACACAAAAAGTGGACACTGATACTTTTTGCCTGCTGGTCTTTCCCCTCAAAACCAGTTTGAGCATTGCCGAGCAAGCCTGCCAGCAGCTTATGCAGCAACTCAATATCATCGAAAGCCCCCAGTCAGGCATGCCAGATCTTTCTGGGCTGCGGCTGCGTCAAGCCGTGACTGCGGGTAGCGGCTCCTGGCAGGATGAGCTTTTCCAGCTTGAGGCAGGCAGCAATGCGGTGGAGCACTTGCCGGCAGACCCAGCAGCTGACTCTGCAAAAAAAGCTTTCTGGTATCAAGTTTTTTGATTATCTGAGAAGCCGATCGAATGCACCTATAAACCGAGGTTACCATGCCTAAAATACTCTATCTGATTGATGGTCATGCCTTAGCTTACCGCGCTTACTTTGCGCTGACTTCCGGTGGTACCGCCCGTTGGGCAACCAGCCATGGCGAACCTACCGCCGGGGTCTATGGCTTTGCCAACACCCTGCTGCACATTCTTGAACAGGAACAGCCAGACTACTTGGCTGTGTCTTTTGATACCGGCAGAACATTTCGGCACGACCTCTATCCTGAATATAAAGCTACGCGCGCGAAGATGCCTGAGGACTTACGCGGACAAATCGAGCGCATCCGTGAGATGATTGATGCTTTCAATATCCCGCGTATTGAGGTGGAAAACTACGAAGCGGATGATGTCATCGGCAGCTTAGCAAAGTGGGCTGCAGAAAAAGAAGGTTTAGGCGTCAAAATCATTACAGGGGACCGTGACTTGCTGCAACTGGTGACCAATCGCATCGTTGTCTCGCTGCCAAACAGCCGCACGAACACTACTGAAGACTATTTTCCGGAAGACGTAAAAAGAAAATTAGGCGTTTACCCCGAACAAGTGGTTGACTATAAAGCTCTGGTGGGCGACCCTTCCGACAATATCCCGGGCGTCAAAGGCATTGGCGAGAAAACTGCAATCAAATTACTGGAGCAATACTCAAACTTAGATGAAATCTATGCTCACTTAGATGAAATTGGCGGGCGCACGGCAGAATTGCTTCGCGCAGGTAAAGATTCCGCATATCTTAGCCGAGACCTGGCGCGCATTCGTACCGATCTAGACGTCAAACTGGACCTTGCTCAAGCAGAGATCTCGCGCTTCAACCCCGAAGCCGTCGAAGACCTCTTCCATAAATTGGAATTCCGCACGCTCACCCAGCGCCTGCATGCCATCGAAAAAAAGCTGCAGCCTAGCCTTTCCAATGCCAAGCAAGAAGTGCTCTTCGCTGAAAAACAATCAGATGAGGACCAAATGGGCAAAGAAGAATTCAAAACAATTACTGTGGATAGTAAAGAAAAACTGCAAGCTTGCCTGGATGCACTCTCTGCTTGCAAACGTATCGCATTCGATACGGAAACAACCAGCATCATCCCTACACAAGCTGATTTAGTCGGCATCTCCTTAGCCGGTGACCCTCAGGTAGGTTATTACTTGCCGGTTGGGCATAAAACTGGCAAGCAGCTGCCTTTAGAGACCGTGCGGGAAGCGCTCAAGCCCCTCCTTGAAAACGCAGAAATTGGCAAAGTGGGGCACAACAGCAAATACGACCTGATTTGCTTGCACGGTGCCGGTTTTGATCTACACCCCATCACATTTGATACGATGATCGCCGAATGGCTGATCAACCCCGATTCGCGCAGCTTGGGGCTCAAAACCTTGGCTTGGCAGCGCTTAGGTGTGGAAATGACCCACATTGAAGAGCTGATTGGCAAAGGGAAAAAGCAAATCAACATGGCGGAAGTAAAGATTGAAAAAGCTGCTCCTTATGCAGCAGGCGACGCTGTGATGACGCTGCGCTTAGTGGAACCTTTAGAAAAGGAATTAGAAGACAGGAACGCCAGCCAATTGAACGCCAATGTGGAAGTCAAACTAATCCCAGTATTGGCTATGATGGAAGAAAAAGGCATCTTACTGGATAAGGACTTTTTCGAGGCGTTCTCCAAGGAGCTGCAACAACAATTGGAGCGCCTCGAAGACCAAATATACGACCATGTGGGTGAGCGCTTCAACATCAATTCTCCTCAGCAGCTTTCTGACGTGCTTTTCAAACGTTTGGGTTTAGAACCACCCGACCGCTCCCGCCGCACCAGCAGCGGCAAGCTTTCCACAGCGGCAGGTGTGCTGGAAGCTATGCGCGGGCAGCACCCCATCATTGGCGAGATCTTGGATTACCGCGAGCTGACGAAGTTAAAATCCACGTACGTGGACGCCCTTCCGCAGCAAATTAACCCGAAGACAGGGCGCGTGCATACTTCCTTTAACCAGACCGGCACGGTAACGGGTCGGATTGCCTCCCAAGACCCGAATTTGCAAAACATCCCCACCCGCACAGAGTTAGGAAACCGCGTACGCCAGGGTTTCATCGCGGCGCCAGGGCACAAACTACTCTCGGTGGACTATTCTCAGATTGAGCTGCGTATTGTCGCACATATCTCACAAGATGAAGCCATGATCGAAGCTTTCCGCAAGGGGCAGGATATTCATGCTGCCACCGCTGCCGCGATTTACCGCGTTCCCTTAGACCAAGTTGATAAAAGGCAACGCCGGCACGCCAAGGCGATCAACTTTGGTCTAATTTATGGCATGACCCCTTACGGTCTTACCCTTTCTACAGACCTCACATTAGCAGAAGCCGAGAACTTCGTCAAGACATACTTCGAAACCTTTCCTAAGGTGCGCCAATGGCTCGACCAGACCAAACAATTAGCCGCTAAGCAAGGTTATGTGGAGACGCTTTTAGGCCGCCGGCGCTACTTCCCCAACTTACAGAAAGGCACCAATAACGCGCTGCGCCAGCGGGAAGAGCGTGAGGCGATTAACGCACCTATTCAAGGCACGGCTGCGGATATCATTAAGTTAGCTATGATCCAACTTCCGCCAGCTTTTAAGCAAGCTAACCTGCATGGAGATATGCTTTTGCAGATTCACGATGAACTGATTTTCGAGGTGCCTAAAGATGAGCTGGAGAAAACCGTCCAGGTTGCCCGAGAGGTGATGGAGCACACCATGCAGTTAGATGTGCCTCTGGTCACCGAAGCGCGGATTGGCGATAACTGGGGCGAGTTGGAGCCGCTTAGCGATACCCTCTTTGAGGTTCTGGAGAATACAACAGAGTAGAGGCTTTAGCCAAAGATTTGCTCGCTCAGCTGTAAAACCTGCCGGCGGAGGCGCTCATCTCGGTCCATCATGTTGGCAACTTTATCGCAGGCATAAATCACCGTGGTGTGATCACGCCCGCCTAATTCCTCGCCGATCTTTGGCAGGGATATACCCGCCTGCTCGCGCAGGAGATACATCGCAATTTGACGTGGCAAGGCAATATCTTTGGAGCGGTCTTTGCTGAGCATTCTCTCGGGGGTCACGCCAAAAAACCGCGAAACAGCTGCAATGACATCCTCTGGGGCAACATCCGGATGCTGAGGGAAGAAGTCAGCTAAAGCATTATTTGCCATTTGCAAGGTGAGCTTTTCTCCAGTTAATTCAGCATAAGCCAAAACGCGGTTCCAGGCGCCTTCCAGCTCACGGATGTTGCTTTGGATCTCGCGGGCAATCATTTCGATCACGTCGGCGGGCACATCGCGGTGAACTTTTTCGGCTTTGGTGCGTAAAATGGCTAAACGGGTTTCGTAATCTGGCGGCTGGATATCTACCGTCAATCCCCACTCGAAGCGTGAACGCAGCCGCTCTTCCAAGGTGCTCATCGATTTGGGAGCACGGTCGGAGGTCATCACGATTTGCTTATCCTGTCCGTGCAAGGTATTGAAGGTATGGAAAAACTCTTCTTGGGTGGAATCTTTACCGGAGATGAACTGAATGTCATCGATGAGCAACACATCCACCTGCCGGTATTTCTCTCGAAAAGCAGCGGTTGTCTTGGTGCGGATAGCGTTGACCAGGTCGTTGGTGAATTCTTCCGAGGAAACATACAGCACCTGCAGCCCACGCGGTAAAACCGCATTGCCAATGGCATGCAAAATGTGCGTCTTACCCAGCCCAACGCCGCCATAGAGGAACAGCGGATTATAAGCCCGCGCCGGCTGCTCCGCCACAGCCAAGCTGGCAGCATGAGCCAAACGGTTATTTGGACCCACAACGAAATTATCAAATCGGTATTTAGCGGCGAGATGCGTCTCGAAGCTGTTTGTCTCAACAGGCTGGGAGATTTTCTGAGTAATGACTTGCTCCTCTTCCTGCTGGGCAGAGGGGGCAGCCCATACTTTGAAGCAAACTTCAACCGGTCTAGCCATCATGCCACTAAGTTTGTTGATCAATGTAGACTTCAGGCGGCTTTCCAGCCAATCACAGGCATAAGCATTGGCAGTTCCCAAGGTAAAGGTGGCAGTTTGTGGATCGTAAGCGATCAGCTGTGTGTTTTTCACCCAGGTATCATAAGCTGCACGCGAAAGTTCCATCTGCAATTGTCCGAGGGTAGCCTGCCATGCCTGTTGAGCGTTCATTATGCCTTCTCCTTAATTCCCCGCGCCAATAAAGGGGAGAGTTGTCCTGAAAAAATTAATACTTAATAGAGCGTATCGAATGTAAGGTTGTCTCTCTCGATTCGCTTAAGAAATGCGATCGAATGTCTAAATTGAAAACGGTAAGCAGATTCTAACACCGACCCGGCTCAGAAACAATAAAAACGGCTGGGCTGTTGCTTAAAATTTGTGGTTTCTTTAAGATTCAAAAACCTTAAAAAGCTAAACTTTTGTTAATCCTATTAATTTATTCTTAAGATCACTTTATTCTCAGCCTAATTAGCAGAATGAACACTCGTTACACCCCCCATATATAGGTCTATTCAATCGAATTTAAACAGTGTCAGCTGTTATCTATGTATTAATAAAAAAGGAGCTGAGGAACCAAGCCCAGCTCCATTTCTAGATAGTAAACCCCAATTAGGAATCAAGAGTAGATGAGAAAGTAACCTATACGCTAAGTGATTATTATTCCTCGAGCATCATGCGCGCTGTACGGCGTCCGATTTCCACTGCAAAATTGGTGCCGCGGTCCCAGGGGTACACCTGGCTCATGCTGGCAAAGTAAACCCCAGGCACAGGGGTCTTGATAGCAGGGATATTCTTGGAATGGTTCACCAGCGGAATGGGCTGGGCATAAGGCGTCTTACTGACCCATACCTTTTTGACCCAATCCGGTCTGAACTGCGGGTTGATCTTGGTCAGGTGCGGTAGGAACTCTGCCTGCAGCTGCTTATCACTCTTCTGGAAGTTAGGGTGGTCCACCTCAAGGTAATCGCCAATATAGAGGATATGATCCCCACCAAAGTATTCCGGTTTTAAGAAGTTCGTGTGCTCCACCAACGAAAGGAATGGGAAACCGACTTGCTTGGGGATGTTGTACCAATAGTAGCCTTCTGGTGAGAGTGCATGTGAGAGAGACAGGGTCATCACCACCGCGCCCATATTTTTAAGGCTCAGCAATCCATTGAGGTAATCCTTCGGCAAATCCGGGGTCAGCTTAGCCATCATCCCTGGAGAAAGCGTCACAAGTACCTGGTCAAACAGCTGGGGCGCCTGATTGGAGAATTCCACTTGCAACCTGCCATCTTCCTGGCGGGTGATGCTCTGCACCGGAGTTTGGTATTGGATCTCTACACCGCGGCGTTGCAGCTCAGCGGCGAATTTATCGGCAAAAGCCTGGAAGCCACCAATAAAAGTGCCCAGGCGCGTGCTGCGTGAGTGCAGGCGTGCCCACATCCACGCCATATTAACCTCTTTGGCATAGCGCTCGCCAAACTTACCCACCAACATCGGCTCCCACATAGCCTCGTAGACTTTATCGCCGGCTTTGGCACGCATCCAGGCATCCGTGGTGGTTTTTTCCAGGGCTTGCCAGTTATTCGTCAGGCGCAGATAGAGCCCCACAAACCCAAAGCGGATCTTATTGATGCCCCAGCCCAATCCGGGGTACATAATCGCCGCGGGGATGGAATCAAAGGGGTAAAACTTGCCCTTGTAGTACATCACGCTGATGGGTTTAGGGAAGATCACCTGGTCTGACCAGCCGAGTTCGTCGATCAAGCCGAGCATGTATTTATCGGAGGTGAACCAGTGGTGATAGTAGCGCTCCACAGACCAATCCCAATGGGGCTCTTTGAAGCCCGTGGCTAAGCCGCCCGGGTGGTCCGATGCTTCGTAGATAACCACCTTTTGTCCAGCGTGGCTTAGGTCATACGCGGCGCTCATCCCGCCAATGCCAGCGCCAATTATGGCGATGCGTTTACTCGTTTCCATTACCCTAATTCCATTCTCCAGCTTAAATTGTTTCTAGCCAAAAAAAGTATATTCTTGTCGATTATGGCATCAGCGTTCCAACCAAGGCGACATTTGCGATCACAACAAGGATTACCACCGCAATAGATATCACGTACATGATTCCAAAGAACCTAACCCAACGGTGAATACTTTTGACATTTTGGTTAATCTCGGTTAATTCTTGAAAGTTTTGGTCTAACATCGTTGCTCCTTCAGTGGTGTTTACTTTCTCAATTAAATTTGCGGCTCGTGCGAAGCATCCGCATATTCCGTTTGTAATTTAGCGACATCTGTTGTGAGCGAGAAGCCCTCGCGCACAAAGAGGATAGCACCCAGCACGGTAATCGGCACCCACAGCGCCACCCGCAGCAACAGCGTATAGCCCAGGGCTAACTCCGAGCCGATACCAAAGACTTGCAACATGGCTTTGCCGGCTGCATCGAAGGTGCCTAACCCTCCCGGCGCCGCCGGAATGAGCAGCACCAGGTTGACTACGCCATTAATCAGCATCAGACTCATAAAACTGAGCTGGATGCCCATGGCTTGCATCACGCCCCAATAGAGCCCCGTTTCGCAGGTCCAGATTGCGATGGAAAACAGCAGCACCTTGAGCGTCTCGCCGGCTGAACGCAGGCTGGAGAGCCCTTCAATAAAACGCATAATGAAGTCGGAGATGCCTTTGCGGAAGCGCGCGATGATGAGATGGTTAATCACCCAATCCAAAGCTTTTTGGGTGGGTTTGGGGAAAAGCACGAGCGCTAGGAACAGCGCAAACAGCGCCAAGAAAATCACTGCTCCCCAGGTAGCCACCGCGCGGATGGCACCGATGTAACTCTGAGCCGAGGGCAGCGCCGTCAGCTGTGAAAGGTTCAGCAGCACCAAGCCCATAATTACGAGCGCGTCGAACAGGCGCTCCACCACAATTGTGGCAAGGCTCGCCGAAATCGAGATCTGGTCTTTTTGCTTGAGCAGCACAGCGCGCAAGAGTTCGCCGGCACGCGCCGGGTAAACGTTATTGCCCATATAACCAATGGCGACCACCTGAAACAGGCGCGGGATGGACAGCTTTTTTAAGGGGTTAAGCAAGATCTGCCAGCGGAAAGCGCGCAGCCATACACCGATAAAGTAGAAAACCAATCCCAAAAGCACCCAGCTCCACTGCGCGTGGGTCAGGTAAGACCATACTTGAGAGAAATCTACCTTGCGGAAGGCTAAATAGAGGAACACCGCACTAATCGCAAATCCTAACCAGATATGCCATTTTTTCAATTTCATAGAGGTAATTTTACCATCTTAGCTT
>BAABOD010000027.1:0-17052 GCA_040371255.1 Anaerolineaceae bacterium | reverse complement strand
CTTGTTCTCGCCGGTCTCTGAGTGCGTAGCCTACCCGTAGGGTACCGAGCGAGGAATTTGACCGTAGGTCTCCATCAATCAAGCATATATATCCCAGATTGGCAATATAGGCCAGCCAATTCTCTAGGAGACCTAACGGTCACATGCCTTTCATGGTCAGGAGATTGCGAAGCCTGCCCGTAGGGTACCATAAAAGAACATGAGTTTGAGAGACACTAACACATTTCCTTGACCCGCATGCAGGCTTTGGTATACTTAATTTGCCAGCCGAAGTGGCGGAATAGGCAGACGCGCACGACTCAAAATCGTGTACCCTCGGGTATGTGGGTTCGATTCCCACCTTCGGCACAAAAAGCTCCTCAAGTCTGAGGAGCTTTTGCATTCCTTATCCAATAAACTGACGGTTAGCCCTGCAAAACGCCGAGTTGCTTGCCTACTGTGTGGAAGATCTCCAAGGCTTGCTCGAGGTCCTGCCGGTTATGGGTAGCGGAAAGCATCACGCGGATGCGCGCCTTACCCTGCGGAACGGTTGGATAGCCGATAGCCTGGGCAAAAACGCCTTCCTCGAACAACCGCCGGCTGAATTCGCGTGCCAATTGCACATCGCCCAGCATCACTGGGGTGATGGGCGTTTGAGTCTTGCCCGTATCGAAGCCCAGGGTGCGCATTTCTTGCTGGAAGGTGCGCGCATTCTCCCAAAGGCGGTCCACCAGCTGGGTGGATTCCTCGAGTAGGTCGATGGCAGCCAAAGTTGCAGCGGTATCCGGTACAGTAACGGCAGAAGAGAATAAGAACGGCCTGCCGCGTTGGCGCAGCCATTCTGCCACACGGGCATCTCCCGCTACTGCTCCGCCCACCACGCCAAGAGCCTTGGAGAAGGTGCCTACTTCCACGTCTACCTTGCCATGCAGATGGAAATGATCCACAATGCCGCGTCCGCCCTCGCCCAAAACGCCTTCGCCATGGGCGTCATCCACCAAAGTCATCAAGTCATACTTTTTGGCAATTTCCACCAGCTTATCCAACGGCGCGATATCACCATCCATGGAGAAAACACCATCGCTGATGACAATGCCACGGCGGTAGGTGCCGGCCGCCTCCTGGATTTTCTGCTCCAGATCGGCGGGGTCGCAATGGGCAAAACGGATGATCTTAGCACCCGACAGGCGCGAGCCATCGATAATGCTAGCGTGATTGAGCTCATCCGAGAAGATGACATCCTCTTTGCCCACCAGCGCTGGAATGGCGGCTAAGTTAGCAGAAAAACCGGATTGAAAGGTGATCGCGGCGGGCACTTTTTTAAACGCAGCCAAGCGCTCTTCCAGGCGGATATGCAGTGACATGGTGCCGGCAATGCTGCGCACAGCACCCGGTCCAACGCCATAATTCTGCATGGCTTGGGTAGCCGCTTGCACAATATGCGGGTGGTTGGCTAAGCCTAAATAATTATTCGAGCAAAAGTTGAGCACCTTTTTTCCATCCACGACCAGCCAAGCCCCTTGGGGGGAGTCCAATGTGCGAATGGTGTTATATAGACCAGTTTTTTTGAGGGATTGTAGTTCTTCATCGATCCAAGCTAACGGTTCAGGCATATAAGCTCCTTTCTTCTATGGGTGAGTGTAATCTAAACTTTTTGGGGTTCTCATCCCCTTCGGCAATTATACTCGAGGGTATACAGCGGAAGCGTAAAAACGCCAGCTTAGCCAGCTGCTGCCCCCTTGCGTTCAAAGATAATGTATCCTGCCAGTAAGCAGGCTAAAAAGGCAACCATTGCCGAAGGCACCACTTCCAGCCCATAAGTCCGCGCCAGTACGCCCACTAAGCTTGTCAGTGCCGTGCCGCCCAGAGCGCCAGCGGCGGTTTGCATGCCAATCGTGTTGTTGCTGTGCTGCTGCCCAACCCGTTCGGGAGTGCCAGATATCAGCCCAGGGAAGATGGGTGCAAATGCAAAGCCGATTACCGCTACTGCGGCTAAGTTGACCCAGGTACTTAGGTTTAACCCGAGGACCACACCTGCCAATATGGCTGCTATGATGCAGACTTTGACCAGCGATTGGATATTGATCTTCCGCGTCACTAAACCGGCTAAAATGCGCCCAATCGTAAACGTAAACCAATAACTGCCGGCAAAATAGCCTGCTAACTGTGGATCAACCCCTCGCCCTTCGGTGAGCAAGGAGTAAACCCAGGTGCCCATGGTGACTTCAGAGCCCACATAGAAGAAAAAGAGGAGCATACTCAGCCAAACGCGCCGGCGCTTGAGCGTCTGCCCTAAGTTCACTTCTTTTTGTGGCTCTGCTGGGCTCTCGGCTGAGGCGTTATTATTTTGCTGCCAAATGGGCAGGGTGATCCAGAAAGTGATGGCGAGCACGATCTGCACCGCGCCCACCAGCAAGTAACCTAAGCGCCAATTTTGGAAATTGGTCAGGGCAGCTGTCATAATGAGTGGACCAGCAGTAATCCCCACGCCGTAGCTGGCGTGCAGCCATTGCATCAAGCCGGCGCTGTAATGCCGCGCTACGTAGGCATTGAGGCTGCTATCTATCCCTCCGGCGCCCATACCAGCAGCTAAGCCGAGCGCCACCATCATCCACCACTGCGTGACGAGGGTGTAGCCAATTAAGCCTGCGCCGGTGAGCGCGCAGCTCACAATCAGTAAGCGCCCCACACCCCAGCGGCGGGTGAGCTCGCCTGAAAGGAAGCTGGAGGTTAGGTAACCAATCATGGAAACAAAAAGCAACGCACCTAATGCGTCAATAGGTACGTTGAAGCTGGCACGGATCGAAGGCCAGCCTACGCCAAGCAGACCATCTGGCATGCCTAAGGCAATAAACGCGACGAATATCAGCAGGATAAGACCTGCCGGTCGCGCATTTACACTGCTTTTAGAAACGTTATGTTGTGCTTGGCTCATGGGCAAGGGTTAGGCTTCCACGTATCCACACAGTGCCAGCGCACCTGGACCAGTGTGCAAACCAAGCACTGGTCCAGTAATATTGATGAAAAGCTCAACCGGTTTCAGTTCCTCCCGCAAGCGAGCGGCTAACTTTTCAGCTTCTTCAAGCGCGTTGCCATGCATCACAGCGATATGCAGCTTGCCTACTTGCTGCCCAATGGCGTTGGTGAACTTCTTGTACAAACCCTCGACCACAGCTTTATGGGTACGATACAGTGCGACCGGGGTTACCTTCCCCGATTCCCGACTGACCGCCACCAGCGGTTTGATCGAGAGGGTATTGCTCAGCCAGTTAATCGCATCCCCGATTCGGCCGCCTTTAGCCAAGTAGGAAATCGTATCCAAACCGACGTAAAGGTAAATGCGTTGACGCACCGCTTCAACGGCTTGCAACACTTCCTGCACCGATTTGCCAGCCTCGACGGCGCGCGCCGCTGCGATCACCTGCCAGCCTAACATCATCGTGTTCCCTTTAGAGTCGACCACATGCACTGGCACGCCAACCATTTTTGCTGCCGTGCTTGCCATCTGAAAAGTACCGCTCATCGCGCTGCTAATGGTAATACAGACAATTTCCGTGGCACCTTCTTTAATAGCTTTCTCGTAAGCCCGGCAGAAATCTTCGATGGTGGGCTGAGAGGTCGTCGGTTGTTGGGGATCACTCTCAATGCGCTCGTAGAATTCCTGTGGGCTCATCGTAACGCGATCTAAATATTGTTCTTTTCCCCAAATGATATAGCAAGGGACCACGGCAATATCATATTGCTCGAGCAGCTCAGCATCAATATCGCAGGTGCTATCGGTGATTATTTTTATCATAGTTACTCCAGGTATTTAGTTACCCTAATCTTACCCCAAATCCTAATCGCACGCAGATGAAATAGGAGAGTCGATTTATAAACCCTTCCAAAATACCTTAAGCCGATGCTTAATTAAATAATATGCTCTGTGTGCCCAGCTAAATTGCGCAGAAATTCCAGTTGACCCGTGTGATAAGAGTGGTGAAAAAAGAAGAAGAGCGCCCAATAACCACGGCGCTGCATTTGCTCACGGATCACGGGGATTTCTTCGTCAAAATCTTCCTCATGCATGCTTTTTAGCTGGGTTGTAATCGCTGCGTGGAGCTGGTCGATGCTATTTAAAAAGGTTTCAAGCGAAGGCAGCCCTTCTTCTTTGCCCAAAACTGGCTCAGAACCATAGCCAAAGCGGCTGAAATCGGGCAGACCAGCTGGCAGCTGCCCACCGAGCACCTTTTGCTGGATGGTGACTAAGTTATTCGCTAAATGCCCCAGCACCCACGCCATGCAGTTCCCGCCATGAGGGGGTTGAATGAGCAACTCATCGTCGTTTAAGCCGGCAGTTTGTTCGTGTACAATTTCCTGAAGCTGCCCAAGAACGGCAGCATATTCTGAGATAGTAATCATATTTCTCCTTTCCACGTTTAATATTAGCCTTATCTCGATGTTATTTCAATATCACTTATAATAACTGGACTAAAATTAAACCAACTTAATCCATCAGACAAGCAATAGTAACAGACTTGCCAATAATACTGGCAGCAGCTTAAACAAGCTCCTTTTCGGAGGAGATATGGCGGGCAGCCAGTGCGCAGCCCAAAGCGATCACGCACAGGGTAGCACTCACCAAGTAAATTTGCCGCGCGCCGAAAGCGTCATAGATCACACCACTAATCGCATTGCTCAAAATATACATAATGCCATTCATGGTGTTGAATACGAATGTGAACGCCGTGGTGGTATATTGCTTTGGGATACGCAAGTTTATCAAGTGCACCGTTGTAATGAGGCGCAAGGTAAAGCTTATTGCGGTCATGATATTGAGCGCGAAAACCACCCAGCCTGAGGGGAAAATCCATACTAATAACCGGCGGGTTAGGTCAAAGGACAAAATTGCGATGACCAGGTTTTGTACCCCTATACGCTCGATGAGGCGATCTGCGCCTAACATCATCGGCACCTCGAGCAGGGCACTGAGTGTGGCTGCCAGCCCGATCACACTCACCGGCAGCCCTAATTCTTCCATAAAAATCGGCTCAAATGAACGCACGCCATCAAAAAGCGGATCGGTCAAGGCTAAAGCCACCACAGTCAGCAGCAAGTACCGATCCTTCGCGATCAATTTAATAACCCCACGCGTGCTTAGTGAAGTTTCTATGGTTTCAGCGGTGCGGCGTTCACGGAAAATACTTTCAGGCATTAGTAATAAAACCACAAATGCGGCTGCCATAAACCCTAAGAAAATTTGGTCGTTGAGTAATAAGCCATAATCTTGGAATATCTTGCCGCCGAGTAAAGCAGTCAGCGCAAAGCCCAGCGAACCCCACATGCGCAGGCTGCCAAAGGCGGCTTTCTCCTCACCGTTTTTATCGGCTGAGACCTGGTAAGAGAGGTTTTCGCTGGCGGTGATGCTGGAGCTAATGATGACGCGGTTAATGGTGTAGATTACCAGCATTGCCCCAAAGGCTCGTAAATAGGGGATGAGGAAAAGCGTTACCGTCGCGATGGCGAGGGAGATGAGCAAGATGAGGCGTTTATCTTTGCTGCGGTCGAAGATCAACCCATATTGGGGTGCTGTGATGATGACTGCCAGCGCGCTGAGCATATTGAGCAGGCTGATCTGCACGCCGTTGTAGCCTACAGCCTTAAACTGCAAGCTGAGAAAAGGCATCATCAATCCTAATCCAGCAAAAAAGAGCAGGAAGAACAAGCTAAAGAGCAGGATGTTTTTTCTCAGAGCGCGTTCATCGGCTGGCATTATCTTCTCTATTTAATAAGGAAATCAACCCACTGACGGTGAGGTCATTATAACATCGTGGCGCTGGGCAAAGCTCTCTGAGCGCAAATATTTCCGCCCAATTTACGGTTCAGGCTCGAAAAAATCCTAGTTCTCGCCGGTATCTGAGTGCGTAGCCTGCCCTTAGGGTAAAGCAATTTTGTCATTGCGAACCCCGCAGGCGAGTCCCGCAGGGGCGAGGCAATCATCTGCCACGGAAGAAAAGATTGCTTCGTCGGGCAAAGAGTGCCCTCTTCGCAATGACAGTGATCAGAGTGCGTAGCCTACCCGCAGGGCAGCGTGCGAAAACATAGCTCTAAAACACGCGAACGTCCCCGGTTTTTCCTGTAAATATGGCAAAAATTGAATCTTCACGGTATACTTTATGTATTCTTAAAACAGCTTCATTCACGGGAGGAACCCATGAAAGTCATTGTCAAACAAGATCAGCTTGCCCAAGGCGTCAGCATCGTTTCCCGCGCAGTCTCAACGCGCAGTCCGCTGCCTGTTTTAGCCAATATTTTGCTGCAAACCGATGACGGCCGGCTGAAGCTCTCCGCGACCAACCTGGAAATGGGCATCAGCGCCTGGATTGGCGCTAAGGTGGAGCAGCCCGGCAGCCTGACAGTTCCCTCCCGCACGTTTGTGGACCTGGTCAGCAACCTGCCTAGTGAAGACGTCACGCTGACTGTTGATGAGCGCACGCATACCCTCAATGTTCGCTGTGGAACGCTCAATACCGATATCAAAGGCATCAGCGCAGACGAGTTCCCACCCATGCCGGAACCAGACCTGAGCGCCAGCATCCCATTGAATGTTGCTAACTTCAAGGAGATGATCCAAGAAGTTGTCTTTGCTGCCTCCCGTGAAGAATCCCGCCCCAACCTGACGGGTGTGCACCTTTCCTTTGAGGGGGATTACCTCGTCTTGGCTGCCACGGATGGCTACCGCATCTCTATTGCCAAAGCTATCATGGCGCAAAAGCCGGCGCAGAAGATCGAAGCGCTCATTCCGGCGCGCGCATTAGCGGAGTTAGCCCGTATCGCCGTCAACGGCGATGAAACCTTGCAAATGGCTTTCCCAGCCGGGCGCGGGCAGGTCATCTTCCACCTACACGATGTGGAGCTTGTCTCCCAGCTGATCGAAGGCAACTTCCCCAACTACGCTGCCATTATTCCGCCCTCGTTCAAGACGCGCACTGTACTTTCCACGGCGGAGCTGCTCAAAGCCTGCCGCCAGACCGAGATTATCGCGCGCGAAGGCAGTTACATCGCCCGGCTGGATATTCAGCCTGAAAGCGGCGCTGAGAAGCCTTCACAGTTGGAGATCTCCGCCAGCTCTGAGCAAACCGGCTCCTCCGAGGTGATGGTCGATGCCTCCATTGACGGCACCCCGCTGCTGATTGCCTTCAATGTACGCTTCCTGCGTGAAGTGCTCGAAGTGATTAAGACCCCCAACGTGGTCCTCGAGACCAACGCCGCCAATTCGCCGGCGATGCTGCGCCCCGTGGGCGATGAAAGCTTCCAGCACATCATCATGCCGATGAATTTACAACGTTAGGTGCACCAATCAGCATTCTCAGACGCCGGAAGCTTGCCCTTCCGGTGTTTTGTTTTTTAAACATTAAAGACGTATACTGAAAGTAAGGAAGCCAAGATGAAATCCTCGGGAAGGCGCTGGATGAGGAACGCATTCGCCATAGGCATAATGTGCTTGTGCATCATAGGTGTATGTTTTTGGGTCAAGGCCCAAGCTAAAAATACCATCACCAATGAATTAGAAAGCCCGGCTGGACAGACCTACCCAATCGAACCGATCGAGGATGAGGGCAAAGACATCTCCCAAACCTATCCGCTGGAACCACCTCCAACGGCTGAAAGAACTTTGGTCATCCCCACCAATCGGGCTATCGGGATTACCAACACAGGCAGAATTATCGAAGTCCCGCAAGAAGTAATCGACTATGTCAATCAGGTGCTTGAGGAGCATGGACATTTTACTAGCCCAGGTCATATTCCCGAGGGACTACCAGTTGCCCCAGAGATCCTTTACACACCGCCCGCCTTTACACCTCAGCCGTTTTCTCCCGATACAGACTTCAGTGGTGTATTGATGAAGGGCGTGATCCTTTACGTTGAACATTATCAAAACGGCAAAACCGTCATTGATTTTGGGGAAATTAAGGAAGGAGGAAAGCACATCAATAGCGTTGGCAGGGTGTCTTTCGCCGATGATTGCGAATTTTTGTTCTCCATCAATGGTCAAGAGGAAAAAGCCAGCAGTGACGATTTGGCAGTCGGGCAAACAGCAGATATCTATGTGACTGAAATCTTGGAGTCCTACCCCTGGCAGTCTACAATTTCCAAGATTGTCATCACTTCGCTTGATCCGGAGGTAAGTCTGAAGCCGGTTTCCACCTTTTTTAACCCCGAATTTGAAGGCGTGATTACCTCAATTGAAGAGCCAAGCTTAGATTATCCTCTCTACAAAATAAATATCTCCGTAACTTCCTCGCCTATTTACCCTGATGTGAAAGAGGTATCATTTTCTATCCAGAATTCAGCCTTAATTTGGCAGGAAACTGCCTTTGGCTACCAACCGATAAACGTCACTGACCTGAGAGTAGGGCAAAGCGTCAGCATTTTACTCAGCGATTGGCATTTGCTGGACCCAGACCCTACAGTTTACTCTGCCTTAGAAATTGTCGTCCTCTCGGGTGGATAGTAGAGCCAAAATTACGACAAAAATCCATTTTGGTCTGATTGGATAATTTTTTGCTCCACAATTTTCTTGCACAAAATTGATGCGCTGAGACTTCTCTCTGGCAAAATCCCAGGTAAATTAATTAAAATATCGAAATACCCTTGACTTAGAGCTTACTCCAAGGCTTATCCTTTTATTCGTGAGGAAGTAAGCGGAGGATAAAATGAAAAAGAATGTGCTGTAATAGTTATATGCGGTAAATATGCGGCAGAAGCAGAACTTATGGAGAAGCATTAGGTCTTTTATCGTCAGTATAGGCAATGATTCGCACCACTAACAGCTTAGAGCACACAAATCAAGAGATTCGCAGGGGTACCAGAGGGGTAGGTGTGTTGCCGAATGAGCATCATATCTCAGTTTGCTCGCTGGTTTATTGATAGAGACAGATGCGCAATGACAAATCAGAAGAAATTATTGTGGAGTAGTACTTTGAATTGTTAAAAAATGGCAACTTCTGAGTCGAATGTACCGAAAAGGCGTTGCATAGTAAAGTGTGCTTGCAGTCTTTCACTTAACCACATTCGGAACTAAGATCATATACACAACCCTGAACCGATACAATGTAATTAAGGGCATTGAATTCTCGTCCCATCCGCCCACAAAATACAGATAACCATCAGGACTAATAACAGATGAAAAACCATGCTGACCCGTGGGAATGGTGTTGAAGGGGATCTGGATCCACTCCAAGTAGGGGTAATTAAGCTGCCAGATGCCATTTGTCCCAACCACGAACAGCATCCCCGAAATGCTCTCGGCACTACAATCTGAGCATGCCTCAGGCAGGTTAGTCTGCTTCTGCCAAGCCAGTTCACCTTCCAGGTCACGCGCCGGGTCAAAGCTCAGGCTCTCCTGTAATTCTTGGATGCCATCCCAACCGCCCAGCACATAAATCTTGCCGCTCACTTCCGCTGCTGTGGCATAAGCTCGGGCAGAGGGCAGGCTCGAAGCTGCATGCCAGACATCGTTAAAGGGATCATAGCGCCAGGCTTGGTTCACCACCTGCTCGCCATCCCAGCCGCCAAAAAGGTACATTTGTCCTTCGTAAGCTGCCAAGGCATAACCACTCACAGCCAACGGCAGTTCCGCTTTGCTCTCCCAGTTGCCCTTGCGAGGGTCAAAGACCTCCAAGTGATTGGTTACTTTACCATCAGCAAGCTTGCCGCCTGGGACGTAGATCTTTTCCCCCAACAGCACGGCTGAGACTTCACTCACCGCTGTAGGTTTATCTGCCAGCTTTGTCCACGTATCGGTTTGAGGGTCGTAGCGCTCCACGAGGTTGGTGGGTCCCTCGGAGGTTTGACCGGCAATCGCGTAGATGGCGTTGCCGTAGCTAGCTGCTGCTAACCCGGCACGCGGTACAGACATTGAAGCGAGCTCCTGCCAGCGCTGCTGATAGAGCTCAGAAAGATAAGGGTTGGGCGTCTGCGTTGGAGCAGCAAACAAGGGGGTGTTGGCTAATAATGAAGAAAGTCCAAGAATGAGGACCAGAGCCGCTAGGGCAATGCCCCACCAGTACTTTTGCATAAAAAGCTGAAAACGGTTGGGCTCTACTGCCTCAGCTTGACTCTGGTTGTTTGTTCCTGGCTCTACTGAGGTGTTGGCTGGAGAGGCGACAATCCCATGCTCAATAGCATAGAGAGTCGCTTCGGTTCGGGAAGAAACATCAATTTTAGTAAAGATGTTCGCCAAATGTACTTTGACCGTATTTACGCTAATAAAGAGCTCTGCTGCTATTTCTTTATTGCTCTTGCCTTGAGAGACGAGCTCTAAGATTTCAATTTCACGTTCGCTGAGGGGCATATTTTCCATAGTTGTTAGCTCACCCACAATTGCAGGTAAGGCAATTATAAAGTAATTTTTGCAGAGCCATACTAATTTGTTTTTACCCCAAATTTATTAAGCACGTTAGCAGATTAACTTTGCGTCTTATCGGATGATTATGGGCAGGTTGAGCCGATATCGGAGCGAAAGATTGATATTTCCGCTGGTGTAGTATATCTGCCCTTGGCCGCCATACCATGAAGCTTCATCGGGCAGGCGCGGACGGCCGCCGCGCGTCACAGGATCCCAATTAATAGTCACGTCCCGAAAGGTAATATCAACGGATTTTCCCCAACAATAATTTGCGCAGCCGTTCAAGGTGCCTTGTTCTACCACCATAAAATGCACATGATTGCCGGTGCTGTAACCGGTATCATCTACCGTAGCAATCGTTTGCCCTTGAAAAACATAAGTACCAATCTGACGGATATTAGCCGGTACGCTCCCCTGGGCGATATGCAAGTAGATATTGTAGGTGTAAGGCGACGTGGTGCGGTCCTGGATAGTAATGCTATTGGTGCAGGAGGTATTCCCATTAGCACAAGAATCTTTAAAATGATAAACATAGCCAGCTTTAGCAGCCGCAATCGGGAACATCGTTCCATCAGCAAAGTCAAAGGCATGTAAGCAATACTCATTCGCACAGGAAGTGTGTCCGACCGACCATGTGAGGCGCTTTTTGAGCCCAGCCTGCCAGGGCAGGTAATAGCCGCCATAGGTGACGCCGGTGGTGATCGCCTTCGGATCATATTCTAAAAATCGGTCAGCTGCTTCAGTATCCCTAAAATCCGAGGCAGCCAAAAGCTCCTCGAAGCCCGCTTCCTTTGCAAAGATCAATTCCCACTGCTGAGTTTCTTCATTCCACAGAGCGAGGATAGCCTGTGGTTCGCGTGCTAAAACTTCACCTGTCTCTGTATCGCTTGCCGTCATCCAAAGTAAAGCTTGGGTCTTCATCTGGTTAAATTGAATATTATCCAGCGTAAGCTCACTTTGCTCTCGCTCTGCGAGTGCCTTAGGCAGCTCTGCATAGAGCAGGGATTCTAAGGTAGAAGCTCTGCTAGGGGTTGGCGATGGGGCGTGAGGGGTAGGTTCAGTGTTAGAACCCCCGGCAATGATGAGATATAAAGAGATGCCAAGCAGGACGATTGCGGTGAGATATAAAAGTGTAAATTTGACTTTGGGGTGCTGCTCTGGTTCGCTTTCGGGTGTGAAGGTCTGATTTTTCATTGGTTGAAAAGCCTATTATTAAAAGAATGACTTGCAACCAACGGTGCAATATATATGCCAAAGCTTAAAACCCCCTACTATGGCAAAACCTTAATAGCTGAGGATCAATCTAGCCATTCCACAATGGTAGCTTCGCCTTGCCCGACACCTACACACAGTGTTGCCAGCCCATAAAACGGGCGTTTCTCCTGCGGAGCACGCCGGCGCATCTCATAAAGCAGCGTGGTGAGGATGCGCGCACCAGAGCAGCCTAAGGGGTGCCCGAGCGCAACTGCCCCGCCGTTGACGTTTGTGATCGTATGCGGCAAGCCCAGCTCGCGCATTACTGCTAAAGTCTGCACGGCAAAAGCTTCATTGATCTCAGCCAGAGATATATCGCCAATCTGCAAGCCAGCACGTTCAAGCGCTCGGCGGGTTGCCTCAATAGGTCCTAAGCCCATGATGCGCGGTTCAATCCCAGAGACGCCGCTGCTAATAAAGCGCGCCATCGGTTTGAGGCTTAAAGCATGGGCTTTTTCTGCGCTCATTACCAGCAATGCTGCTGCCCCGTCGTTCAGCCCGGAAGAGTTACCAGCGGTGACAGTGCCATTGGGCTTGAAAGCAGGCTTGAGGCGGCTGAGGGCTTCTAAGCTCGTATCCCGTCTCGGACGTTCATCCTGGGAGATGACCACTGGGTCACCTTTGCGCTGAGGGATGCTGACCGGCAGGATTTCTTCAGCAAATTTGCCGCTATCCTGCGCTGCCACCGCTCGCTGATGACTCGCGAGGGCAAACTCGTCTTGCTCCTGGCGGGTGATACCTGTCATCTCGGCTATATTTTCAGCAGTTACACCCATGGGGTCAGTGCCATACAGCGCTTCCATGCGTGGGTTGACAAAACGCCAGCCCAACGCGGTATCGTAAGCAATTAAGTTGCCGCCCCCAGTATTCTTGGAAAAGGCATAGGGTGCGCGGCTCATACTCTCCACGCCTCCGGCGATGTAAACTTCGCCATCGCCAGCGCGAATAGCCCGCGCAGCTAAGTTGACCGCAGCTAAACCGGAAGCACACAGGCGGTTGATCGTCAACGCCGGAATCTCTGGAGGTAAGCCAGCCAGCAATGTTGCCATACGCGCTACGTTGCGGTTATCCTCGCCGGCTTGGTTGGCACAACCCATATACACCTCATCAATAATGTGAGGATCGAGATGATTGCGCTCCACAATAGCTTCAATCACCAAAGCAGCCAGGTCATCTGGCCGTACGGCTGCCAAGGCACCGTTGAGGTTTCCAATGGGAGTACGGATAGCATCGATCAAAACGGCTTCGCTCATAGCATTGCTCCTTGCATACATGGTGGCTATATTTTACCCGATGAAAAGGTAAGCAAGATTGTATTCGTAGAAATCATTGCAGGTTCTTTACAAAAAGCGATTCAAACTTTTTATTAAGAGAAATAAGAGCAAGACGATATTAAATATATGAAAATTTTCATCTTTCGTTTATTCGATTCTAAGGTATACTAAGGAACGAAAACTGCTAATCTCACCAGAAACAAGCAGAAAACATCTAATCTATCTCAACAAAGGAGGATCTGCATGCCCGCTAAGGGATGGGTAGAAATCAACGAAAAATATTGTAAAGCCTGTGAGCTCTGCATTACAGACTGCCCGTTTGAGGTTTTGGCACTGAATATTCAGCGTCTCAGCCCCGCTGGTTATCATCCTGCGATGATGGTGAAACCAGAAGCCTGCACCGGCTGTGGCATCTGCGCGGTGGTTTGCCCCGATGCTGCTATCACCGTTTTCCGCGGCGAACGGCCGGCTGTGAAGCAAGAACAGGAGGTAAGTCATGGCGCTTGAGCTTATCAAAGGAAATGTGGCTGTGGCAGAAGCAGCTGTGAGAGCAGGGTTAGTCTCCTATTTTGGATATCCCATCACGCCTCAGACAGAATTACTGGAATATTTATCGGCACGCATGCCGGAGCTTAACCGCGCTTTCGTGCAGGCTGAGAGTGAACTCGGCGCCATCAATATGGTATACGGCGCGGCTTGCACCGGCAGGCGCACGATGACCTCCAGCTCTAGCCCTGGCGTCAGCCTGATGCAGGAAGGTTTATCGTACATCTCCTGCACGGAGCTGCCTGTGGTCGTCGTGGATGTGGTCCGCGGCGGACCTGGCTTAGGGAACATTGCCCCCTCTCAAGCTGACTACAACCAAGCCACACGGGGCGGTGGGCATGGAGAATACCACCAAATCGTCTTAGCCCCAGCTTCCGTGCAGGAAGCGATTGACCTGACCACGTTAGCTTTTGATCTGGCAGAAAAATACCGCAGTGTGGTCATGGTGCTGATGGACGGCAGCTTAGGCCAGATGATGGAGCCGGCAGAATTGCCGCCATTCCAGCCGATTAAGACCGAGATCCCTGATTGGGCTGTGCGCGGGATCCCCGGGCGCGGAAAACATGTTTTGACTTCAATCAACATTGACCCGCCAGCCCAGGAGCGCACCAACATCCGCCTGATGACCCGCTGGCAAGATATTGAAGCCAACGAGGTGCGCTATAAGGGCTATTACCTTGAAGATGCAGAATACCTGGTAGTCGGCTACGGCACAGCCGGCAGGATTTCGCTCTCAGCGGTGCGTGCGGCGCGCGAAAAAGGAATCAAAGTTGGCTTGCTGCGCCCAATTTCTTTAGCTCCCTTCCCCTACAAGGTCGTAGAGAACCTGACAGAACAAGTGAAAGCGTTGCTGGTGGTGGAAATGAATAACGGTCAGATGTTAGAAGATGTGCGCTTAGCTGTGGCTAACCGTAAGCCAATTGCTTTCTACGGTCGCATGGGCGGCATGGTGCCTTTTGCTGATGATGTGCTTCAAGAGATTGAAGCTTTAGCTGCCGGTCCTCTAAGCCAGGAAGAGCACCCGCGTGACCGTTGGCTGGCTAAAATGCGCGTAGAGTTTGGAACAGGAGCATAACATGTTGGATACAGACGTAAAAGTGGTTTATCAGCGACCGCGGGGTTTTGAGGAGAGACCTACACATTATTGCCCAGGCTGCACTCATGGCGTTGCACACCGCTTGATCGCTGAAGTCTTAGAAGAAATGGGTGAGCTCGAGCACACGATTGGTGTCGCACCCGTAGGGTGCGCGGTTTTTGCCTATAACTACTTTGCTTTTGATTTCGTTGAGGCGCCGCATGGGCGCGCGCCAGCCATGGCAACCGGCATTAAGCGCTCCTTGCCAGACGCTACCGTTTTTACTTATCAGGGCGATGGCGATCTGGCATCAATTGGTATGGGCGAGATTGTGGCGGCTGCTTCCCGCGGTGAGCTGATCACCGTCATTTTTATCAACAATACCAACTATGGTATGACCGGCGGCCAAATGGCGCCCACCACCTTGCCAGGTCAGGTAACTACCTCCTCGCCGATGGGGCGCGATGTGGAGCGCCAGGGCTATCCCATCCGCACAGCTGAGCTGCTTTCCTCTTTGGATGGCGCAGCTTATGTGGTGCGCCGCAGTTTGCACGATCCCAAGAATATCCGCATGGCTAAGAGAGCTATTCGCACAGCCTTCGAAGTGCAAAAGCAAGGCTTGGGCTTCTCCATGGTGGAGCTGCTTTCCACCTGCCCCACCAACTGGGGCATGACGCCCGCCAACGCGCGCATTTGGTTAGCTGAACACATGGTCCCTTATTATCCAATTGGGGATTTTAAAGTTTCATCTTCCATTGCCTATGATAAGCCCAAAGGAGGGGACTAATGCAAACCGAAGTGATTATTTCTGGCTTTGGCGGCCAAGGGACGCTTTATGCCGGCCAAGTGTTAGCTTACGCAGCCATGGACGAAGGCAAGCAGGTTACCTGGATCCCTTCTTACGGTCCAGAGATGCGCGGCGGCACCGCCAACTGTACCGTGGTCGTTTCTGATGAAGAAATTGGCTCACCTACCGTTAAGCACCCTAAGGCGGTATTGGCGCTTAACCTGCCCTCATTGGATAAATATGAGGATATGATTGCACCCGGTGGCTGCCTGGTTGTCAATGAGTCCATGGTCAACCGCAAGCCCACGCGCACGGATATTCAGGTGGTGATACTGCCTGCCAACGAGATCGCACGGGAAATTGGCAATGAACGCGCCACCAATATGGTCATGCTCGGTGCTTTGCTTGCTAATATAGAGATCCTGCCTGAAGACGCCTTGGAAAAAGCGCTCAAGAACCATACCGCTCAGCGCTTGCAGAAATTTGTGGAGATGAACATTCAAGCCCTGCGCCGCGGCGGAGAATATCGTGATATAATCTAATAAAAACAGGTCATGTCCCCGCAGCTTGCTGCGGGGAAAGCTCATTTATAAGAGGTAAAAAAAAATGGATCAGTCGAATTCTCATGGACAAACGTTTATTCCTATAATGATAATCGTTCTATTAGTATTGCAATCAATTTTATTAATTTTTGTCTTGAAGGATATAAGATTTATTAAGCAATTAACTTTATTGAAATCAGTTTCATCCCAAGCTGAAGAGGTTGAATCATTAATAGGTACCCAGGCACCAGATTTTGGCCTAAATGATATTGAAGGAAAAGAGATTTCGCTATCTCAATATCAAGGCCGGCCTATCCTCCTAGTATTCAGTTCGCATACTTGCTCTGCTTGTCAAAAAATGTATCCAGCACTTCGTGAATTTCTAAGTAAGAGCAATAAAATTGAAGTTTTATTGATCTCGATAAGTAGCAGAGAAGAAAACTTGAAATTTAAGGATGAATATTCTTTTATTGGCTATAAGAATTTGCATATATTATCCGCAACGCCTGAAATTTTTAATAAATATTCTATTAGTGGAACACCTACTTTTGTAGTTATTAACAAGCAGGGAACTATAGAAAAAGTCGGACATCCAAATACCGTCGATCAAATAGTGGAACTTACCGAAATAGTGATGCATTAAATATAATAGAGGAAAAATGTCAAAACTAGGCTTTTCTTCACTCAATGTTTCTATGCGGAAAGCATTAACAGTGATCTTAGGTGCTACGATCCTTGCACTTGTGATAGTACCAATCCTGGCTGCTCCAGTAGAAGCAACTACGTGTACTTCGTGGGCATGGAGTGGTACTTGCTGCGATACTTGGTATCCAGGTGAACAAGATTTTAATGCAAGATTGTGTAGCGAGTGTAACAACAATGGTTGTTATTACTGGTATGAGTATAATTGTCAAGATATGAGCCTATGCGGCCCCGATTAAAACATTAAATACAACTCTGCCTAACTTTCGGATAGAAAAGGTTTTTTAAATCGGTTAATGTTGGTAAGTTCCACTATTTGGTTTACGGGAGATGGCTCATGCCTATACTAATTAACAATATAACTAAACGATATAGAGGGGCACATACTAATGCCCTCAATCATGTTTCTCTCAGTTGTGATGTGGGTGTCTTTGGACTATTAGGTCCTAACGGCGCTGGTAAGACAACTTTAATGCGCATTCTTGCTACCTTAATTACGCCGA
>BAABOD010000026.1:0-17567 GCA_040371255.1 Anaerolineaceae bacterium | reverse complement strand
ATCGCATTCGTGTACGCGTGGTGGCGGAGCTAGACCGCGGGGAGAAGCTGGAGCATCTCGTGGAAGAGCTCTCTAACCTCGAAGGTGTCCGCACAGTTAAAATCGAATAGAACCGTATGGGTTCTCGTTTAGTTTGTAAGAGCAAAGTGATAGTGTCCTAAAGTAAAAACGTTCTAAATATGATTAGGAGCTTTAAAATTGTCGTTCGATTATTCCGAGTTTTCTCGAAGTAACGACAAAATTATGACGAACAGCACAATAGCAACCTTTCCTCTCTTACTCCCCTTCCCAGCGAACTAAATTTATAATATTATCCATATTAACTATCGCTGGGACGCATTGCCTCATAAATAATCTAACTCTCAAAATATATGTTGCCTCAAAATAGATCATACTATTGCGGTATGAGGAGTATCGCAAAGAAAGACTATGATGAGCAAAAAGAGTAGAGCAGAAGTAATTGCCGCAGTGCGGGAACGTTATTGGAAAGCGAAGAAAGCCCAAAAGAGCCGGATTTTAGATGAACTGGTAGCAACCACGGGCTACAATCGCAAATATGCGATTCACTTGCTGCGGCATGAGAAACGAGGGACGGGCCTCAAAAAACCAGGCAGGAAAAAGGTCTATCGTGGGGATGTTATCAAGATTCTGGAACAGATCTGGGAATGGAGTGGTTATGTTTGTTCCAAGCGTCTGCAGCCCTTTATGGGAGAGTTCATTGCGCGGTTAGAAGCTTGTGGCGAATTGGTACTTAGTGAGGAGCATAAAGCAGCCTTATTGCACATGAGCGCTGCAACCATAGATCGCTGCTTGAAAGATTGTCGTTATCGCACTAAAAAACACGGGCTTTCCACCACCAAGCCAGGGAGCTTGCTCAAGAGCCAAATCCCCGTGCGCATCTTTACACCGTGGGATGAGGAACAAGTGGGCTTTATGGAGGTTGATTTGGTGGCGCATTGTGGGGAAACTACCGTTGGCACTTACCTTCACACCCTCAGTGCCACCGATATTGCCACTGGCTGGACGGAGTGCATCGCTTTGCCTGCTAAAACTCAAGAGGAAACAATGAAAGCGATTGATTTATTGCGAGCGCGTTTGCCCTTCCCTCTCCGGGGTGTGGACAGTGACAATGGCACTGAATTTATTAACGGTTTGCTTTATCACTACTGTTTCGATCATGAAATTACCTTTACGCGCTGCAGGTCATATCACAAGAATGACCAAGCACATATCGAACAGAAGAATTGGTCTGTGGTGCGCAAGGCTGTGGGTTATGACCGCTTTGAAAGCCAAGAGATGTTAGAGTTGCTCAGAGCGCTTTATGAGAACATGCACCTCTTTGTCAATTTCTTTCAGCCGGTGATGAAGTTAGTTGGCAAGACGGTGGTGGGAAACAAAACGCATCGCATTCATGACCGTGCTAAAACCCCTTATCAAAGGGTGTTAGCCTCAGACCAAGTTGATCCGGCTATCAAAGAGCAGCTGACGAGTGTTTATAATTCTCTCAACCCGGTCGCGCTGTGGAAATCGATTCAAGCAGCACGTGCCCGAATCTTAAAAATTGACCGGTTAGGTTCATTTTGAGGCAACGATGAACACTATAGTTAGATTTTATTTTGAGGCATA
The DNA here is from genome assembly GCA_040371255.1 of Anaerolineaceae bacterium. Classification (GTDB taxonomy): domain Bacteria; phylum Chloroflexota; class Anaerolineae; order Anaerolineales; family Anaerolineaceae; genus Mesolinea. The sequence goes on along the minus strand of BAABOD010000026.1, from coordinate 15,941 downwards.
ACGGGACGGGGAGTTAATCCTTGATAGAGGGCGCCGCCCTCTATCAAACTAATTTCCCTTCCCCAGCGATCTGACCGAATGGGGTGGGGTGGCAACAGTTTATTGGACACTAGCCTCCCTTATTTCGAACTCCAATGGACATAGATAACCTAATGTCGAATGGAGCCTTTCACGATTGTACCAAATCCCAATGTACTCAAATATGCTAGTTTTGGCTATTGCCCTGCTCTCAAATACGCTGTCCGCACACTCTCCTTTCAACGTGAAGAAAAAACTCTCCGCACAAGCATTATCATAACAATTTCCCTTGCCACTCATGCTGATCTGGCAGTTTTTCTCCCGTAACAAATCTAGATAAGCTTTGCTTGTATACTGGCTGCCTAGATCACTGTGATGCAGCAGTTGCTCTGGCGGCTGTCTCCAAGCACAAGCCATCTTCCAAGCCTCCATGACCAGGTCAGTGGTCATTCGCCGTTGCATTGACCAGCCCACCACGGCTCGCGAAAACAGATCCAATATCACGGCTAGATACAACCAGCCTTCTTTGGTGGGGATGTAAGTTATGTTAACAACCCATTTCTGATTAGGGCGCTCTGCGCTGAAGTCCTGATCAAGTAAATTGGGAGCTTTTTCATGCACCTCATTCGCTTGGGTGGTTTGCGGATGCCATTTCTCGACTTGTTTTGGCACCATGCCCTCTGCCTTCATCAATCGGCTCAAGCGGCGCCTGGAGACGTTGATCCCTGCCTTTTTCAAGCTGGCCTGAAGCCGACGTCCGCCATAGGTCCTTCGGCTCTGGTTAAATATGAGCTGCATCATGCGCTTTATCAGTTCATCTTCCATGGCATGTTTCCCTGGCTGTCTCTTTTTCCAAGCATAATAGCTACTGCGGCGTACATGCATTATTTCACAGAGTATTTCCACTGGATGCTCTTCTTTCTGTTCCTGAATGAACTCATAACGCTCTACGCGCTCCGGGAGAAAATGTTCAAGGCTTTTTTTAAAATATCTCTTTCCTCCGTCACCCGACGCAGTTCCGCCCGCATAGCCTGAAAGTCTTCTTGGCTCACGGTTTGCCCTCCGTCTTGATGGTTTTCTTGACCATACTTCTGAAGCCAGCGCGAGAGGTTGTTATCGCTGATCCCAAGTTCACGGGAAATCTGAGCTTGGCTCTTGCCACTATTCTGGATCAATGCAACCGTCTCCCTTTTGAACTCTTCGGTATATTGTCTTCTCGGTTTGCGTGTCATTTTGGACTACTGTTTTGCTCAGTATTACAATTTTATCCCTTAGCTCGTGTCCACTTTTTCAGCACCACCTCATAGCCAAAAAAGAGCCGCATGCTGCTGGGTAAGGGTTAGGGTTAGGGCAACTGTGTCCATTATAGACAAGAAGAATTAAGGCGTTGAGCTATGTGAAAAAACTCATACCAATGACTTAGTCCACTTATTAAGACATTTCTACGTAACCCTAACATTATTTGTAAACCCTCTACATGATAAGCAATTTTCATCCTTTGGATTTGACATCGATGGGATACCCTAATAAAATATGCGCCTATTGAAAAACTTTTACAATAAGGAACTATGGACTGGCAAAAATTATTGACACAAGCGGGTTATCGCATCTCCAAACCGCGCAAACAAGTGATGCAGCTGCTTGAAAACACCCAAACCCCACAAACCGCTTTGGCGATCTACCAGCAGCTCAAGGCGCAAGGCGAACGCGCGAGCTTAGTCAGCGTCTATCGCACGTTGGAGCTGTTTGCTTCCTTGGGGCTGATTTCGATGGTCTACGAACCGGAGGGCAGCTTAGGCTATCTGCCAGCTTCAGCTGGGCACCATCACTACATCGTCTGCCAAGTTTGCCACCGTGCGGTGGAGTTCAATGGCACCGAAGACCTCGATGGTTTGGTTCATCAGGTGGAAAGTCAGACACTTTTTGCGGTGAAGGATCATCTGCTTCAATTTTTCGGCGTCTGTCCAAAGTGCCAAAATAAATCTAAGGAGTCAGCATGAAAAAACTAACCCTGGCAGTATTACTGGTCATTTTGTTACTTTCGGCTTGTGCAAATGTTCCTGCCACACCCCAGGCAAATAAACCGGTTGTGATGGTGAGTGTGCAGCCACAAGCGTACTTCGTCCAAAAAATCGCTGGGGATCTGGTTGAAGTGCAAGCAATGGTCGGTACTGGAGAGGACCCCCACACTTATGAACCTACCACGGAGCAAATGCGCAGCCTAACAAACGCCCAGCTTTACTTTAGTATTGGCGTGGAGTTCGAAGCAGCTTGGTTGCCACGTTTTACTGCAGCTAACCCTAACCTCAAGATTGTGGATTCTGCCGAGGGGGTGGTGCGTCTTCCCGCTGCACCTAGCGAAAATGGGGAAGAAGCAGGGGAACCAGACCCGCACATTTGGCTCTCCCCCAGCCGGGTTAAACAAATTTCTGCTAACATGGCAGCCGCTTTAGCTGAGCTTGATCCAGATAACGCTCCGATCTATGAACAGAACCTTGCGACGTGGCTGCAGGAGATTGATCAGGTCGATGCGGATATCCGCTCGGCGCTCTCGGGTATCTCGCGAAACGTTTTTCTCAGTGTCCATCCCTCCTGGGGGTATTTTGCGGACGAATATGGCTTGCAGATGTTAGCTGTGGAGCAGGAAGGTCAGGAGCCGGGCCCAGATGACCTTGCCAAAATTATTGAGCAGGCACGTGCACACCAGGTTACCTATGTATTTACGCAAAAAGGCGTAAATCAGAAGTTAGCCCAATCCATCGCCGATCAACTTGGCGGCGCGCAAATCGTAGAGCTTGACCCCTTGGCGCAAAATTGGTCAGAAAACATGCGCTATGTTGCAGCGCAATTAGCCGCTGCGTTGAAATAGGAGCATTCTATGGAACTAAACCCTCACGAACCTGTGATTTCCCTCGAGCACGTCTGGGCTAGCTACGAAGCCGATAGTGTTCTCGAAGATGTTACTTTCACCCTCTACCGTGACGATTTCGTTGGCTTGATTGGTCCCAATGGCGGCGGAAAAACCACGCTTATCAAGGTTATATTGGGCTTGGTGAAGCCGCGTAAAGGACGTGTGAGCGTGATGGGCAAACCCCCCGAAGTTGGACGCCAAGTGATTGGTTACGTCCCGCAGTTGCAAATCTATGATAAAGATTTTCCAATCTGCGTTTGGGACGTGGTCAGTATGGGCAGGCTCAAACCTGGCTTCTCCCAGCTGCGTATGGATGACCAAGATAAACTCAAGGTGGAAGAAGCCTTGCGCCAGATGGACATTCTGGACCTCCGTAAGCGCACCATTAACGAACTCTCTGGGGGGCAGCGGCAACGTATGTATATTGCCAGGGCGCTGGCTGTAGAGCCGCAAATATTAATCTTAGACGAACCCACAGCCAGCGTGGACCCACAAGCAACAACCCATATTTACCAATTGCTCAGGGAGCTCAACACTCACGTTGCGATCCTGCTCATCTCCCATGATGTAATGGCGATTTCATCTTATGTGAAGACCATCGGCTGCGTTAATCGCCGCCTAATTTATCATGGCGCAAAGGAAATTACATCGGAAATCTTGGGTTCAGTTTATGGCTGCCCGGTGGATCTTATCGCCCATGGCGTGCCGCATCGCGTTTTGGCAGAGCATGACCAATCGCAGGAGGAACAACAATGATCCAATTTCTAACTACCCTTTGGTCCTACGGGTTTATGCGTAACGCCCTTTTGGCAGGCGTCTTGGTGAGCATAGCTTGTGGAATTATTGGCACACTGGTTGTGTTGAACCGCATCGTGTTTATTAGCGGAGGGATTGCGCATGCAGCTTATGGCGGTGTTGGGATTGCGTATTTTTTAGGAGCGGATCCCGTACTGGGTGCGGTTGGCTTTAGCCTGCTCTCTTCTTTAGCCATGGGTTTAGTCCACCGTAAAGAAGGCCAACGCGCCGATACGATTATCGGAGTGATGTGGGCTATCGGCATGGCTATTGGGATCATCTTCCTCAGCCTAAGCCCAGGCTACAAAGCTGACCTGATGAGCTATCTTTTCGGCAGTATTTTAGCTGTCTCAACCATGGATTTGTGGTTGATGGCGGGTATTGCGCTGCTCTCCCTGGTTTTCATGCTGTTATTTTACCGGCAGCTCTTAGCGCTTTCTTTTGACCAAACTTTTGCTACTGTGCGCAATGTACCTGTTGGTCCACTTTATCTGGCAATGATCACACTCATTGGACTTACGGTGGTAATCGCCATGCGTGTGGTTGGGCTGATTATGGTTATTGCCTTGCTTACCATTCCTCCAGCGATAGCAAACCTTTACCTCAAGGACATGCGGGCTATCATGGCGCTTTCCGCAGCGCTGAGCATGCTCTTTTGTACTGTTGGCTTAATAATCTCTTATGTGCTCAATTTTCCCTCAGGTGCGGTGATTATCCTCGTGGCAGGCTTAGCTTATGTGCTGGCGGCTTTAATTCGATTGCTGCTTCTGCGGCGTCAAGTGCCTGAAGAAGGAATTGCTGTAATCGGTTAGAATTGAAGCACCATTAACAACGGATTAATCGAGACAGCGAAGTATGGATATCATTAAATTGGGTTTATGGATGGGGAAGCATTTGTCTCTAACTTCCGGTCATAGGTTGGCGCGTCTTGCTGGCAGCGCCATCGCCTTAGCCCAAAACAGCAATTTAATGCTGGCAATTAAGGCAAACCAGTGGGTGGCTTCTGCAGAAAGCTTAAATCGCAAACAATTAGTACAGCTTTCCCGTCAGGTAATGCAAAATGACGTCGTAGCTTTATTTGATTTTTTTTACTACTATCACCGTATCGAAGAATGCAAACAGCGCGTGAGACTCTCACCAAATTTCCAACAGATGTTAACTGAAGGCAAAGATCAGCACCAACCTCAGATATTGCTCGGTCCGCACTTAGGCGCTTTTGACCTAATGGGCTTATTGGTCGTGAAACTGGGTCTGCCGGTTGTGATTTTGTCTTATCCCAACCCTCAGGGCACGTATAAAACCCAAAACAAAATTCGCGAAGATGCCGGCATGCGTATTTTACCCATCAACCTAAGCGCCTTTCGGGAAGCTAAACAAGCGCTGAAGCATGGGGAGAGCTTAGTAACCGGCATCGACCGCCCGATTGAATCCAACCAAGAGGTAAAGTATCAACCAAAATTTTTTGGAAGACCTGCCCCTCTCCCCACTTTTTATGTACGCATGGCATTGGATAGCGGCGCTACCGTCCGGGTCGTTTATGGCGTCGCCCAAACCGATAATACTTTTTTCTTGGAGAGCTCTGCGCCTATTGCGCTTGAGCAGCGGGACGACCTAAAAGAGGAGTACATCCTTAACGCCGAAAAAGTGTTAAAAGAGACAGAGAAAGTTATTATTAAATATCCAGACCAGTGGTCCATGTTTTACCCCATCTGGCCAGAGGTGATTCCTCAAATCAAGCAACTCAAATGAGAGGTAAGCATGAAAGATGGAAAAGTAGAGAGAAAAAATGACATTTTGCTCGGCCCAATCGAAAGGCCAGTCTTAAACTTCCTTGCGAAGCACATGCCAGATTGGGTAAATTCGGATATGCTCACCGTGCTTGGCATATTAGGCTCCGCGCTCACTTTGGTAAGTGGCATTATGGCAGGAAGAACAGGCGGACCTTACCGGAATCCTTGGATTTTAGTCCTCTGCTTAGGGTTTGTGATTAATTGGTTTGGGGATAGCTTAGATGGCACCTTAGCACGTTACCGTCACAAGGAACGCCCTAATTTTGGCTACTTTATCGATCATTCGGTAGATGGTTTTACGGCTGTCTGCATGTTTTTTGGCTTCGGTTTTGCCGGAATGAGCAGCTTGCTGGTAGCAGCGTTTGGCGCGATTGGCTACTTGTTGATGATGATCACAGTCTACCTAAAAACCCATGTGACCGGTGTATTTGAGATGACAACCATCAAGATTGGACCTACTGAGCTGCGTATTTTAGCGATTATTTTCAGCTTGGTGCACTACTTCCTTGAGCCGGCTCCAGTCAGGCTTCCTTTTGCTGGGGGCGAGGAAATAAAACTTGGCACCCTCGTAGTTGGGGTGGTCGCAGCCATTCTGTTTGTTTACTACGTTGTTGAAACTATTCGTGTGGGCAGGCGCTTAGCGATTGAAGATGGCAAACGCTTGGAACGACGCCTCGCCAAAGAAGCCAAAGCGGCAGAGAAAGAAATGAAGAAAATGGAAAAAGAGTTAAAGAAATCTTCCAAGAAGGCAAACGGAAAAAATGCGCTAGGGGATATCCCCCGAATCAGTTGAGTTTCAAGATTGTTCCATTTAAGCCTGCGGTTTCACTGCAGGCTTATTTCTTTAATTCTTAGGATTTACCTAAATGGAATTGATGAACGGCAGGAGCAAGCGCTTCTAAGGCTTGCAAACGTGTGCAGAGCGGCGAAGGAATCAGCTTTGGTAATTGGGCACTCTCTAAACGTGTTGCCTGGCTTAGTGCATCTTGAATCGGCTTGATCAATGCATCGCCCAATAAGCAGCCCGGAAACCCCACGATGATCATTTCAGGTTGCAGCAAATGAGTTAGAACCACTAAACCATAGCCTAATTGCGCGCCGGCTTCACTGAAAACCTCCAGAGCGTAAGGGTCGCCGGCTTTTGCATCAGCAATCATCTGAAAGATATCTGTATCTGGGTTCCAGTGCTCCGGGAAGCGCAGCAGTGCCAATTCGCGCATGCCCCGTGCGCTGGCAAAGCCAGTGAGCGAGCCGGGTCTGCCAAAGCCTGCTGGACCATCCTCGCTGAGCAGGAGTTTGCCTAACTGACCGGAAGTTCCGCTGCTATTGCGGTAAAGCTGACCTGCAGTCAAGATCCCCACCCGTACGACTGGATCCAGGCTGATGAAGACGAAATCCTGCGATTTTTTGCCAGCGCCAAAGTAGTACTCAGCCAAAGCCCCAGCGTTTGCTTTTTGTTCAACTGTAACGGGAAGATTGAAGCGCACCGAAAGCTGCGTCCGCACAGGCTCCTGCTTCCATTCCGGGAAGTCTTCCGCAGAGAGCACCACCCCGCTCTCAAAATCGAGGTTACCGGAAACAGCGACTGAAACACGATCTGGCAGGGGTAAATGTTGGGCTTGCGTCAGTGTGAGGAGCTTATCCGCTTGGAGCATGATTAGCTCAAGGATTGCAGCAAAACTCGCATCAGGGGGTGTAGGAACCGCCAAGCGTTCATACACCATACCATTAGGGCTGCCGTAGACAACCAGCAGTTTTTCACCATCCAAATTAATTCCCAGGATATTATTGGAAGAGGAACCTTGGCGAGGTTGTGTTGAGCGGAGCATAATTAGAAAAATTATATCGCTGAATAGGGACTGGGTAAAAAAATCCCCCGGCAACTGCCAGGGGATTTAACATCAATGCAGAGATTAAATCTTCCCGCGCATGCGCGGGTCGAGCACATCACGCAGGGTATCGCCGATTAAGTTCCAGCCCATCACAAACATGGTCAGAGTGAGACCAGGGAAAACCACGATATACCAATAATTATCCAAGCTGGTGATCCAGTTGCGCGCGAAGCTGAGGATTTGTCCCCAATCGGCGTAACCTACTTCTGTACCAATCCCTAAAAAAGAAAGGGCAGCAAAGCTGAGCACCACATCCCCGAAGCCAAGCGTGGCTAACACTAAAGTGGGATAAATAGCGTTGGGCAGAATATGCTTGAACAAGATGCGCCCGTTTTTGAGACCAGAGGCTCTGGCTGCTAGCACGTAATCACGTTCCTTAATGGAGAGGATATCCGAACGGATAATACGTGCGTAACCCATCCAACCAAAACTTATCATCGCGATCATGGGGGGCAGCAAGCTGCGGCCCAGAATAGGCGTCAGTACTGCTGAAAAAATCAGCGCCATCATGATGTAAGGTAGAGTCATGAAGATATCAGTAAGCCGCATGATGGCATTATCAACCCCTCCGCCATAATATGCGGCAATTGAGCCCATAACGATGCCAATGAGGACCGTGGCAATCACGACGATAAAGCCCGTTTGAAATGCCGTGCGGGTTCCCCAAATAACGCCATAAAAAATATCATATTGCCCTTGAGCAGTACCTAAAAGGTGCACCCATTCTTCATTTCCGGTAACTGCTTTGTACCAAAAAGGAATTTCGGGCACGTTTCTAGTCCACGGAGATCCAGGGGCTTGCGGTTCACCCATAAAGCCATCCCGGGGCATCTTGTACGGGTCATTCCCGACAGGTGGAGCAATGACAGGAGCGAAGATGGCGATGAGGATGAAGATGAAAATCAAGATCATACCAATCACAGAGGTGGGAGTTTTAACCATCCCCTTAAGAATGCGATAAAGATCCGTTCCGACGGTTCTCTCTAACCAACCCACTTTTTTCGTTGAGCGGGTTTCCTCTAGGAGGCGGTTATCACCAGTAGGAATTGTGGTATTTTGCGTGGTCATGCAAGGCTCCTTAAGTCAGTCTAACGCGCGGATCAATAAACGCGTAAATTACATCAACGATTAAGTTTGTGATAATGAGGATAGTGCCGGTGAAAATTGCCAGCCCCAAAATCGTGACAACATCCAGCTGTGCAGCGGCATCAGCAGCAGCTTTCCCGATGCCAGGGTAGTTGAAAACCGTTTCGGTGATCACTACCCCGCCAAGCAACCCAACGATGCTAGATCCTGCCAGGGTTACCACTGGCAGCATCGCATTGGGGCGGGCATGATTGTTAATCACATCTTTCTCTTTCAAGCCTTTCGCACGCGCGGTTACGACATAATCCTGGCGCAGTGTTTCCAACATTGAGGAGCGTGTAACGCGGACAAAAGTCGCCCAGTTGATATAAGAAAGGGTTATGATCGGCATGATCATGTGCCGCAGGGCATCCCACAAAACATCAAAGCGCAGATTCAGGATTGCATCAATAGTTAACAGGTGCGTATATTGCTTTAACTCACCTGAATAGATGAGTGCGGTTACCCAGTTGGATTGCTTCCCGGGCATAAACCAGCCGGCTTTAGCGTAGAGCAGCATTAATAGGAGCAAACCAAACACAAAGGTCGGGAAAGAAGTACCAACGATGCTATAGACGCGTGCTGCTTGATCGAAGAACTTATTTTGATTAACAGCCGCTTGGACGCCCATCCAAATACCTATGGAAAGCATCGGGTAAATCGTCCAGAGAGCTAAATCCACGGTGTTAGGGAAGCGCTCCCTGACGATGTCAATTACAGGCTGGGAAGCAGTCCGCGAATAGCCAAAATCTCCATAAAGGATGCCGCCATCACGTTCACCGGTTACAGGGTCCACAACACCAGTCAGCCAGCGCCAATATTGCACATAAAAAGGTTGATCCAGCCCATATTGTTTGATCACTGCTTGCACTTGCTTGTCATTTTTGGGGAAATCCTTGATATACAGAGCGGAGCGTTCCACGGGGCCTAAAAGCTGCAACATGCCAAAGATAACGATGGTCACGCCAAAAAGCAATAGCGGAACCAACAGCAAGCGACGTATAATGTAATTGGTCATAATCTACCTCTCACTTCTTTTACCTTTCGATGTGGACAGAAAAGATTTCTGTGCACAGCGTAAGCTAAAAAACTAAGGGGTTGCGGGAGCCCCGCGGGGCTCCCGCAATTTGTATCAGTTTCTTACCTGCTCAAGCTTCTACTGAATAAAGAAGTTGAACAGGATGACATCTTGCTGCAGACCAGGACGGCCAAAATACAGGCGCAAGGGCTGATCGCTGGGGGTATCGCAAATCTCAAACCGCTCGATACCAAGCTTAGTGGTGTCCACACTGCACACCGGGACTGGAGCTTCGTAAGTATTCGTTTCTGCGTTGTAGATTGCGATTTCGGCAACCAATGGGTCAACCTGAGCACGTTGTTCTACAGGAACATCCATGAAATCGACATCGCCAGCTTGCAGCATGGCAAAGCGGGTTCCAAATTCAGGAATAATCAGAATGGAAACGTTCGGCACCTTGGCAGGCTCGCCCCAATATTCATCGAATTGGGTTAGCACGATTTCAGTACCCTGCGTCCAGTGGTCCAGTTTGTATGGACCAGTGCCATTGGCAATCGGTGTAAAGGGATTTTCAGCATCGGTCATGGCATAGAAATTTTGCCAGGTATCGCAGCTTCCATCCCAACCGCCATTAGAGATGACCCACTCTTTATTCATAATAGAACCCCAACCATTCGCAATGGTGGGTAAGAATGGACCCCAAGCCTGGGCAAGGGTCATGGTTACGGTACCAGCTTCATCGTCTGCGACGATCTTGGATTGGACTGTCTCGCAGGCGGCTTTGAGTTTAGCAGGATCCGCAGCCATCAATCCTTCACGGTCATCTGCTAAAGCACCGGTTTCATCAACCAGCAAGGAGATATCGTCAACGCCGACACCAAAGAAGGGTTCTGCCAGCAGCCACTGAGGAGAAGAATAACCGCCCTGCAGCAAGCCGCGTTGGAATGAATAAGCCACATCGGTCGGTGTCAAAGTTTGACCTTCGTGGAACTTCACGCCCTCACGAATATGGAAGGTCCAAACCGTACCATCATCGGAAACCTCCCAGGATTCTGCCAATTGACCCACGAACTTATCGGTGGCTTCGCCATCGTAGAACACAAGGGTTTCATAAATGTTCTGGATAACTTCACCACTGGACGTATCGTAGCTTAGCGCTGGGTCAAGCGTGAGCATATCACCAATCGTAGCATAAGTGAGCCTATCCGGATTCATGGCACCTTCAGCCTTGGAAATAGTCTTGAAGTAAATACCAGAGTAAATGGGGTTCATAATACGACCCTGGATCCACTTCTGCTCAAAGCCATGTGAGGTTGCCAATACAATCGGGAAGCCAGGCACTGTTTCGTAATACAGCTGATTGAACCGCTGATAGACAGCATGGCGTTCGGCAGGATCAATTTTCGAAACGCCTTCGTCGAGCAATGCCTTAAACTGAGCCTTCAGTTCTTCGGGCATGTTCTGGCGGACGCCATAAGTACCCGTCGTATAAGGCTGATACCAGTTGTGAGCGTCATGAATATCTTCCAGCCAGCCGCCGGTCATAATCGGGATCTTGTGAGCACGCTGGGCAGCCAAATATGCTGGCCAGGGCAGACCGAGGACTTCGATCGTAAATTTTTCATTGACTACGGCGAGGTTTTGCTGCAAGATTTCAGCAATGATCTGGCGGGTGGTATTGCCTGTGTTGTAAAGCATTTGCAGGCGGAAACCCATCTCCCACACATCATCGGGGTCTTCACCAGCGGGGATGCCATCTTTATCGACATCAGCTAACTTGAACTCCTCAGCGGATTTTTCCAGATCCATGTAGTAATGAGGGGCTTCAGGGTCATAACCTGGCATGCCAGGCAACGAAAGAACATAGGATTGAACAGCTTCGCCCTGATAAACCTCATTGATGATGGTTTCCCAGTCAAACGCATAAGCAAATCCTCTGCGGATGTGGACATCATCAAAGAAGGTCGGCGGTACGCCATTTCCATCCAACTTGTTTGAACCGATGTAAGGGTTCAAAGAAACAGGTTCTTCGGGAACCTCGGTTGGTTCTTCCGTCGGGGCTTCGGTTTCCTCTGGAGCCTCGGTTGGGGCTTCGGTAGGGGCTTCCGTTGGAGCCTCTGTGGCTGGAGTAGTGGGTGTACCCGCGCATGCGGCTAATCCCATGCTTGCCACCAGAACCAATGCAATGATCAAATACAGTTTACGCATAGTGATTCTCCTCCTTTAGAGAATTGAAAAAAGTTTTTTTGACGAACTGATACAACGAAATTGAACTCATAGGCTTTCCTGATCAATCACCTCCTTACGTTGAACTTCTTCAGGGTTGACTCGAATACATGCCACAAAGTGGCCCGGACTCACTTCACGTAATTCTGGACGTTCTAAGGCACACTCATCAATGGCAATGGGACAACGGGTGCGGAAACGGCACCCGGAAGGTGGATTAGCAGGGGAAGGAACATCGCCCTCAAGGATAATGCGTTGATGGGTCTCGTAATAGGCAGGATCGGGCACAGGGATTGCCGAGAGCAAAGCCTTAGTATAAGGGTGCAGCGGGTTGTAATAAATTTCATTCCGGTCCGAAAGCTCTACCACTACGCCCAAATACATCACCGCGACGCGGTCACTAATATGGCGCACCATTGAAAGGTCGTGCGCGATAAACAAGTAAGTGAGGCCCAGGTCGCGTTGTAAATCTTCGAGCAGATTGACTACCTGCGCTTGGATGGAAACATCCAAAGCGGAAATAGGTTCATCACAAACGATAAATGAGGGGTTCATCGCCAATGCACGTGCCACACCAATGCGTTGGCGTTGGCCGCCCGAAAACTCATGCGGAAAACGATTAGCATATTCCGGGTCGAGGCGCACGAGTTGTAATAATTCGCGTACACGATCATCGATCTGTTTACCGCTGGCAGCTCCAAACGCCACCATGGGATCACCAATGATATCCCGCACACTCATGCGTGGGTTTAGGCTGGCATAAGGATCTTGGAAGATCATCTGCATATATTTGCGCATTTGGCGCTGTGCCTCAGGTTTGAGCTTGGTCAGATCAACATCTTCATAATAGACATGCCCGGCGGTGGGCTTATAGAGTTGCAGCACTGTGCGCCCCAAAGTGGTTTTTCCGCAACCAGATTCACCCACGAGGCCTAATGTTTCGCCTTTGTAAACCTCTAAGGAGACATCGTCAACTGCTTTAACTGAGCCCACCTGGCGGCGGATCACTCCCCGATAAATCGGGAAATACATTTTTAAATCTTCAATTTTGACTAGCACTTCGTTATGGTTATTATTCATTAGCGCTCTTTTCCTGTTACTGTATCAACCCAACAAGCTACCGTATGTCCATTACTAATTGGATCCAGGGGCGGGTTTTCATGCCAGCAGTGCTCCACCACCCACTTGCAACGGGGGGCGAAGGGGCAGGAGTGCGGCATCTGATAAAGCACCGGGGGCATCCCTTCGATGGAATATAAGCGCTTGCGCCCGCGCACTTGGATCTGTGGCAAGCTGTTGAGCAAGCCGATCGTATATGGATGTGTTGGGTGAGCGTATAGTTCTGAAACAGGGGCTTCCTCAATGATAAAGCCGCCGTACATTACCGAAATTCGGTTCGCAATGCTGGCTGCAATGCCCAAGTCGTGCGTAATCCAGATAATCGCCATGCCAAACTCTTCCCTTAAACGCACGACGAGGTCAACGATTTGGGCTTGAATGGTAACATCTAAGGCTGTGGTCGGCTCATCGGCAATGAGAATCTGGGGGTTACACGAGAGTGCCATGGCAATCATCACGCGTTGGCGCATACCGCCGGAGTATTGGTGCGGGTAATCCTTGAGGCGGTCAGCCGCTTGCGGAATACCGACGGATTCCAAAAGCTTAATGCTTCGTTCTTGGGCTTCGTTCTTAGAGATGCCGAGATGCAGCAGCATCGGTTCTTCTAACTGTTTACCAATAGTCATAATCGGGTTCAAAGAAGTCATTGGGTCCTGGAAGACCATGCTGATTTGCCCGCCGCGAATCTGGCGAATCTCCTCATTACTCATGGCTAAAAGGTCTTCCCCTTTAAAGAAAGCTTTTCCGGCGGCAATTTTGCCTGGGGGTGATTGGATCAGCCGCAGGATGGAGAGCACAGTTACACTTTTTCCGCAGCCACTCTCACCTACCAGGCAGAGTGTCTCGCCTTCATGCAGGTCAAGAGAAACGCCATTCACCGCATGGACAATCCCATCAGGTGTGTTAAATTGGGTTTCCAGTCCCTCGACTTTTAACAATTTATCATTCATGCTAATTCCTTGTACGGTTCTTCACGTTTCTTAATCTGGAGGAACCATGATGTAAATTGGCTCTAATACGGTTGAATCTTGTGAACATTGATTATATACCAAAACTCAATAAGTCTGATGGGTGCCCATTGACAATTCCCCAAAACGGATAATCTGCCTTTTGCACGGGTGAGGAATAATATTTATGGGATAGCTCCTCAACTAAGATGCAATCGGTTGGTTGAGAGTAAATGGTCGTACAGCGCACCCAGGTTCCATGAAAATCAACCAAAAAATCCAGCTGTCCGAGCATAGGATCGAAGGCAATGAGTGTTATTCGCCGCCCATTGACCAAAAGCAGATCGGAAATATCCTCCACGGCGCTGAGGTGCTTTTTGCGAGCTAAAGTTTGATCCACTTCTTTACCGTGATTTGCGATGGCGAAATCAAACAGGTCATCGAGCACCTGTACGGGTTCTCGGAAGGGCTTGTTGATCATGTCATCTACGCCTAAGCCGGCAATTCCCATGAGTAGCACACAAATTAAAACGATGGTGATTACCCCGCCATTCGATGTGGATAGGGCGTGCTCAACGATGGTGCTTTCAATACCGCCGCAAATCAGCATCAGCACACCGACCACCAGCATTCCGATGATGCGAAATTGGTCTACTCCGTCAATCATCGGATAAGCGATGCGTTGTGCAAAGATGGGAGACCGACGGCTTAAAAATTCAGCGCTGAATTCAATCGGCAGCCAAACCATCAACCAAACCCCTAACACAGCAAACACCAACCAAAGAATGATCGTAATATACCAGCGATTGAGGCGAATAGTCAGCCAACCAATTGCAGCGCCAACCAAACCGCAGATGATTAACGCGGGCACAAATTTGGCATAGGGGTAAGCGACGTGGGAATTAGCAAGCCTGATGGCATCTAGCCCCCACGCGAAGAAAGAGAAGGCTACCCCCGCAACCAGCCCGTAGAGAAGACCTAATCGGTGTTTCTTCCTTTCGAAGGGCATTTCCATAATCTCTGCCGCCTCCACACTAGGAAACCAAAAAAAAACAAGCTGCACGACAATTATATTATGTTTTATTTTTGTTAGTCACTGCAAATTTTACTACAGTAATATTGTGAGCCTACATACCAAACCTTGTGTGGAAGTTTTTCTGATTTTAAGCAAAGTTCTCAGACTGTCAAGGCTCCGTGGATTAAGAATCGGTTAATGATTACTGCAATATTCAAAAGTTAATTAAAAGCTGATGCATGATCGAGTATGATTGAAAAATGCAAATTCACCGTCATGTTCTATTTTTCCTTCTCTTTGCGCTCCTATTATTACTCAGCGCCTGCTCAGATGGCACGGGGAGTGCTACCGAGGTTGTTCTGCCAACACTTGCATCGGATTCAGTCCTTTTTCAGGATGACTTTTCCAACCCTAAAAGCGGCTGGGATCGCGCCAGCCAGAGTGGGAATAGCACGGATTATGCTGATGGTATGTACCGCATCACTCTATCAACGCCCCAGCAGGATATTTGGGCTAATCCTTACCAATATTTCGATCAAGATATCATCGTTGAAGTTGATGTTTGGCAAAACCCAAGCACAGTTCAAGCTGCGTATGGCATTATTTGTGGCTATAGCGACGTGAATAATTATTATGCGCTAACAGTTGGCAGCGGTGGGTATGTGGAGATATTCCGTTACCAGCAAGGCAAGCGCCTCACGCTCTACAGCGCAGAAAATCAACCTGGTATTGATTCAGAACACAACCACCTGGAAGCGTTATGCGCAAGCAGTGCACTACAGCTGCGAGTAAACGGCAGCGTGGTTGCGGAGGTTGAAGCGCAAGAGTTTCTTTATGGTGATGTCGGTTTAGTCGCCAGCAGTTTTGACGAATCGGGGGTGGAAATTTTATTTGATAATTTTATTGTGAGAGAGGCTGAGTCACTTGCTGAACCATGAGCAGAAACAATCTAGACGGGATTGATCTGGTTAATATATTGTTTTTATCACAGTAGACCTTGCAAATCCCTCAGAAGGGTGTTATATATTAGCAACAATTGAACAGCCCCAAGCGGCGCACTTATCCAGAAAGGTGGAGGGACCGGC
>BAABOD010000025.1:0-18053 GCA_040371255.1 Anaerolineaceae bacterium | reverse complement strand
GCAGAGCAGACTTTTTGAAGCTGCCAGCTTGATTCGGCTGCAGCTGAGGGACAATAATCTCACGTACATATTCATCTGGTCGCAGTACCGTTTGACGCACGTCGATATAAAACTCATCCAATGGCACCACACGTTCTCCTGCTTGAGAAGCTAAAACCAAACTCGCTCCCATCGCCATCAACGGAGGGATCGTATCATTCGCTGGCGATGCAGTCACCAAGTTGCCGACGACGGTGCCACGGTTGCGGAGTTGTGGACTTGCCACACGCGCGCATGCCTGAACTAACGGAAAAGCATACTCTCGCAGCAATGGTGAGCGAAGCACATCGTTGTGCGTTACCAGGGCACCAATGTGAATTAGCTGGTTTTCGTCTCGTCCAATTTGATCTAATCCACTGATTCTGGATATATCTAAAACTGTTTCCAATCCTGCCCATTTTCCATTACGAATCTCAACCATGAGGTCCGTCCCGCCTGCAATGATGCGGGTTGTGCCTTGATGTTGTGCTAATTGTTGGGTAAGTTCTTCGGTTGTTTCAATAATGCGATAATTTTTCCACATAAAAGCTCCTTCACCTTGAAGGTTGATTTTTCGGTGCGTTTTTTCGCGCAATGATCTCAGCTAAAATGCTGATAGCGATTTCATCAGGTGTTTCGGCATGAATGTCCAGACCTATTGGGCATTTAATACGCCTCAGGTTGTCTTCACTTACCCCTTCGGCAAGCAAGGCTTGGCGGGTGGCTTCCCATCGCCGGCGCGAACCAATTAAGCCAATGTAGGCGGGTTGGGTCTTTAACAGCGCTGGTAGTCCGTCCACATCCACTTCACTGCCCCGGGTAACTATGACAATATATGTATGGGGATCAATCTCGATTTGCTCAGGGATCATTTGCATTGGAACGGGTAAGAGCTGGTCTGCGTCAGGAAATTCCTCTTGTGTGCAAAGCTCAGCGCGGTCATCCGATACGATCACCTGGAAGCCAAGCAACTTACCAAATTTGGCAACGGATTTGCCCACATGCCCGGCTCCAATGACCAAGAGCTTGGGTTTAGCCAGGAATGGTTCCAGATAGATATCCACTTCCCCTCCACAAACGCCAACGCTGCCTTCATTCTGGGCTTTTAATGAATAGTGCAGCAAAGCAGGTTTGCCACTCCGCAAAGCTTCCAGTGCTGCCTGCGTCACTTCTGCTTCTACTCCGCCACCACCAACCGTTCCTATGGTTTCTCCATCGGGGAAAACCAGCATTTTGCTGCCAGCGTGCCTCGGTACTGCACCTTCCGTTCTCACAATCACACATAAGCACACTGGCTTTCCTTGTCGATTGCACTCTGCTAATTTGTCCAGAACTTCATCCATCTAAACCTCTAAGAGCGAAAGTACAATTGGCAGAAGCTGTTTTTTACGGGAAACGACACCCTCAGCAAAAAGTGTGCCATCTGGCAGGGGTCTATAAGGCAATTCTTCCAGCGCTGATGGCGCATTGACAAATATTAGCCGGCTGGACCCCATAACCACATCCGTGACCATCAAGCCAGCAAAATCTAAGCCATTCTGGTTTATTAGGTTTTGCAAGGCTTGTTTAAGTTTGTCGATGTAATCCCCAATTTCATAGATATCCGAAGTTTCAGCCTGGGCGATAGCAAACTTGTACCCCGCTGCTTCGTAAATTTTCATGTCCGTTCTGACCACTTCGTCTGGGTCTTGGGTGGAAAGCCCTGCCCCTGCTTTGATTATTTTCTCGCCATAAGAGCGAATATTTTCATCTTCCAATGGGGAACCGGGTACAAATGCCCACCGAGCTAACCTTTCAGCAGCTTGATGATCGCGGTCTGTTGTTGTAGGTGAGTTGAGAATAAGCGTATCCGAAAGTAGCCCTGCCAAGAGTAAACCCGCAATTGAGGGAGGCGCACTCAAACCAGCGTCTTCGATTTGCTCGGAGACCAAAGTGGAGGTGCTTCCAACAATATCTACCGTGAATTTAATCGGGCTATGCGTTGACTGGTTCCCTAAGCGGTGGTGGTCAAGGATTTCAAGCAGCTCTGCCTCTTCTAATGAAGCAATAGCTTGTTGCGGCTCATTGTGATCCACTAAGACAACCTTAATCCTTGGCGGATTCAACAAGTCTCGCTGGCGAACAACACCTAAGTAGCGCCCATTCTCATCCACAACCCAATATTCATTTTGCTCCATGCGCAGCAGGCGGTTAATCACATCTTTGATACGCGTTCCTGCGGGGAATTTTGGGATGTCTGTCGTTGCAGCCTCCCGGCAGGGGATATCTAAGAGCTGCTCTAACGTCATATCCTTATAACGTGGGTGCGGTCCCATCAAATCGCGCAGGAAGTCAAAAATGCTCGATCCTGTGATGATTCCATACGGGGTACCATCAGAATTAACCACCGGTGCAATCCCGCCTGTGCGCGTAAGGATCGACCAAGCTTCATTGAGTGATTTTTCAGGGGTAACGACATCAAGCCGGCGCATCACCGACTCAAAGCGCGGCGAAGCATCCGTTAATAATACTGGAACTTCTAATTGTAAGAGCTGAAAAACAAAAGAAGTCTGACGATTAAGGGCACCAGCCCTTGCTGGAATAGCATTTAACCCATCCCGTTCACTGAGCAGCCAAGCATAACCGACCGCGGAAGCAACCGTATCTGTATCTGGATTAATATGCCCAATTACAAAAATACGATCAGAGGTTTTTTGAAAATTTCCGAACATAGGCATCGATTAAATTAACCTCTCTTTGTTCTTTTCAGGGATTCCCAGACTTTTTCCGGCGTTATCGGGTTAGCGTAAATCTGAGCTCCGCAAGCATCTAATACCGCATTGCCAACCGCAGGAGCTACTCCATCCATTGGAATTTCAGCCACAGCTTTAGCCCCAAAAGGATGCGTAGGCTCGTAGGTCTGCACGAATATCGTCTTCATATATGGCATTTCATCCGCACGGAAAATATGATAGTCAACCAAGTCCTTTTCCCGAGCAACACCATGCTCATCATAGCGCATTTCTTCGCAGACGGCGTAGCCTAATGCTTGCGCCATGCCACCTTCAATCTGCCCAGAAGCGGTAGCTGGATTAATGATCACACCACCATCCACAGCCATTACTAAATCTTCTACCTTCACCTGCCCAGTTTCCGTATCGACCAGGACGGTGGCGAATTGTGCTGCAAAAGGCGGTGGGGAGCTAGGCGAAACGTAAGAAGCGACCGCCATGATCTGCTCCTGCTCAGCGTGATGTAAGCTCTCCAAAGCAATTTCTGCCAATGTAATCCTGCTGCCATCGGGGGCTATAGCACAGCCCTCCTTAAGTGTAATTTCGTCTGCTGCTACCACTTTACCATTTGCAGCAAACATCTTTACCGCGCGTGCGCAAATCTTTTCGCTAACTTCTATAGCTGCTTCAATCACTGCAGTGCCGGAGATATAAGTAGTCGAGGAGGCGTAAGCGCCCTTATCAAAAGGCGTAAAATCCGTATCAGAAGAATACACAATGATATCTTCTGTGTTCACACCTAAGATTTCAGCTGCCATTTGTGCCAAGATCGTATCACTGCCCGTGCCCAGGTCGGTTGCTCCAACAAGTAGGTTGAAAGAGCCATCGTCATTCAGCTTTAAGCTGGCTCCACCCATATCCAGATATGGGATTGCGGTGCCTTGCATCACCATGGCTACGCCAATCCCGCGCTTTAAGTGCGGTTTACCCGGAACCTCATGCCACTCTGGATTTCCATACTTATGCTCCCAATCGATAGCTTGCGCGCCTTCGCGTACGCACTCTTCCAGCCCAACAGTTTCCACAATTTCAGGGCGCGGTTCGCGTCCCTCATTCCAAGAGGTACTGAAAGGCTGGTATTCACCGGACCTTAAGGCGTTCTTGAGGCGGAAGCCGAGCGGATCCAAGCCTAGGTCGCGGGCAATCATCTCCATATGCCGCTCAAGCGGCCAAAAGCCCTGCGGCACACCATAACCGCGGTAAGCGCCGGCTGGCGGTGTGTTGGTATAGACAATATCAGCATAAAAACGGATATTGGGAGACAAGCGGTACTTTCCATCGCCCACGTAGAGAGCCATGGATTTCTGCCCGGTATTTCCCGTGACGGTGAGGGCATGGCAGCCATAAGCACCGGTATCGCTAAGCGCGATCATCTCGTTGGCAGTAATCGTGCCATCCCGCTTTACGCCGGTACGCATTTTGATGCGCATCGGGTGCCGTGAGCGGGAAGCAATGAATTCTTCTTCACGGCTCATCTGATAAAGCACGGGTTTTCCAGTCGCGATAGTCAGATGTGCGACCACATCCTCAATCAGCACTTCCTGCTTGCCGCCAAAACCACCGCCAATACGCGGTTTGATTACGCGAATGCGCTTGACTGGCAGCTTGAGCAACGGTGCTAGCATGCGCCGGGCATGAAAAGGCACCTGTGTGCTGGAGTAAATCACCAAACGTCCATCGGCATCCCAGTAAGAAAGCGCCACATGCGGCTCAATATGCGCTTGTTGTACCTTAGGGACCTCATACTCCTGCTCGTAAATACGGTCAGCTTCTGCAAAGCCTTGCTCCACATCACCAATATCGATGCGGATAGCTGCTGCTTTATTGTGCGTGGGGTCTGAGTCAGCAAAATTCACATATTCTGGTTCATCGTGAATGATTGGTGCGCCAGGTTTCATCGCTTCGCGCGAGTCCAGTACGGCTGGCAGTTCTTCGTATTCTACTTCAATCAGCTCTAAAGCTTTCTGAGCAATAGCTTCAGTTTCAGCAGCCACAAAAGCCACGCGGTCCCCGACAAAGCGCACTTTGTTATCTAGAGAAAAAGTATCCAGCGGCCCAGGGATGGGGTCAGACTGCCCTGCTGTGGAGTAAACCACGCGCGGGAGGTCTTCCCATGTGAGCACAGCAGCCACGCCAGGCAGTGCGCGGGCATGGGTAGCATCGATACGCTTGATGCGCGCATGTGCTACCGGGCTGCGCAGTACTTTTGCTACGAGCGTGCCGGTTGGTGCAAAATCCGCTGTAAAAGCAGGTTTGCCTTGCACGAGTTTGCTGGCATCCACTTTAGGGACTGCTTTGCCTACTACCGTTGTCTCCGGAATTTCATCGGCTTCAACGATCTTTAACGTGCCCAAAGGTTCAGCGGGCTGGTCTTTTTCTTCCCGCATTAGCTGGGCTGCACGTAGGACCGCTTCCACCGGCTTGACGTAAGCTGTGCAGCGGCACAAAATGCCCGAAAGCGCTTCCCGTACTTCTGCTTCGCTTGGATCAGAGTTACGCGCGAGCAGTGCTTTAGCTGCTAAAACCATGGCTGAGGTGCAGTAGCCGCATTGAATAGAGCCATTTTCTATAAAAGCCCGTTGCAAGGGACTCAAACCCACGCCTTGCTTCCAACCCTGGTCTAGATATTCTCCTTCTGCTTCGACGGTCGAAATCGCATGCGCCTGAGCTTGCACTGCCAGAAGCATGCAACTATTTATAGGTTTTCCATCCAGTAGCACCGTGCAAGCGCCACACTCCCCGCGCTGGCAGCCACCAGATTTCACGCTCAGGATGCCAACCTGCCGCAGCATGTCTAACAGCCGTGCTTGTGGCGCAACTTCGACTTCAACAGTTTGATGGTTTATTTCAAGCTGGATTTTCATCGTTCCTCCAGTCCTAATTAGAGAGCCCAAGGCTCTGCAATAGCCGGTTCAGCAACACCTGGCTCATCGCTTGGCGGTACTCCGCGCTTGCCCAAGCATCATCGCTCTGCTGGTAGGCTTGCCAGACCAGGTCAACAGCGCTTTGTGGCTCTGTTGATATGTTTATTACTTGCGGTGAGTTTTGCAAGCCTCCGCAAGCTATACGCAAATTACCTAAATCATCAACGGCAGCAGCCATGCAAATGATCGGTCGGTCTTTTGGCGTGCGAGCGATAGCTTCAAATGCTAAGCCTTTAGGCAAGGCTAAGTTTAATGCAGAAATAAATTCGGTTGGTTTTTTCTGCCTTGAGGCAAGATAAGTTTCGAGCGTCATATTTTGATGAGAAGGCAGCAACGCAACGGAAGGTGCGAACGCCAATAATACACACAAAAAAGGTGAACGACCGTCCGCAGTCCTGAGAAAATTGGCTAAGCTCAGGCTGTTGCGCACATTGAGCCCAGCTTCTATAGAAAGCGCTTCTTGCAAGCTATCCCAACCTTGGAAGGCTTCTTTGATTTGTTCCAAAGTAGCCAGTGCCCCAATCTCCACTGCAGTGCCATCAGAAATGATCTGGTCCAATCCTAAGCTTTGTAAATCAACTAAGGGTGCGGATTGGTCTAAACTGGCAAAGTTATAGTCGCCTCCGCAGAGGAAATTAACCTCTCCTTGAACCATCGACAGGATTTCCTTAAGTTCGCTAATAGTTTTCGGCCGAAAGTAAGCCGATATCTCATTTTTCATCGGGTTCAACCCTCCATCCAGACCTTTGTGGGTCCATTTCCTTCACTTTTTCCTCGGGAATTTGCACATACACGCCTTCAGCCTCAGCTAAAAGTGTGCCTTGCGAGTCCAAAATCTCTCCATGTGCAATCCCAACTCTTCCTTTTCGGCTGATACGACGCGCTTTTGCCACTAAATCCTGATTGATAGGCACCGGCTTGCGGTAGCGTAATTCCAGTTTGCTGGTTACCATAAATTCGTCTTCTTGGCTGGTAACAGCACGTCCACAGATTTCATCTAAGATAGCCGCAATAACCCCGCCATGCATTATGCCCGGATAACCTTCATAATGATCCGAAAGCTGGAAATGTGAGATCACTTCTCCACTTTCTTCCAAGTAAAACGCAATCTTCAAACTGCAAGGGTTATCACGCCCGCACACAAAGCAGTTTGAGCTGTCGGCTAACCTTTTCATCCAACCTCTGGAGCGAATGTATCGATCAGCAAAGTAGCACTCCCACCCACAGGGTAGAGGATCGGGCAGGTACAGCCATGATCGATGTACTCCTGTACCTTTGCTTTCGCTTCGGTGGGCGTCCCGCTGGCTGTAATGCGGTCAATGAGATCCTCTGGGACCAGATGCTTGGCTTTCTGAATTTGCTCATGGGTGGCTGGCCAGCCTAAAATTGCCTGGATCTTCTCAACCACATCCTTAGAAACGCCCGATGCTTTGGCGATATGGGGCTGCTGAGCCAAATATTGACACAAGAGTTCACGGGTCGTATCAATGGCTTTATCGTGGTCCTCATCAACTGAGCAGACCACCAACTGCGGGCGGTCAAAGTCCTCGAGCTTGCGTCCGGATTGCTTCAGCCCCACCATCAGCTGCTCGATAGCGATATCGTTGTATTCCACGGGTACACAATAATTCATCACTACGCCATCAGCAATCCTGCCAGCCAGTTCCATCATCTTGTC
Source organism: Anaerolineaceae bacterium (assembly GCA_040371255.1). GTDB lineage: Bacteria > Chloroflexota > Anaerolineae > Anaerolineales > Anaerolineaceae > Mesolinea. Next base: position 10,662 of record BAABOD010000025.1, on the reverse strand, counting down.
GCCTGTGGCACCGATGTAAATCGGGACGTTGCGCGGCTCTTTGCGCCCGTGCACTACGTCCAGCTCAATGTTGTGCACGTTTACAAACTCACCTTCAAAGGTTACCCGCTCCATATTGAGCAGCCGGCGGAGAACAGTCACGGTCTCTTCCATGGCTTTTAGCGGTTTGGTGCGGTTGATGCCCACATTTTTCGCCAGCGGATCCCACCAAGCCCCAATGCCGCAAATCACGCGGTTAGGAGCTAAGTCATCTAAAGTGAGAAAGGTCGCTGCCAATAAACCTATATTACGCGTCCAGTTATTGATTACCCCCGAAGCGACTTTGATCCTTTCAGTCACAGCAGCATAAGCAGCCATGGGCACGATGGCATCCCGCACTAAGCGGCTCTCGGCTTGCCAGACGGCTTCAAAGCCTTTGGCTTCGGCATAGCGCACGATATCTAATCCTTCGCGCAAATCATGCGCATCCTGTAAATATATTGCAACGCGATCTGTCATTAAAGTTCCTTTCTTAACTCGCAATGGGTGAGTTGAGTAAATAGGATTTTTGGATAAGCATTAAATCTTCCGGTGTATCAATATCCTGCTGAAGATGCCGGTTCAAATAGATGATTTGGTGTAAATGCAGTTGCTCGGCTTGCTGGCAATGCAGCTGAAATGAGTTTGCGCCAAATTGAGGCGTGAGCAAAGCTGGTCGCGTAATTAACAGCGCATTCGTACCTAACTGCGCGTGGTCAGGGACGATCAACATGCCCGGATCTTCTGGCTGATAGGCACATAACGAAGTTAGATCGTCCACGGTCAAGAGAGGTAAATCCGTTGGCAGAATCAAGACAGATCCCGCCTCATTCGATGCAATCCATGCCAAACCCTGAGTAAGCGCAGAATTGAGGGTTTCATCTCCGTCTTCAAGCAGGCATTCTCCAAGGTTAGCTTCTGCCCACGCTAACGCATTCTTATCTCGGCTTACCACTAAGACGTGATCAAATTGCCCGCTATCTTTGACTTTCAGAAAAGTTGACTGAAAGAGAGAAATATTAAGCAAAATTAGCTCCTGTAGCGAAAATACTTTACGCAATCGGGATTTCCCTACGTCAAAGCTTTTTACCGGTATGAGAGCCCAATCAATCATGGTGATGTGTGTTGTTTATGAGGAATTCTCCAAGCTTTATGGTTTCAATTGCAAGCCTAAGCTTGTCCTCGTCATTTTTCATTATTGTATTCGTCGTTTTTTTAATTATACCTGGATACGCATCAGATGTGAAAATGTCCCCGTCGAGTTGGTCGTAAATAAATCCATCTACAAAATCCGCATAATGCCCTAAAACCCCAGCAGAGCTAGCTTCCAAACCTAATTCCCGCGCCATTTTTGCAGCGGGTCCTTTTACTGTTTTCCCTTGGATAATCGGAGAAACTGCAATAACCAGCTTCTTTTTGAGCGCTGGAACAATTCCAGGTAGAGCCAAGATTGGGTCAATACTCACCCAGGGGTTAGAGGGGCAGATTACCACCAGGTCAGCAGCTTCAATGGATGTCAGCACTTGTGGTGCCGGGGAAATGCCTTCAGCGTGCTGGAAAATAATCTCATCCACAGCTGGCTCGCAGCGTTCGCGCACAAAGTATTCCTGAAAAGCTAGCAGCTCCCCCGCTTGGGTGCGAATCAATGTCCGAAAGGCTTGATCGCTCATTGGCAGCACTAGCGTGGGCACACCCCACAGCCGGCAGAAGTGCTCCGTAACCTGACTCAGGCTCCAGCCTGCTTTGAGCAGCCGCGTGCGTTCCATGTGCGTGGCTAAGTCTCGATCCCCCAACTGAAACCAAGTAGGCGCCGAGAGCGCCTCAAGCGCCGAAAGTACTTGCCAACTCTCACCTTGCAAACCCCAACCATGCTCAGCATCCGCTATGCCAGCTAACGTATAGCACACCGTATCCACATCCGGACTGATGGCAAGCCCAAAGTGCTCAAAATCATCGCCGGTATTAACGATGACCGTCAGGTTGCAGGGTTCAAGAGCCAATTGCAGTCCCAAGGCTAACTTAGCACCCCCCACCCCGCCAGCCAGAGCAGTAACCCTTATCGCTTTGAAGTCTATTGTCATTGAATTAACGGAACAAATCGGATTGCTTGGAACGTACCAACCGGCTCGCCTGATCTTCTGCTAATTCATAGGGGAAACCTCTCGCTAAAACCACTGGCGTACCCTCTGCAGCTTGTCCCATCATCAGCGAAGCGCCAGCCGCCAATTCATCAGCAGCCGCTATCACCGTCACGCGTAAAGCGTACCCATTTCGGTCCTGTTTCCCGCGCATATCCACCAAAGCGGGCATCCCCGAAAGCCCAATACTCATCCCGATGATGCCATTCCGCCAAGCACGGCCGTAAGAGTCAATGATGAGCACGCCCAAGCGCTTGCCAAAGTGTGCTTCCAAACCTGCGCGGATAGCGTGTGCAGACCGGTCAGCATCCTCAGGCAGCAGTAACACCCAATCGGCTGGGTCGCCCCAAGCTCCCTGTACATTCGAGTGATCAATACCGGCATTAGCACACACAAACCCGGATCTATGCTCTACGATGATCGTTCCTGGCCGCATGCGCAAGACGGAATTGCTCTCTTGAAGAATTAACTCGACCAGCTCCGGGCGTTTATCTACGGTTTTAGCAATCTCCAGAGCCCTTGGACCGGGCTGGACAGTACTCAGGTTGACTAACCTGCCTTCGGATTTAGAAACGATTTTCTGGGCAATCACAAAAATATCATTATCCTGGACGCTCAGAGCACTTCCTTCGACGGCGGTTGCAATCAGGGTAGCTAAATCATCCCCAGGCTTCACTTCCGGTAAGCCAGGGATGGCAGTTAAAGTCAGGCTGCGTGGTATTGTCATCTTACCTTCGTACGCCGGTTATCTTTATACCGGCTGAAGGAACTTTATATTGAATATTGATGCCAATTAAAATCGAGGTTAGTCCTTCCACAACCATGGCATTTTCGATCGGCCCGGCATCCCAGCCTAACAAGCCAGCATCCTGGACTAAGCCAAGTACTTGCCGGCGGGCATCTTTATTTCCACCGCAAACCAAGATGTCACACGCTACTTCTTCATCTTTTAATAAACTTTCGTAAGAAACGTTGTGAAAGGCAGCCACCACTTGGACGCCCTCCCCCAAAATTTTCTGGGCTTGCTGCGCAGCAGATCCTTCTGGCGGCATAGAAACGCGCGTTACTTTAGCTGGGTTGAGCGGAACTACCACATCAATCAGAATCTTTCCCTCCAAAGCAGGCTTGAGAGCTGTTAAAGTCTCAGCGTGGGCTGCAAACGGCACCGTGATAGCGGTAATGTCAGCCCGTTCCACAGCTTCCTGATTGAGGCAGCCTTCTATCGTAACACCTTCTGGCAACTTCGCAGCCAGCTCGGCAACCGCTGCCTGAGCTTTTTGCTCCGAGCGAGAGCCAATAATGATGTGATGTCCAGCTTTCGCCCAGCGGTACGCTAAACCTTTGCCTTCCCTACCGGTACCTCCAATAATCCCAATGGTATATGCCATAAAACTCCTCTAAATTAATTGATTTTGTTCCAAACTTTTTGCGCTTGTTCACGCGCCTTAGCTGCAATTTCTTCCTCATCCAAGGTAAGCAGCCGGCGGTCTTTCATCAACAGCTTACCATCCACCATCGTAGCGGTTACCATGCCATCGCGGAAACCAAAGAGGATCTGCCATGGCAAATTTCCGGTTGTGAGCGGAGTAATGGGATGAAAATCCACCAGGATTAAATCAGCCGCAGCGCCTTCACAGATCTCACCGATGCGCATGCCGTCAAAGGTCTGCGTAGCCAGATCGGCATTATTTTCCACAGCGATTTTCAGCACCTCAAAGCCATTCATTACCCGAGGATCGTGCGCGTGGTCTTTGTGGATAAAATACGCTGCCTGCCACTCAGACCACATCGCATTCGAAAAGCCGTCGTTACCCATCACAACGGGTACGCCCTTTGCAAGCATTTCAGGGATGGGTGCAACACCCACAGCATTATTCATGTTCGAGCGCGGTTGATGGCTAAGCCAAGTGTGCGTCTGCGCCAAAAGTTCGTGCTCATGCGCATTGGTATGCACGCCATGCGCTAAAATCGTTCGCGGTCCCAAGACACCAGCCTGTTCAAAGCGCTCGACTACGCGCTTACCGTATTTTTGGAGCGCATCGTCCTGATCCGCTTTGCCTTCAGCAGCATGCACATGAAAACCAGCTTGGTTAGGATTGGCTTGCAGACAACGCTCAAGGGTATCCGCCGAAACCGTCAGGCTGGCATGCAGCCCAAAGTGAGCCCGTATCCTTGGCGAAGTCTCCCCTCGACTGACTTTTTGGATAAAACGCTCATTTTCTCGAATTCCCGCTAAAGCGCGTTCTTTACCGTCCCTGTCGGTCACCTCATAACAGAGCGAGGTGCGCACGCCGGCTGCCTCAACAGCTTCCTCGATGATATCCAGCGAGCCATCAATGCAGTTGGGCGAGGCGTGATGGTCAAAAAGGGTGGTCGTGCCATATTTAATTGCATCCACCAGGCAAGCTAATGCCGAATACTTAATGCTCTCTGCATCTAGCGCTTTATCGAGTTTCCACCATAGGCTCTGCAAAATTTCCACAAAGTTCGCCGGCGCAGGACCTGGAATAGCCATCCCACGAGAAAAAGCACCATAAAAATGCGTGTGCGCACAAATATTGCCCGGCATAACATATTGCCCGCCTGCATCTAACACCTCTTCCCCAGGGAATCGCCTTTGGATTTCCGAAGCATCGCCAATGGTGGTAATTTTGCCATCAGCAATCCGCAATGCTTTTCCCTCTAAAATCTGGTTTGGCTTCCCCCAGGTGATGATTTTTGCATTGGTAATGATCATCCGCTCTCCTTTGATGATTGACTAAACTGCCTTAGTCTGGCTGTTAACCTACAGCTCATTTACCTAACATCAGAGAAACACAATTCGTCGGCTCAATTATTTTCGGTCAGCTGGTAGAGCTCGACCAAGACGCCGTTAGCTGCTTTGGGGTGGACAAACGCCATCTTCCTGCCTGGAAGCTCCTCGGGAACATCGTTGATCAGGCGAACACCCTTACTCTTAAGTTCAGCCAAGGCTGCGTCGATATCCTCAACTTCAATGCAGATATGATGCATGCCTTCACCGCGTTTCTCCAGGAAATTAGCTAAGCCCGAATCAGAAGTGGTAGGCTGCACCAGCTCGATTTCGCTTTCACCTAAGGGCAGAAAAGCAACTTTAGACTTTTGCGAGGGGACATCTTCTACATGGTCCAGCTGGAGCCCGAAGGTTTGCTCCCAAAATTTGAGTGCTGCATCAATATCCTGCACAGCAATAGCAACGTGATTGATCTTGATTGGTTTCATGTTTCATCCTTAGATAAATGTTGGCGCGCGATATTCGCCCCATACTCCTCGGAGAACATTGCAAATTTCTCCGAGAGTCATTTTATGCTCAACGGCTTCAATAAAGAGCGGCATCAGGTTCTCATCCCCCTTAGCTGCCACTTCCAACCTATTTTTCAATTCAGCAATCTTCTGTTGGTCGCGGTTTTGGCGCAATTCAGTTAATTGGCGGCGGCGCTCAATCTCAACCGCTGGGTCAATGGTGAGCGGCTCGAGTACGATCTCCTCATCTTGCTGGAACTTATTAACACCCACGACGATATCCTCACCGTTTTCCAGCCGGCGCTGCGCTGCATAAGCAGCATCTTGGATTTCATTTTGTATATACCCATTTTCAATAGCACGCATCGCCCCGCCCATCGCATCGATCTTCTCGATATATGTGCGTGCGCGTTCCTCAATTTCATCCGTCAAGTGTTCGACTAAGTAAGAGCCAGCCATTGGGTCAACACTATCCGCAACGCCGGACTCATAAGCGATAATTTGCTGCGTACGCAATGCAACTTGTACAGATTTCTCGGTGGGTAACCACAAGGCTTCATCCATACTGTTGGTGTGCAACGATTGCGTCCCGCCCAGCACAGCAGCCAGCGCCTGAAGTGTAACGCGCACAACATTATTCTCCGGTTGCTGCGCGGTGAGCGTTGAACCGGCAGTTTGGGTATGGAAGCGCAATTTTTGAGATCCATCCTTCTGTGCATGGAAGCGGTCCTTCATTAGCTTGGCATACAATCGCCGTGCCGCACGGAATTTGGCGATCTCCTCAAAAAAGTTGTTGTGCGCATTGAAGAAAAAGGATATCTGCCCTGCAAATTCATCAATTTCCATGCCAACTCTCAGGGCTGCTTCAATGTAAGCAATGGCATTAGCAAGTGTGAATGCAACCTCTTGTACTGCCGTGGAGCCAGCTTCTCGAATATGATAGCCGGAAACGCTAATCACGTTCCAATTGGGCACTTCATCTCGGCAATACTGAAAAACGTCCGTAATCAGGCGCATGCTCGGATCTGGCGGGAAGATATACGTCCCGCGCGCAATGTATTCTTTGAGGATGTCATTTTGGATCGTGCCACGCAGCTTTTGCGGCTCAATGCCTTGCTTCTTTGCTACAGCAATATACATCGCCAGCAATATAGCCGCTGGCGCATTGATCGTCATGCTGGTGGAAACTTTATCCAACGGAATTCCGCTAAAAAGTGTCTCCATATCCTCAAGGGAGGAAATCGAAACGCCTACCTTGCCCACTTCGCCCAACGCAATCGGGTCATCGGCATCGTAGCCAATCTGCGTGGGCAGGTCAAAGGCTACTGAGAGCCCGGTTTGCCCCTGCTCGAGCAAAAAGCGGTAGCGTCGGTTAGATTCCTCAGCATTCGAGTAGCCAGCATATTGCCGCATAGTCCAAAACCTGCCACGGTACATGGTCGGCTGTACACCCCGCGTAAAGGGGTAAGCTCCGGGGAATCCTAACAGATCAAACCAGTCCGGATTAATTTGCTCTGGAGGAATAATCGCGGGCAGGGGGATCCCAGATGAGGTTTTGAATTCTGCTTTGCGTTCAGGATATTTTTTTGCTGTGGGCTGATAGATGTTATCTAACCAGGCATTATAGTTATCTTGATCAGGCATAGATTTCTCTCCAATCTAATTTTGCTCAACGGCTATAAGTATAATCTATCTGCGCTCTTGGTTAGAAAATTGAACTTACATTGTAAGGGCAAAGTGATAATGTCCTAAAGTAGCAAAATAGAAATATCCTAATTAAATTTAAGATCCCGTGTTATAGCATGGTCTCCAGACCATGCGAAGAATGTAACTTGAGGTTTCAGATAAGCTAACGATCCTACGATGAAAACTGATAAACAAAACACCTGGAATGCGGAGACCTACGGTCAATTTCCTCGCTCGGTCAGAGACCGGCGAGAACAATATAGAAAACCAGTATTGACAACTTTATCCACTGACCAGGACATTTCTAAATTGCCAGCACTAGGACATTTCTAATTAGCCATGACATAATTGAACTTACAAAGCCTTGAGGGTTGGATTAACCTTTCACCTTGACGCCTTAAGGAATGTGATAAAATACTTGCCGCTCGCGTGTTGTACCCTTCACGTGAAGTAAAAAAATAAATTACAGCAGAAAGGGCTTGTGATGAAAGTTTTATTAATTAAGGACGTTTATAAATTAGGCAGAGCGGGGGATATCAAGAAGGTTGCTGATGGCTATGGGCGCAACTATTTAATCCCGCAAGGTTTGGCAATTCCTGCCACCGAAAAGACCATGACCTTAGCCGAATCCATTGCTTCTAAGGCAAATGAAAAACGCGCTATCCTCAGTAACGAACTAATGGGCGTAGCAGATATCCTTTCTGGCCTCGAGGTGGATTTCGTCGTAAAAGCTGGTGAGACCGGCAAACTTTATGGCTCTGTAACCCCCCAAATGATCGCAGATCGGATTAAAGAGCTGAAAGAATTGGAGATTGACCGCCACCAAATTTCAACCGAACCTATCCGTACGCTGGGCGAATTCGATATTCCGATTCACCTGACGCTTGACCTCATCCCGCAAATCAAAGTGATCGTACGCCGAGAAGGTGAAGCCGTAAAACCTCAGTCCACTAAAGCTCCCTCCACCGAGAGCGTTGAAGCACAAACTAAGGCAGAAGCAGTCGATACTTCAACAGAAAACCAAGCAGAAGCCGAAGCATAAACCCGCGGCGTCTTAACTAATCTTCAATATTCCGACCTGATCGCGTCACTGATTTGGCAGACCAGGTCGGTTTTGTTAGAATGAGCATATGTCTGAAATTTCTGGCTCAAAGCTAAAACAGATCCGCGAAGAACGGAATATTCCCCTTGAGCAGGTTGCGAAATCCACCCGCATCCGCCTTTCCATCTTGCAGGATCTGGAGAATGACGAATATACAGATTTGGGTTCTCGCGTCCAAATCCGCGGTTTCCTCAAGCTTTATGCCGATTTTCTTGGTGTTCCATTGGAAGAAACAGCTCCCCTGATAACAGCAGAAGAAGCACCAATATCAGACGCATCAACCAATCAATCTGCTGAAGATTTGAAAGCACCTTCAGAAGTAATACCTCCACCAAAAGTAAAATCATCAAAAAAGAAGGAGCCTAAGCGCATCAGGCGCCGAAACAAAACGGGAATAGCCCCAAAGGATAAAAAAGCAGTTGAAGTTTTATCACCTCTGCCGGTATCGCGCTCCCAGCAGATTCTGGATGACATTGGTAGACAGCTAAACGCCCGCCGGCGATACTTAGATATCCCGTGGGATCTGCTCGTCGAGCAGACTCACATTCCCCGAGCCCAGTTGATAGCCTTGGAGCAGGGTAACTTAGACGCGTTTGCTAGCCCCGCCGAAGCTAAAGGATTGCTGCAGACCTATGCGCGTTTCCTAAACCTCAACACTGATTTATTATTGGTGCAATTTGCCGATGCGCTGCAGGAACGCTTAGCAGAAAAAGCTGCCGCTGAGAGCAAGCCGCGCAAGCGCGCCAGGCTGCTTTCTCCGCGTTGGGTCGCACTCAGACGCTTTTTCACCTTAGATCTTTTTTTTGGGACTTTGCTCGTGGGTGGCATTATATTCTTCATGGTTTGGGGGGCTGCTCAGTTGATGAACCAGCCCGAACCCCAAACTGAAACAACCAACCTCCCCGAAATTCAAGAGATCTTGATTGGCTCCCAGACACCGATGGGTATAGAACTAACCCAAACTCCCACCGAAGAAGCACCTGCTTTCCAACTGCCTACAGCTACACCGCTGAGCGTTCCCCTAGACACAACCGCACCGATTCAAGTCGTAGTTCATGCGCGCCAATCCGTCTGGGTCAAAGTCAACGCCGATGACGAGGAAGTTTATCAAGGTAGAATGCCTGCTGGCAGTGTGGAAGCTTACACAGCCGAGGAATACTTAGAGCTGGAAGCTGGAAATGCTGCTGCACTAGAAATTGTCTACAACCAAACGCAGTTAGATCCTTTTAGCCGTGTTGGTCAGCTCTTACGTTTGCGCTTTGACGCCAACGGCATGCAGGACCTTTCTGCCACACCTCCTTTCCAACCAACCCCCACATTGACGGTTCTGCCATGAAAATAATACCAAACACATTTCACCTCATCTCCCTGGGCTGTGCAAAGAACCTGGTCGATTCTCAGGGCTTATGGAGTTTACTCTCTCAACAAGGCCTTACCCTCGTGGAAGATCCTAACCAAGCAGAGTTTATCATTATCAATACTTGCGGCTTCATCCACGACGCTCGGCAGGAATCGCTCCAGGCATTGCAAGAGTTTTCTGAGCACAAACGCCGGGGGCAGAAACTGATTGCTGCTGGCTGCCTAACAGAACGCTATCGAGCTGAGCTGCTTGCAAGCGTTCCAGGCATCGACGGTTTGATGGGCACGCGCGACTTAGCGGACATCCTCCCTCTGATGCGAACTCTCAATAAGCATTCCCAGCCACACAGCGAGGTTTATTTTCCAGAGCACGCACACATTGTTAATCACCCTGATCTCCCTGGTTACATGATTCAGGGGGGTAGCAGCTACCTCAAAATTGCTGATGGCTGCCGGCGTTCCTGTGCTTTTTGCGCCATCCCAGGCATCAAGGGCACGCTAACCAGTAGACCAAAAGAGGACATCTTAAAGGATGCACATGCTTTGCAGGCTGCTGGAGTCCAGGAAATTAATATCATTGCTCAGGATGTAACCGATTATGGTCAAGATCTTGGATTACAAGACGGCTTACCTAACTTGCTTGCCGATCTCTTGCCAGTCATCCCTCACATCCCTTGGGTTCGTTTGCTTTATACCTATCCCGGTTATTTCAGCGACCGCCTCATCGACATGATGGTCGAATTTCCACAGTTGCTGCCTTACCTCGATATCCCCTTACAGCATGCTGACCCTAAGGTCCTACAATCGATGCGCCGTCCTAGCGATGTCGATTGGGTTCGCCATACAATAGCAAAGATGCGTGCCAAACTGCCCGACCTCGTCATTCGTACCACGTTTATCGTCGGCTTCCCTGGGGAATCCGAGCATAGTTTTCAAGTGCTGAAGGATTTCCTCAAGGAAATGCAGTTTGATCACGTCGGCATCTTTACCTACTCAATGGAAAATGGCACATCAGCCCAAATCTTGGGCGACCCAATCCCTCCAGAGGTCAAAGAAGCCCGCCGGCAAGAACTCATGACCTTGCAGGCTGGCATTTCT
>BAABOD010000024.1:0-18718 GCA_040371255.1 Anaerolineaceae bacterium | reverse complement strand
CCAGACTTATATTCAGGATAATAGCGAAGAAGGGCAAGACCGCTGGGAAAACGTGTTGGAGCTGCGCCAGGTGGTGATGGAATACGCGGAGCTACCGGATTTTTTGGAGGCGATGGCATTGGTCGCTGACCAAGATACCCTGCCGGAGAACGTGGATACGCCCACACTGCTTACTCTGCATGCCGCCAAAGGTTTGGAGTTCGAGCACGTCTTCATCACCGGCTTGGATGAGATGCTGCTGCCGCACAGCCGCTCCCGCGACGACCCCGAAGCCCTGGAGGAGGAGCGCCGCCTGCTCTATGTGGGTATCACCCGCGCTAAGAAGTCGCTGACACTCACGCGCGCCCGCCGCCGGCGCAGCCCTTATGGCAGCTATGACGAAACCCAGCCCTCGCGCTTTTTGGACGACCTGCCCCAGGAGCTCTTGCAGGGCAGCCCGCGCGGCTTTCCAAACCGTCTGAATACTTCTTACCAGACCGATTACAGCCGCTGGGAGGTGCCAGTGCATCGGCAATCCGTGAAGGCGGACGTGCCGCAGGAGACGCGCTATAAACCGGGCATGCAGGTGCGGCATAAGACCTACGGGCGCGGGGTGGTCAAAGCCAGCCGGCTGGAGCTGGGCGATGAGACAGTGGAAGTGTACTTTGAGGGTTACGGGCTCAAAGCGCTGGTGGCATCGCTGGCAAACTTAGAAATCTTGTGAGCTTTGGGGAAAAGATAAAAGCGGGCGACGGGATTCGAACCCGCGAATGTTAGCTTGGAAGGCTAATGCCTTACCACTTGGCGACGCCCGCAAGTAAGTTTATTTTAAGCTAAACGTAAAGCGTGGTCAATGCCAGAGACGATTGAGCGTCTAAGCTGCTTTGGTAGATCCCTGTTCTTGCAGGGTCTCCCGACCCTGCAAGGCAATTGACCTTCAGGTCTCAGGTTTCAAGCACTTTTAGGAAACTAATGAGAAGAGAGAATAGTGGAGACCTTCGGTCAAAACCACTCGCTCGGTCAGAGACCGGCGAGAACGGTAAAAACTTTTCGCGTGGTACCCGACGGGCAGGTATACACTTTAGAGACCTTCGGTCAGCCCACTCGCTCGGTCTGGAGACCGGCGAGAGCAAGAGTGAAGGTCCCACTCACTGCCGCCACAAGCCTATTTTTTAAGCATCTCGAGGAGCAGCTCACGGGTGCGCTTGGGATCAGCTTTGCCGCCTGTGCGGCGCATCACCTGACCCACAAACCAACCCAGCAAGCTCTCCTTGCCAGCTTTGAACGCTGCCACCTCACCAGGCGACTCGCTCAGCACCGCTGCGATCTGGCTTCGCAGCGCGTCCTCATCCCCAATCAAGCCTAAGCCTTCGGCGGCAACGATTTCAGCCGGCTTCTGCCCGCTTTCCTCCACTTTCTTGAGCAAGGTTTTGCCTGTCGCCGGGCTGATCTTGCCGCTCTCGACCATGTCAATAATCTCAGCTAGCTCTGCCGGGCGCAAGCGCAGCTCGGCGGCGCTCTTGCCCAGGTCGTTCATCAAGCGTAAGAGGTCGTTCATCATCCAGTTAGAGACAGTTTTAGGCGCAGCGCTGCTTAGGCGCACGGCTTTTTCGAAGTAATCTGAGAGGCTGCGCTCGCTGGTGAGGATGTCGGCATCATAAGGAGAGAGCTGATACTCGGCAATAAAGCGCATTTTGCGCGTGTAAGGCAGCTCTGGCAGGCTGCTTTGGATGCGCGCGATTTCTTCCTCGCTCAACTTCACCGGCAGCAGGTCTGGCTCGCGGAAGTAGCGGTAATCAGCTTCAGTTTCCTTGGAGCGCATCTTGCGCAGGGTGCCGGTGTCGGCATCCCAATCCAAGGTGTAGGATTCCACATGTTCGCCGGCTTCCACTGCTGCAATTTGGCGCTGGGCTTCAAGCGTAATCGCCTGGCGGACAGATTCAATCGAATTCATGTTCTTGATCTCGGTCTTGGTGTTCAGCACCGTGCTGCCTGCCTCGCGGATAGAGACGTTGGCATCACAGCGCAAGTGCCCGCGCTCCATATCCGCCTCAGAGACGCCAATCCAGCGCAGCAGCTGGCGAAGCTCGGTCAGGTATTGCGCGGCTTCCTCGCCGGAGTGCAGCTCGGGCTCGGTAACCATCTCCACCAAAGGTACGCCGCAGCGGTTGAAGTCCACCAAGCGCTTGCCAGCCTCGATTTTGGTCTTGCCAGCGTCTTCCTCCAAGTGCAGTTTATGGATGTGCACGCGGCGGGTGCTGCCATCCGGCATGTGCACGTCCAGGTAGCCGCCTTTGCCGATAGGTTCATCAAATTGGGTAATCTGATAACCTTTGGGCAAGTCCGGATAGAAATAGTTTTTGCGGTCAAAGTAAGAAACGGGGTTGATTTCTGCGTGCATGGCGGCGGCAAGCAAGGCAGCTTTTTGAACCGCCTCGGCATTGAGCACGGGCAGCACGCCCGGCAGACCGCTGCAGACTGGGCAGATGTTGGTATTGGGCTCGGCACCCCAGGAATCGGCTTTGCAGGAGCAGAAGATTTTGGTTTTGGTGTTGAGCTGAATGTGCGTTTCTAGCCCGACCACGATTTCATATTGCGTCATCATTTCACCTCCGCGGCGCGCAGGGCTTGAGGAATTTCCTGGCGCCAGGCTGCATTCTGGGTAGCTTGCTCGTAGGTGTATGCCACCCGCAGGATGAGGTCCTCACGGAAGTCATTGCCAAAGAACTGGACGCCAATTGGCAAGCCTTGCGGGTCCAGCCCCGCTGGGATGCTGATGGCAGGGATGCCAGCATGGTTGGCACCGACGGTCATTTGGTCGGAGTATTGCATCAGCACCGAGTCACCCAGCACTTCTTTGCGCCGGAAGGCGGTGGTAGGCGTGGTGGGCGTAAGCAGGACATCCAGACGGTAAGGACCTGTGGGGTCAAAAGCCTGTTCAAAATCTGCGCGGATGAGCGAGCGTACGCGTAGCGCTTTTTGGTAATAGTGCGCCGAGTGCGCCGCTGCACTGACGTACATGCCCATCAGGATGCGCAGCTTGGGCTGCAAGCCAAAGCCTTCGGCGCGCGTGACGCGGTAAAGCTCCGTGAGGTCCTGCACGGGCTTTTGCGTGCGGTAGCCATACTTGACGCCATCAAAGCGGTGCAAGTTCGAGGCAGCTTCCACACGGGAAATTACAAAGTAGGTCGGGATGCCGTGCCTTGCATTGGGCATGGGCACGTTTTCAATAATCTCAGCTCCTAAGCTGGCTAACACTTGAGCTACCTCGCGCACAGCTTGGTTCATTTCCGGCTGGATAGCTTGGATGCCCATCTCACCAGTTTCGGTATCCGGGTAAGCAATGTGGTCGTAATCGGGCGAGATGCCGATGCGCAAGCCGCGCACGCCTTCCGCCAAAGCTGCCAGATAATCCGGTACAGGTTGGGTAGCGCTCGTGCTGTCTTTCGGGTCAGCGCCAGCGAGTACCTGCAGCATCAGGGCAGCATCCGATACATTGCGTGCCAAGGGTCCGGGGCAATCGAGCGAGCTGCCAAAGGCAATTAGCCCATAACGCGAGGTGCGGCCGTAGGTGGGCTTGAGCCCGACCACGCCGCAAAAGGCGGAAGGTTGGCGGATGGAGCCGCCAGTATCGGTGCCAAGGGAAAGGGGCGTTTCATGCGCTGCGACTGCAGCGGCTGAGCCGCCAGATGACCCACCGGTCACATGCTGTGTGTTCCAGGGGTTATTGGGATGTGGCTGGAAGGCGCTCGATTCGCTCGATGAGCCGTAAGTGAACTCGTCTAAGTTGGTCTTGCCCAGGATGAGAGCGCCGGCTTGTTCTAAGCGTGCCACCGTAGTAGCGGTGTAGGGCGGACGGAAGTTATAGAGAATGCGCGAGCCAGCGGTGGTGGTGGTGCCTTGAACGCAAAAGATATCTTTGATTGAGACAGGCACGCCGGCTAATGGACCTGGGTCTTCGCTGCGCGCAACCTTGGCTTCGACTTGCTCAGCTTGCTGGCGGGCTAGGTCTGCTGTCACTTGGATGAAGGCGTGCACCTTCTGCTCTTCGCGCGCGTCCAGTGCTGGCGGGTCTAGCTGACCCGGGGTGCCGTCTACCGCGGCGACTTGCGCTAAGTGATCCTCAAGCACCTGCAGGGCAGAGAGCTCACCCGCGCGCACGCGGCGAGCAATTTCGAGAGCAGAAATCGAAGTAGTGTTCATTGCCCCTCCTCGCTCAGATGGGCAATCTCGGGCACCACAAAGTAGCGCCCCTCGCGTTCTGGTGCGAGTGCTAAGATCGCGTCTGGATCGGGGAAGGGTTGCCACTCGTCCTTGCGGGGCGGATTCCCTTGACATTCTATGCCATGCAGGCTGGGCTGGACGTCCTCGTCAATCGGAATCTCGCTCAGCTCCTTCACTGCAGCTAACTGGTGGTTGAGCTCGGTGCGCAGGTATTCGTTTTCCTCTTCATCCAGCTCCAAAGCGGCAAGAGAGACTAGTTTATCAAACATCTCTCGGGTGATTTTTTCAGGTAACATAAGGCATCCTTTTCGTTTACAGTCCACGGAATTATACCCGTTCACTCCCAGTCTCGGCAGGGATTTCCCCTCGTAAGAGCAAAGTGATAATGTCCTAAAGGTGCACAATAGAAATGCCCTAATTTTGAATTGGAGCTATGAAATGATCGTTCGATTAATCCGATTTTTTTAAAGGAACGATAAAATCATGACGAACAGCAAAATAACAGCCTTTCCCCTCTAGCTCCCCTTCCCAGCGGACTAATAATTATAATATTATCCTTATTAACTATCGCTGGGACGGGGAGTCGATGTTTGAATAGAGGGCGGAGCCCTCTATTCAAACGAATTTCCCTTCCCCAGCGGCTTAATGGAGTCACAACAAAACAGCTTGCCGCTGGGGAAGGGTCAGGGTTAGGGCTCCGTGCACCACTATAGACTAGAAAAAGTAAGGTATTGAATTATGCGAAAAAAACCCATACTGATGACTTTGTCCATTGATTATGATATTTCTATTTAGCCTTGACAAGGGATTTCCCCTCAATGGGTATAATCTGAAGCATGGAAGCTGACCCTACATTGGCTCAATCCCAAGCCAAGCCAAAGCTGAACTTAGCACAAAAGCTGCACACGCTTAGGTGGCAAGAATGGGCTTTTGCCTTAGGCATGCTGCTTTACCTTGCGACGCGCCTCATTCAATTGGATAAATTCCCGATCTACTTTTTCACTGACGAAGCCGTACAGACTATGTCGGCTGTAGATTTGCTAGCGCGTGGCTTGCGTGACGTGAGTGGCAGGCTGCTGCCCACCTATTTTGAAAATGGCGGGCAATATAACCTCAGCCTCTCTGTTTACCTACAGCTTATCCCGGCGCTCTTGCCGCGCTCTGTATTCCTCACCCGCGCGGTGCCGGCGGTGATTTCGCTCGTGGTGCCCTTAAGTATGGGCTTAGCACTGCGAGACTTTTTTAAGGCTCGGCTTTGGTGGGCAGCGCCGGTTTTTATGGCAGCTGTGCCAGCCTGGTTTTTGCATTCCAGGACGGCTTTCGAGACTAGCCTAGGCGTCTCAATGTTCAGCTTGTTTCTCTATTTTTATCTCTGTTACCGGCTCAAAGACCGACGCTATTTGCCTTGGGCATTTCTCTTTGGGGCGTTAGCTTTTTATGCCTATAGCCCATTGCAGCTGGTCGTGGTACTCACCGGGCTGGTGTTGCTAGCGGTCGACTGGCGCTACCATTGGGCAGACCGCCAAGGCTTGCTGCGCGGATTAGCGATATTGGCGCTTTTAGCTGCTCCGTATGTGCGCTTCCGCTTGCAATACCCGGAAGCATTAAATCAGCATCTCATCCAGCTGCAGTCTTATTGGGTCAGCAGCCAGCCGTTAGGTGTGAAAATCGGCGAATTCCTACGCCGCTACTTGCGGGGCTTCGACCCAGCTTATTGGTTCTTGCCGAATAGCAGCGATTTGATTCGCCATCAAATGAAAGGTTTGGGGCACATGCGCCTGATCAGCCTGCCGTTTATGCTGCTAGGTTTGATTGCAGCATTACGCCGGCTGAAAGACCAGGCTTGGCGGGTGGTGCTTATCGCACTGCTGGTGGCACCAACCGGTGCGGCTATAGTGGATGTAGCCATTACGCGTTTGCTGGTGATGATAATCCCATTAGGCTATTTAGCCTTGTTAGGCATGGAGCAGCTCGTTGCCTGGTTAGCCCAAAAACATACTCAGTTGGCAGCCCGCTGGGTTGGGGTTGGTTTAACGCTGCTCTGGACTGCGCTGAGCGTCAGCATGACCGCCGATGCCCTGAAAAACGGACCTACCTGGTATGAGGATTATGGCTTGTATGGTATGCAGTGGGGCGGCGAGACGCTCTTTGAGGAGATTAAGGCTTTCATGCAAGCGCACCCTGATAAAGAGGTTCACCTCAGTCCGTCCTGGGCGAATGGCACGGACGTGATTGCGCGCTTCTTTCTGGGGGATCCGCTGCCTATCCAGATGGGCACCATCGAGCCCTACACCCTTTACCAGCTGCCGCTGGACGAGCAAATTGTGTTTGTGATGACCCCAGAAGAATACAGCTGGATATCCACTACTGGCAAGTTCACGGATGTGGAGGTGCTGCAGTGCCTGCCTTACCCCAATGGAAAGTGCGGCTTTTACTTTGTTACCCTGCGTTACATCGATGGCGTAGAGGAAATCTTTGCCCGCGAGCAGGCTGAGCGCCGCAAGCCCGAGCAAGCAGAGTTGGAAATTTTTGGGCAGAAGGTACGTGTATCGTATTCGCCGCTAGATATCGGCGACATCGCCCAGGTTTTTGATGGCGACCCAAAGACTTTTATCCGCAGCTTCGAAGCCAACCCCTTAGAGATAACACTGAGCTTTTCGCAGCCTGTGGAGCTGCGCGGGGTGAGCGTGCTTATTGGCAACGCAGCCAGCCGGCTGGTGGTAGAGGTTACCCCGCCGGATTCTCAAACTCCGATGGAGTTTTCTGCCGAAATCGGCTCGCAGGAGGCTTACCGCACGCTTGAGGTGCCCTTTGGTAGCGCCTTGCAGGTGCAGAGCTTGTGCTTGAGGCTATATGACCTCGATCAGTCTGAGCCGGGGCATGTGCACCTCTGGGAAGTGAGCCTGCAATAGTTGGAATCCCTTGCGGTAAAATGTCCTAAGGAAAAAGACGATTGGAGCCTAGAAAGATGAAAAACCACGTACGCACTTCCGTTAAAGCAGTCATCATTAAGAACAATCAGATTTTGCTGCAAATTAAGCGCGACGTCCTGAGCCAGTATGCGGTTCTACCTGGCGGTGGGCAGCATAAGGGCGAGACCCTACCCGAAGCGCTGCGCCGTGAATGCTTAGAGGAAATCAACGCCGATGTGGAGGTTGGTGATCTGCTCTTTGTGCGCGATTACATTAGCGATCATCACGAATTTGCCGAAGCCAACGGGCATGTGCACGAGCTGGAGCTTCTTTTTGCTTGCAGCTTACCCGAGGGCTACCAGCCCCAAGCCGGCGAAGACCCTGACCCAGGACAGATTGGGGTTAGCTGGGTGCCGCTCGACCAGCTCGATGCGGTGAACCTTTACCCTCGCGTTTTGCGCTATTATCTACAGCACTTGGATGATCCCCAGCGGCTTATATACTTGGGGGATGTTAATTAGCCACGCCCCTTACTGAGAGTATAATTTTGCCTATCCGACCGAAAAACATTCACCGGCAGTAAGGAGCCTACTATGCAAGGGACGATGCTCAGTAACGAACAAATGCTGTTTTTACAGCAAGAGAAGCAGCAGCTCAACATAGCTAAGCGCGTTCTTTCGGATTTCAATTTACCGCAAGAAGCGCTAAACGCGTTAGGTGAAGCGATTTTACAGCTGGATGAGCTGTTTCTGATTGTGGTGGTCGGTGAGTATAACGCCGGTAAAAGCGCGCTGATCAATGCCTTGCTCGGTGATCATGTACTTGAAGAAGGTGTGACCCCCACAACCGCTCGGGTGACTTTGGTACGCTGGGGGGAAGCCCTAAGCGAGCAGATTGTCAATGAGGATTTTGCTATCGTCACTTATCCCTTAGAGCTGCTCAAAGAACTGAACCTGATTGATTCACCCGGCACCAACGCCATTATCCGCCGGCACGAGTTGCTCACCACTGAATACGTTCCCCGCAGTGACCTTGTGCTCTTCACTACTTCTGCCGACCGTCCCCTGACGGAGAGCGAGCGCCAATTTTTGGAGAAAATCTTAGCCTGGGGCAAAAAGATTGTGATGGTGATCAATAAAGCCGACATCCTGGAGGGGCGAGTAGCAGTGGATGAGGTGCGCGCTTTTGTGGCGGAGCATACCGCCGGCATCTTAGGCTATACACCGGAATTGTTTGTACTCTCGGCTAAACTGGCTGAGAAAGCTAACCAGACCAGCGATCCGGAAGAGAAAGAACGACTACGCAAAGCCAGTGGGATTACAGACCTTGAGCATTACATCACCGAAACTTTAGATGACCGCGTGCGGCTGGAGCTCAAGCTTTCTAATCCTCTTGGTGTGGCAGCAAATCTGCTCCAACAAGCAGAAGGTTTAAACCGGGCTCAAACCGAGGAGCTCCAGGCGGACTTGAAGTTGGTGAGCGAGTTAGAAGAAATGCTATCTGCCTACCGGAAGGAGCTAACCGACGAGATCAAACCCCGTTTGGCGGAAGTGGATAATGTGTTACAGAACTTTGAACAACGCGGAGAAGAGTTTTTCAACACCAATTTGCGCATTACCAATATTGGCAATTTAGCCAAAAGCGACAAAATTAAAGCCAAGTTTGAAGAAGAAGTGTTGGCTGGTCTTTCGCAAGAGATTGACGCGAAAGTACACGCCATGATCGATTGGATGGTGGATAAAGACCTGCAAATTTGGTATCAGGTAATGGGAGCGCTGGAGCGTCGTCAATTTGTGGCGCGCAAGCAAGCTGAGGCTGGACCAATGAGTCCGCAAGCAGCCCGGCGTACTGACCTGATGGCAAGTGTAGGCGAGACCATCAAAACGATTGTCAATAGCTATAACCACAAGAAGGAAGCCGAGGAATTGAGCGTCTTAGTGGAGGGGGCTGTGGCACAGACGGCGCTTTTTGAGGTGGGAGCTGTGGGCTTGGGAGCGCTCGTGGCGAGCACCTTGTTTTCAGCAGCCATGGATGTGACCGGAATCGTGGCAGCCAGCGCTTTGGCTATCTTAGGCTTTTTCGTTATCCCCTATAAGCGCAGGCAAGCGATTGAACGTTTCAAAGAAAAGATGGGTGAACTGCGCAGCAACTTGATGCACACCTTAGAGCTGACCTTTGGGCGTGAAGCAGATTTGGCGCTCAGCCGGCTTGAAGCTAAAATTGCACCCTACACGCAAGGTGTCCGAGCTGATCAAGAGAAGATCACCCGCGATGCACAAGTTTTAGCTGAGTTAAAACAAACCTTGGAGGAAATGCAGGACCAAATGCGCGCGGTCCTATAAATGGAGAATATGAAGAAGATAAGTCAACCTGTTCGCTTAATTATCTTTAGCTTGGGGATTGTTAGCTTGTTGGGTGCTTGTGCGGTATCTACGCCTACCGCAATGCCTTCACCAACGGGAACGGAGCAAGCGGCAGCACCCTTTGAGCTAGACTTAGAGGCAGATGGCTCGCCTTTTATTGTTTATCAAGGCGGCTATCGCTTTGAAGCGCCCTTAGGCAGCGACGTCAGCATCATGGGGCCCAGCACCACACTTTCGGCAGAAGAGGATGCGCTTTTATTTAAGCTGGACGGACTGAATAAAATGAGTATCAACCGGAATGCTCAGGAAATCTTGGACATCCTCATTAATACCCTTTTTAGCGCTGACCAAAGCCGTGTCGATAAATCAGATCCAATCACCTCCGCAGTTGAGGGCTATGAAGGCGTAGCCTACGACTTTACTGGCACCTTTTTGAACCATAAAGTGGAAGGCCGTGCCTTGGTGGTAAAGCCCTCGGAGAAGCGCTATATTTCAATTATTGGTATGGCGCTGGTGGATGACCAGCCCGACTTGTGGCAGACCACTGGCAAGGATTTTTTCAATTACCTGCTCAGCCGTTACGCCATCTTGCCGGAAGAAGAGATTGCCTCAGCAGATATCTGTCCGATCTCGCCTGATGCAACCTACGGCTTTGAAGTGGAAAATGCGATTAAAGTCGGAGGCGGGCTCAAGAGCGGCTTTCTGCGAGAGAAGGCATACCTGGATAATTTGCTTGGTCCAGACGGAAGCTTAGTTACCTATGAGCGGGTAGGCTCGCTGGAATCGCCGGATAGCATTGTGGACGAATATGTATTAACCGTAGGCACACAGGTCTATAGGCTTTTCTTAGATGTCTATTCTTACGGCGTGATCAATGCGCCGCGCGGCTTGGGCTGCATGGGCGCCTTTCCGCTGGGGGAACCTTGATAAGTCTATAAATTAATGGGTATTTTGGATTAAATCGAGCCAGGCTTGATTTGATCAATAAGACTATGACTCGGGTTTTGCTCGTAAAATATTATCAATGTAGCCTGATCCACTAAATTGTGATTTAGACTTTTTGGGGGATTTAGCAAATTATGTGAAAAGGCTTAAAACTATTTAGATAAGAGTGCTAAAATTGTTAGCGTATGAAGATTTATCTTGATTTATGCGCGATTCAAAGACCACTTGATACGCCGAATCAAACCCGGATTATTTTAGAGTCGGAAGCTGTTCTTGGAATTATAGCTTACTGCGAAACAGGAAAAGTTTCATTACTTTCATCAGAAGCATTAATTTACGAAGGTGAACAAAGTATATTGCCAGTGAGAAAAGAACACACAAATGCTGTATTAGCGAAAGCCCAAAATGTTGTTGTTCTTACCGAAGAAGTAAAGAACCGAGCAGCTAATATTTTGAAATATGGAATAACTCCGATCGATGCGCTTCATCTCACACTAGCAGAATCAGGAAAGGCTGATTATTTTTGTACATGTGATGATAAGTTGTTGCGAAATGCAATGAAGATAAATAATTTAAAGGTGAAAATAATAAACCCTGTTGATTTAATTCGAGAGATTGAAAAATGATTTCTGATATGAGACCTTTAATTGAAGTTAATCAGCAAGCCATCCGCCTGCTCTATAAAGAGTTAGGCGTGGTTGACGCTGTTCGATTTCTTCGGCAATTTAGTCAAGGTTATGGAAACTATACCCAAGAGCGTGAAAATTTGTTTGCAGATAAATCCCTTGAAGATATTATCGATGAAATTGAAAATCAAAGAAAAAGAGCTCAATGATAAACTCATGAGCTCCTATTTATCGTTATAGCTGAAAAAACAGATTAAGCCTATTAATACGATAATTATTCCTCGTCGCGATAAACCAAGGTGCCCACAGACTCGCCCTGGATGGCACGGATGAGCGCTTCTGGATCCCATAGGTTGAGCACCAATATGGGAAGGTCATTTTCCATACATAATGTTACGGCAGTGGTATCCATCACTTCCAGCCGGCGGTTGACGGTTTCCATATAAGAAAGGCGGTCAAATTTCACCGCTTCAGGATAAATGTTAGGGTCGCAATCGTAGACACCATCCACTTTAGTCGCTTTGATGACAACTTCCGCGCCGATTTCGGTAGCACGCAATGCAGCGGCGGTATCGGTCGAGAAGTATGGATTACCTGTGCCACCGCCAAAGATGACCACACGCCCCTTTTCCAGATGACGGATGGCACGCCGGCGGATATAGGGTTCAGCTACGGAAGGCATCTCAATGGCAGATTGCACCCGCGTAACCACATCCAAACGTTCGAGTGCATCCATCAGTGCCAGAGCGTTAATCACCGTTGCTAACATACCCATATAATCTGCCGTAGCACGGTCCATACCGCTGTTTTCGCCTGTGGCGCCGCGCCAAAGGTTGCCAGCGCCAATCACAATAGCAACTTCTACGCCCATTTCTTGAACACGTTTGATCAAATGGGCGATTTTTTCAGCCTCATTCGGATCGATGCCATAACCACTTGCACCAGCAAGTGACTCCCCCGAAAGTTTGAGCAAAATCCGTTTGTACTTTATTGGTTTGGCTTCATCTGGCATGTATACCTCCTTGGGGCTAAAAATAGAGCCAACCTCAGGTTGGCTCTTGCGAATGCTAATCTTCTTCGGCTTGGGGTGCCTGGCTAGTTTCTCCCAAAGTCCAGCGGATGAAACGCCGGATTACAATGCGCTCACCTAAGGAGCTGACTTTGTCATTGACCAAATCTAACACCGTTCTGGATTCATCACGGATATATTTTTGGTTGAGCAAGACGTGCTCATCTTTGAACTTCTTCAAGTAGCCTTCCACAATCTTAGGGATGATGGTTTCAGGCTTACCTTCGGCGCGAGAACGCTCGGTAATCGCTTTGGTCTCCGCCTCAATAACCTCTGCTGGAATATCAGCTTCGGAGATATATGTTGGGTTAGCAGCTGCGATTTGTAAGGCAAGTTCGTGAGCCAGCTCCTGAAACGAGGCTGTTTTAGCGACGAAGTCCGTTTCGCAATTGACTTCCACCACCACGACTAGGCGTCCGTCGCTATGCACGTAGACTTCCAAGCGGCCTTCGGCTGCAACGCGATCGGCACGTTTTTCGGCGGTTTTTAACCCTTTTTCGCGCAATTCTTCCAGTGCGGTCTCCATATTGCCATTGGCTTTTTCCAGCGCTGTACGGCAATCCATAATGCCACAGCCGGTTTTCTCACGCAGTTCTTTGATCATATCAATAGTGATTTGCATAATTAAGGTTTCTCCAAACTTGTCTTATTCTTCTACTGCTTTGTCTGCGTCTTCCACTTCGTCTTCAATGGCTTCATCAGCTTCCATTTCTTCGATTGGCTCTCTGACGAATATCTTAGCACGTGTCGATTCGCCTAATAAATCCTCATCATCGAGTTCTAAATCTTCATCGATCTTGCGGGAGATCATAGAGGGCGTCTCCATAATGACTTCTTCCTCTTCCTCATCCTTCCCGCGCAGTAATCTACCTTCGATGACTGCATCAGCAATCTGACTGACAATCAATTTTATAGCGCGGATGGCATCGTCATTCGCAGGGATGACATAATCCACAAGGGTGGGGTCGCAATTGGTATCCACCATGGCAACTATCGGGATGCCTTTGATGTTTGCTTCGTGAGCAGCAGTAGCTTCACGCTCTAAGTCGACGATGAAGAGCATATCGGGCAAGCGTTTCATGTTGCGAATACCGCTCAACCGGGTTTCCAGGCGGTTGATTTCGCGCTGGATCAGTAAGCCTTCTTTTTTGGTAAGCTGGTTGATCTCACCAGATTCCATCATCTTTTCCAAGCGGTTAAGCTCAACGATACGCTGTTGGATCGTTGACCAGTTGGTAAGCGTGCCGCCTAACCAGCGTTGGTTGACGTATGGCATACCACAACGTTCAGCTTCATCTTGAATGGTTTCCTGTGCTTGGCGTTTGGTGCCGACGAAAAGGATCGTGCCGCCATTTGCGACGCAGTCGCGGACCTTCTCGTAAGCTTCTTCTAACAGCTTAACGGTTTGCTGCAGGTCAAGAATATGGATTCCGTTGCGTTCCGTAAAAATATAGGGACGCATTTTTGGGTTCCACTTATTGGTTCGATGTCCGAAGTGGACGCCGCTCTCGAGGAGCGCTTTCATAGATACAGCGGGTGACATAAAAACTCCTTTGCGTTTAGCCTCCGCCCAGCTTTGCGGCTGCTCCGAACCCTGAGGGCACGCAGGAGCGCCTATGCATGGGCGTGTGTAATAGTGTCTCTAGCTTCCGCCAGAGCGCCCAAAAGTATAACACAAATTAGCCTAAGTCAAGAGGAAAATAAGCGCTTGTCAAGGCTAAATAGAAATGTCCTAATGCTGGCAAATCAGAAATGTCCTAATTATGATTAGGAGCTATGAAGTGGACAATCGAAGTGTACTGCGTAATCGAAATGACGAGGAAGGAATATCAAAATTGCTTTTTTTTTTACTTTGAAACACCATTAGGGGAACATTGGAAAGACGAAAACAGTCTCTATGGTAAGATTGCTAAAGTATTAGGATTGAGTAAATCTTTCACCACATTTCTTTTGGAGGAGGACACTATGCCTGATTTCGGAAATTCTTTCTCTGGATTGGCGCATGAGCGCAAGCTGACCCATGAAGAGCTTATTCGCGCGATCCGCTTTATGGTGGCTGCGGAATATGAAGCTATCCAGCTCTATACCCAATTAGCTGACTCCATCGATAACAAGTTAGCCATCAATGTGCTTAATGACATTGCCGATGAAGAGCGTGTACATGCTGGCGAATTTTTACGCTTGCTGCATGAGCTTGCCCCTGAGGAAAAAGAATTTTATAAGGATGGCTTCGAAGAAGTCGAAGCCCAAATTGAAAAGCTGAAAAAATAGCGCAGCCAATTCCATAGAGGGGTGCAAAGATAAGAGATGCGAGCCAAAAGGTGGAGTATGAAGCTGAAAGGCAAGGTCATATTTGTGTTTGGCTTGCTTTTGCTGGGTTTGGGCTGCCGACTCAGCTCACCAACGCCCGTTGCCTGGGTACCTACGGCGACAGCACAACAGCGGGCTCAAACCGAAACAGCTTCTGCTCAAGCCCAGGCGACCTTGACGGCGCAAGTTACCAAAATCCCTACATCGACTCCGACCAGTCTCCCGCCAACTCCAACCATTGCCGAAGATGGACCTTGGCTTGTGTTTGCTAATCAGGCGGGCACGGGCTACTACGCGCACGATGCGGATAGCGGCACGCTCGTCCCACTGGATTTACCACCAGCGCTGGATCCGCTGGACTTAGCCAGTGGTGTTTCACCGGATGGAAAGCGCTTGCTCGTGCGTGCCGGCGAACTGGAGGCGCTGACTGACCTTGGTTTCTATCTTATCGAAGACCCCTGGCAGCCAGCTAAGAAAATCACGGCGCTGCTTTCAGAGCAGCTTATCGCAGATATCCTGGCAGAAAGAGGAAAGCAGCCCAAAATGGCGCTCCAAGCAGTGCTGCAACCCAACCCGGTGAGCTGGACGGCGAACAGCCATCAGGCTGTCATTCCCTTAGCACTCGAGGACCTCTCAAGTGACCTATATCTCTATAATCCTCAAGCGGGCACATTCAAGCGCCTGAGCGAGCGCTTCCAACAGGAATTTGCTCCCCTTTGGGCACCCGGGCAGAATTGGCTGGTCTTTCAGGAAGTCAACAGCTATGCCACACCGGATGACTGGGAAGTCTCGTTAGTAGGGGCTTGGAAAATGCCCAAGCAAGATGAGCTACGCTATCTTTTTAAGCCTAAGGCGACTGGAAATTGGGAACACTATGTGGGCTGGCTGACCCCTGAAGAGCTCGTGAGCTACACGGCAACCGAAACCGGCGGCACAGACTTACACTTGAGCAACCTCGGCACTGGCAAATCGGTCGTCCTTTTTTATGGTGCTTTCAATTCTGTGGCGCTCGACCCTGCACACGGAAGCATTGCTGTTTCGGTGAACAGTGCAGAAGGTAAAATCGGTGGTCGCAAACCCGGCATTTACTTTTCGAAGAGCGGTGGTTTGCTCTTTTATCTGCTGATGGAAGGGGAATTCGAACATTTGGAATTCGCTCCCGAGGTTGGTCATTTTATCGCCACAGGTAAAGGCGGCGTACTTCAATTTGATGGCAATGGCATTTTGACGCGGTTGGAGGCTGACCAGCGGATTAGTTTTTCTCCGGATGGGAAATGGGCTATAGGCTGGGGCACAAATGGCGCGCGGCTTTATTATGCTGATGGCATGCAACTGCAAAACCTAACTGAACAGTCCGTTTCCGCTGTAGTCTGGCAAAAAGATGGGAAGGGTATCTACCTGCTGGAGCCGGACGGGCTCTATCAGCTGCGTTTTCCACTCCTGCAACACAAGCTGGTGACCGCGGATGTTTACCAAGGCAGCGAGCATGTTTTTGCTTGGCTCGCTGGGTATTAATTTGGTTTGCATCAGCTTGAATTGGCGCATATGCTCTCGCTCTAAATATAATAGAATTAGTTTTAGCGAAAGGAGATAATCATGAGTACCATTTTTACTTGGTATGGACATGCCACCATCGGCTTGGAAACCGCCGGCATGCATTTGTTAATTGACCCGTACTTTAGCGGTAATCCGACAGCAACTGCCAAACCCACAGACGTGCCGGCGGATTACATCCTCGTGACGCACGGGCATGGCGATCATTTAGGTGACACGGTGGCGATTGCTAAGCGTACGGGTGCCACGGTCATCTCAAATGCGGAGATCTGCGGCTGGTTAGGCGCGAAAGGAATCAAGACACATGCGCAACACATTGGCGGTGGCTTTCACTATCCCTTCGGCTACCTCAAGCTCACTTTAGCGCTGCATGGCTCCGGCTTACCGGATGGCAGTGTGGGCGGCAACCCGGTAGGCTTTTTGCTTACGACCAATTCTGGCAAGAAGATCTACTTTGCCGGCGATACAGGTCTCTTTGGAGATATGCGCCTGATTGGTGAAGAGGGCGTGGAGCTCGCTGCCCTCCCAATTGGTGATAACTATACCATGGGCCCCGATGATGCCCTGCGGGCAGTGAAGCTGCTGCAGCCTAATGTGGTCATCCCAATTCATTACAACACCTGGCCGCTCATCAAGCAAGACCCTCAGGCTTGGAAGCAGCGTGTGGAATCTGAAACCCAGACCAAGTGCGTCGTGTTAGCTCCTGGGGGAACTTATCAGGTGGAGGTGTGAACCCATGAAGTCAAGCACAGAGGAACGTCCTATCAAGACTGGGCGCATACCACCGGGGCAATTTCTTTCCAAACGGTTCCCGGTGCTGCATTATGGACCTATTCCGCCTTTTGACCCTGAAACCTGGACTTTCCGCGTGTGGGGAGAGGTGGAAAAGCCGCTCACACTCACTTGGCAGGAGTTCAGCCAGCTGCCGCGCACAACGCTTACCCTTGACCTGCACTGTGTGACGAAATGGAGCAAGTTGGATACTGTTTGGGAAGGCGTCAGCCTCAAAACCTTTCGGGAGCTGGGTCTCGTCATCCCAACGGCGGATGCACACTATGTCATTCAGCACGCGGAATACGGCTTTACTGCCAACCTGCCGATTGAAGTCGTTTTTGCGGATAACTTTTTGCTTGCGACACATTACGACGGCAAGCCGATCACTCCTGAGCACGGTGCGCCTTTGCGCGGATTGGTCGGCTCCATCCCCGGGCGCGATGATCTCAAGGATGTCTACCTCTGGAAAGGAGCCAAGTGGCTGCGCGGGCTGGAATTCGTGGCGCAAGACCGCCCTGGCTTTTGGGAGCGGGCTGGCTATCACAATGACGCTGACATTTGGTTGGAGGAACGCACAGCCTGATCGTCCCCGAGGTTTTTGGAAAAATAGAAACACCGCCGTAAATAATTCCAACGGCGGTGTTTTATATTACTGCAAGATTTAGCTGGTACTTACCTGCGCTGCCGCCAGGTGAGGAATGCTAATACCAAGCCGGCAATGAGAATCACCACGCCGACGATGCCAAGAATGGGTGAGCGCGTGCCTGCGGTATCCTCTTGTTGAACGGGGGCGGTAGCTTGTTGTGCACCAAAATCAATTGTGGCTTGATCGCCCGCTTTCACCTCCAGCGGATAACTGGTCACGGTGGTGGGGTTGAAGCCATCTGGGATAGCAACCGTAATGTTATAGCTGCCTTCGGGGATGTTATCAAAGCATAATGGGTCGGTAGTATCTGGGTTGCCTGCTACCGTTGTGCCGGTCAGCGAGACCTTACCCAGGCGGTCATTGATGCTAACCACACCGCCGTAGAGATAGTCTTCGCCGGTTGTGCGCGTGCCGGTGCCGTCGATATCATGGAATAGCACCACGCAGATCTTGGCAAACCCCGGTTCCGGGGTAGGCGTGGGTGTGATCAACTCGGGTGGCAGGGTAGCCGTGGGCTGGGCGGTTTCAGTGAGGGCTGGCGCTTCAACCGTGCTTAGTAAAATTTTCGTGCCGGTAATCAGGTTGCAGTTTTCATCCAAGCCGTTGAGTTGGATGATGGTATCGATGGGAACGTTGGTAAGCAGGAAGATGCGCGTACAGGTATCTCCCTCTTCAACTGTGTAATAAATGCGTCCTTCAGCATCGGGGGTAGGGGTTTGATAAACTGCTTGAGCCTGAGCCGGAAAGGCAGAGCGTGCAGACCAAACCAGCAGCCCTGTGCCAAAAAGCACGGCTGCGATCGCTAAGGGTAGGAGGAACTTATGTAATTTGTTCATATTCACCTCGCATCTGGTTAGCATCATTATACCCATAAACATAAAATTGCAATTTAGCAGCAACGTGATCAGTTTTTGCAGCAAGAAAATCAAAGAGCTTTGTTCTCGCCGGCCTCAAGACCGGCTTCATCATTCTCGCTGCTCTCTTCATCGTTCTTGCCGGTCTCCGAGTGGGTAGCCTGCCCGTAGGGCACCGAGCTAGAGGTTTTGACCGAAGGTCTCCACAGCATTGCATGGTCGGGAGACCATGCTAAAACAAGAAGAACTAAAAAAAGAAGACCTAAAGGTTACAGGCATTGCACGGTCGAAAGAGTGCGTAGCCTACCCGTAGAGTACGGTTATTTTGTCATTGCGAACCCCGTAGGGGTGAAGCAATCTTATAACTCGTTCAATAAGATTGCGTCGTCGGGCAAAGAGCGCCCTCCTCGCAGTAACTATGTTGACTGTCAAGAGTATTCTGGGTTGAAAAGCTCTCCTTTT
>BAABOD010000023.1:12460-21180 GCA_040371255.1 Anaerolineaceae bacterium | reverse complement strand
CCGGGGCGGGTCTTCAAGGGCAAGCGCGGTCCGGGCAGGATGGGTAATGAGAGCGTAACCTCATCCAACATCCGTGTGGTCTTGGTGGACCCTGAGCGCAACCTGATTGCTGTGAGCGGCTCGGTTCCAGGCCCTAAGGGCGGCACCGTGGTTATCAAAGAAGCTCGCAAGCAGTAAGCCGGCTTGTGGTAATGGAGAACGCAATGATGAAAGTTGATGTCTATAACTTACAAGGTGAAAAGTCCAGCACAGTGGATTTGCCGGAAGAGATCTTCGCGGCGAAGGTCAATGTTGACTTGATGCACCAGGCATTTTTACGCCAGATGGCGAATGCGCGATTGGGAACGCATAGCACCAAGCGGCGCGGTGAAGTGGCTGGCGGCGGCGCCAAGCCTTGGCGCCAGAAGGGCACCGGACGTGCCCGCCAAGGTAGCACGATCTCTGCCCAATGGGTCGGCGGTGGGCGTATTCATACACCCAAACCGCGGGATCATTCCCAAGCAATGCCTAAGAAGATGCGCCGCGCAGCCTTACGCTCTGCACTGACCGTCAAGGTCAATGATAACAGCGTGATTGTGGTAAGCGACCTTGCGCTGCAAGAGCCAAAATCTGCGGAATTGAGCAAAGCGATTAAAGCGTTAGCTGGTGATAGCCGCGTGTTGATTTTGATCCCGGATAAAAGTGAAGCCAACCAAAATGCGATTAAATCTGGCCGCAACCTTGCCGAACACAAGTTGTTGTTGGCGAATTATTTGAATATTCGGGATTTATTGCAGTATGAAAAAGTAATTATCCCGCTCGCCTCTCTTGAGGTGATCAAGAGTTATTTGGGATAAGGAAGGTGAAGCAGAATGAGCTACTCTGTTTTTGATGTTTTGAAACGCCCGGTTGTGACTGAAAAGTCTAACTATCAGGCTAGCAAGTTACACCAATATGTGTTTGAGGTGGCGGACTATGCCACGCGTGAGATGGTGAAGACCGCCGTCGAAACCGTGTTTGACGTGGATGTGGTGCGTGTAAATATTATCAATCTTCCTGCTAAAGCACATCGCACTTCGCGGAACCGCCGGCTGGCATTGCGCACCAGCGGTTACAAAAAAGCGATTGTCACCTTGGCACCGGAAGATAGAATCCCGATTTTTGAAGGGGTGGACTAATGGCTGTCAAAATTTATAAACCGAAGACCCCTGGTCAACGCCATAAGACTGGCTACTCTTTTGAGGAAATCACCAAAGACCGCCCAGAACGCAATCTGATCGTGCCTCAAAAGAAAACGGCTGGACGCAACGCCTACGGTCGAGTCACTGTACGGCACCGTGGTGGTGGTGAAAAACGCCACCTGCGCGTGGTGGACTTCCGTCGGGAGAAAATTGGCATCCCTGCTAAGGTAGCAGCGATTGAGTATGATCCCAATCGTACTGCTCGCTTGGCATTGCTCACTTATGCCGATGGCGAAAAGCGCTACATTCTTGCGCCCGTGGGTGTGAAGGTAGGCGATACGCTGGTCTCTGGCCCGCAAGCTGAGATCCGTCCGGGCAATGCTTTGCCGCTGGCAAACATACCGGTCGGCACGACCATTCATGCCATTGAGCTGAAGCCTGGCAAGGGAGCTCAAATTGGCCGCTCGGCAGGCTCTTCTGCGCAGTTGCTGGCTAAGGAAGGCAAGTATGCACATGTGCGTATGCCTTCTGGTGAGGTGCGCTTAGTTTTGCAAGAGTGCATGGCATCTATTGGGCAGGTAGGTAATGTGGACCACAGCAACGTGAAGCTGGGGAAAGCCGGACGAGCACGCCACATGGGCTTGCGCCCAGAAGTACGCGGCTCCGCCATGACCCCTCGGGATCATCCGCATGGTGGTGGTGAAGGCCGCAGCCCGATTGGTATGCCCGGTCCGAAAACACCCTGGGGTAAACCAGCTTTGGGTTATAAGACCAGGCGGAACAAAAGTACGAACAAGATGATTATTCGCCACCGCTCAAAGGCTAAGCGCCGTTAGAAATTGGTGATAGGTAGAAAAGGATATTAACATGACGCGATCATTGAAAAAAGGGCCGTATGTAGACCCAAAACTTTTGAAACGCATCGAGGAAATGAACGCTAAAGGCGAGAAGAAGGTGATTCGCACCTGGAGCCGCTCGAGCACTATTTTCCCCCAGATGGTTGGTCATACCATTGCCGTGCATGACGGTCACCGCCATGTACCGATTTACATAACCGATAACATGGTTGGTCACCGCTTAGGCGAATTTGCACCCACCCGTTATTTCCGCGGGCATATGCAAGAAAAATCGACCAGGTGAGGCTGAGATGGCACAAGAAATAAAGGCAAAACTCTCTAATCTCCCTTGCTCAGCGCAGAAGACGCGCTTGGTGGTTGATCTTGTGCGGGGAAAACCAGTTAACGAGGCTATGAATATCTTGAGCCTGACCCCTAACAAAGCTGCCAAGCCGGTGCGCAAGCTGCTGTATTCTGCCATTTCCAATGCAGAGGAAAATTTTGGCGTCAGCCGCGATGATTTGGTGGTCTATCGGATTTATGCCGATGAAGGCCCCACGCGCAAATGGCGTAGATTCGGAGCTCGAGGCCGTTTCAAGCCGCTGCTGCGACGCAGCTCTCACGTTACCGTAATTTTGCGTGAAAATGAGTAGGACTGGAAAGAGAGTTGAGGAGTAATTATGGGTCGTAAAGTACATCCAATTGGTTTTCGTCTGGGGATTAATAAGCCCTGGTTAGGGCGCTGGTACGCTGAAGGTGAGGATTATACCGATCAACTGCATCAAGATTTGCGCATTCGCGAATTGGCGATGAAAGACGGCGAGCGATCTGGCGTTTCCGCAGTTGAAGTGGAACGCTATCCGGGCAAGGTGAAGGTTACCTTGCACACCTCGAAGCCTGGCGTGTTGATTGGACGCAAGGGCGAAAACGTGAAAATCTTGCGTCAAGAACTCGAAGCGCTCACCGGCAAAAAAGTTGATCTCGATGTTAAAGAGATCAAATCTCCAGATACGGATGCTTTTTTGGTTGCGGAAAATATTGCTGGTCAATTGGAGCGACGTATTAGTTATCGCCGTGCGATGAAGCGCGCCATTCAGCAAGCGATGAACCACGGGGCTGAAGGGATTAAGGTTTCGGTTTCAGGCAGGCTTTCTGGCGCTGAAATGGCACGCCGCGTGACTTTGCGAGAAGGGCGTGTGCCCTTGCAGACCTTGCGCGCGGATATCGACTTCGCCAAGACCGAAGCTTTGACGACATACGGTCAAATCGGCATTAAGGTTTGGATTTATCGTGGCATCGCCGTGGCTCCCGCTGAAGAAAAAGTGGAAGCTACTGAAGGCGTATACGTCAGCGAGTAGTTGAGAATTTATGGTGAGGTATTGAATTATGTTAATGCCAAAGAGAGTTAAGTACCGCAAGCAGCAACGCGGCCGCATGAAAGGCAAAGCCAGCCGTGGGGTTGAAGTCAGCTTCGGTGAATATGGTCTGAAGTCATTGGAATGTGGCTATCTGAGTGCCCGCCAAATTGAAGCAGCGCGCCGTGCTATCGTGCACGAGATGAAGCGCCGCGGCAAAGTATGGATTCGGGTTTTCCCAGATAAGCCTTATACCAAACGCGCAGCTGAAACCCGTATGGGTAAGGGTAAGGGCGCCGTTGACCATTGGGTGGCAGTTATCCGCCCAGGGCGCATGATGTTTGAAGTCGGCGGCACCGATGAGGAAACCGCCATCCGCGCACTCACGCGTGCCCGCTATAAGTTGGGTTTCAAGACGAAAATTGTGACCCGTGAAGGTGTAGGAGAAGGTTCATGAACGCTAAAGAAATAAGAGAACTTTCTACAGAAGAAATTAAAGAACGTTTAATGGATTCCCGGCAGGAACTGATGAATCTTCGCTTTCAGGCGGTGACCGGTCAGCTGACGGATACCAGCAGATTTAAAGCCACCCGCCGCATGATTGCGCGATATGAGACTATCCTCAACGAGCGCGCACACGAGGGGAAAGAAGGTAAAGATGAATAATAGACGTCGACTTATTGGCACAGTTACGAGTGCCAAGATGCCTAAAACTGTGAGCGTAGAGGTCAGCCGCACCTATCAGCATCCGCTGTATCATAAAGTGGTGCGTGGGAGCAAAATCTACAAGGCTCATGACGAACTTAATTGCCATGTTGGCGATAAGGTCCGCATTGTTGAATCTGCGCCGCTTTCGCGTAGCAAACATTGGATTGTGGAAGAAATCCTCAAGGTTGAAATTCGAGAAGAAGATGACCTGAGTCAGATTTCTGAAGGAGAGCAAGCATGATTCAGCAAGAGACTCGTTTGGTTGTTGCCGATAACACAGGCGCCAAAGAGCTGTTGGTTATCCAGGTAGTCGGCGGTACCCGCCGGCGCTATGGATACGTAGGTGATATTGTGGTAGGCACGGTTAAAAGCGCCACACCGCAGGCATCTGTGAAGAAAAGCGAAATTGTCAAAGCCGTGATTGTGCGCACGAGTAAGGAATACCGCCGACCGGATGGTTCCAGCATATCTTTTGATGATAATGCTGCTGTAATCCTTGATTCTGATGGCGTGAATCCGCGCGGGACACGTATTTTTGGCCCCGTGGCACGTGAGCTGCGCGAAAAAGGCTTTATGAAGATTGTTTCATTGGCTCCAGAAGTGCTGTAGCCGTTGATGTCAGGAGTGTCAATGATGATGAAGATACGTAAAGGTGATCGCGTTCGGGTGATGCGCGGCGATGCCGAAGATAAAGGCAAAGTTGGCGAGGTGATCCGGGTGCTGCCTAAGGAGAATCGAATTGTCGTGCAGGGTGTGAATCTGGTGAAAAAACACCAGCGGCAAACCCAGTCTGGCGGCAAAACAATCCCATCTGGCATCCGCGAGTTCGAAGCACCAATCCACATTTCGAATGTGCAATTGGTCACTGAGGCAAGTGAGAAAGCAGCCAGCAAGGAAAAGAAAGCTGCCAAACCTGTCAAGAAATCGGCTGCAAAGCCAGCTGCTAAGGCAAGTGAAACCAAGCCAACTCCTCGAAGGCGTGGTGCAGCCAAACCTGCCGCAGATGAAAGCGGTTCTGAGAAATTAGGTGCAGGTGAGAATAAATGAATAGATTAAAAGAACAATACAACAAAGAAATCGCTCCGGCGCTTTTCAAGGAGTTAGGTCTGGATAATGTAATGCAGACCCCGCGGATTGAAAAAGTGGTCGTGAATATTGGTGTGGGCGAAGCTTTGGACAACCCCAAAGCGCTCGAAGCCGCTGTTAATGATCTAACGATCATCACTGGGCAGAAACCAGTGGTTACAGCAGCCAAGAAAGCCATTTCCAACTTCAAATTGCGTGAAGGCCGCCAAATTGGTGTCAAAGTTACTTTACGCGGCGAAAAGATGTGGGCATTCTTGGACCGGCTAATCAATATCGCCTTACCGCGTGTGCGAGACTTTCGTGGTGTCTCTGCGGAAGCGTTCGATGGGCGAGGTAATTACACCTTGGGCTTGCAGGAACAGTTAATCTTCCCTGAGATTCAGTACGACAAGATAGATAAAGTTCGTGGTATGGAAGTAAGCATTGTGACAACTGCAAAAGATGATGAGCAAGCTCGCTTACTGCTCAGCAAGTTCGGCATGCCCTTCAGGAAAGGAAACTAATGGCTAAGAAGTGTATGATGTATCGCGAAATGCGGCGGGAATACCCTAATCAGGTGAGAAACCGCTGTCGAATTTGCGGGAGACCGCGTGGTTATATGCGTAAGTTTGGTCTTTGCCGAATTTGTTTTCGAGAATTAGCGCTCCAGGGCAAGATCCCTGGGGTGAAGAAATCATCTTGGTAATTGACCTGGAGGTATAGAGATGACAGTTTCAGATCCAATTGCCGATATGTTAACCAGAATTCGCAATGGTGCTATGGCTGGGCACAGCGTAGTTGCCATGCCGAGCTCTAAGGTCAAGGAAGAGATCGCCCGTATTCTGCAAGAAGAAGGCTATCTGGAAGGCTTTGAAGTCGTAGATGGAAAAGCCGATGGTAGCAAAGTATTGCGCTTGCAATTGAAATACATTGGTGAGCGCCGTCACCGCCGCCCGATTATTACCGATTTGCAGCGCGTCAGCCGACCTGGCTGCCGTGTCTACACCTCAAAGGACGAAATTCCTTGGGTGCTTTCTGGTATCGGCATTGCTATTTTGTCTACCCCTAAAGGGATCATGACCGGTCAGCGTGCCCGTCGAGTGGGCGTTGGCGGCGAGATCCTCTGCAAGGTTTGGTAGGAGGCACACAATGTCACGAATTGGAAATTTACCCATCTCGGTCCCTAAGGGCGTCGAGGTGAAAATCGAAGGGAATAAGGTGAGCGTTAAAGGACCAAAAGGTACGCTCGAACAAACTTTTGACCCTGAGATTCGAATTAAGCAGGAAGGCGACACTATTATTGTGGAGCGCCCGAACGACGAACCGCGGATGCGCGCCTTGCATGGCACCACGCGTGCTCTTCTCAACAACATGATCGTCGGCGTTGATAAAGGCTTCGAACGCGTGCTGGAAGTGAACGGTGTTGGTTACCGTGCTGAGCTGAATGGAAAAGATTTAGTGCTCAATGTGGGATATTCTCACCCCGTCAACTTCCCAGCGCCTGATGGGATCGCTTTTGAGGTGGACACAAAGACGCGCCAAATTAAGGTAAAAGGCCGAGACGTCCAACAGGTTGGGCAAGTAGCGGCAAATATCCGTATGATCCGCCCGCCGGAGCATTATAAAGGTACGGGCATTCGCTACCTGGGTGAGGTTGTTAAGCTCAAACCCGGTAAAGCTGGTAAGACTGGTTAGGTGAGGAAAAGAATATGGCAAAAAAATCAAGAAATGCAGCACGATTACGCCGCCATACGAGAGTTCGTAAGAATATATTTGGCACCCCTGAGCGCCCGCGGATGAATGTATATCGCAGCCTGAATGAAATTTATGTGCAAATTATTGATGATCATAGTGGAACGACGTTAGTGTCAGCTTCCACCATCGATAGCGGACTCCGTTCTGCTGTTTCGGGAAAAAATAAAACCGAGCAGGCGCGCGTGGTTGGCGAAGAAGTAGCTCGGCGCGCACTGGAAAAAGACATCAAAGCAGTTATATTTGACCGCGGTGGTTTTTATTACACTGGCAGGGTCAAAGCATTGGCTGAAGGTGCACGTAAGGGCGGGCTGGAGTTCTAAGCTGAGGAGATTATGGACGATTTTCAATCTTTAGAAAAACAATTTGATGAACGCGTCATTGATATTGCCCGGGTTGCCAAAGTGGTTAAAGGCGGCAGGCGTTTATCCTTCCGTGTGGCTGTTGTCACTGGCGACAATAACGGTAATGTCGGTTTAGGTATTGGTAAAGCCAGTGCTGTACCCGATGCGATGAACAAAGCGGTCCAGCGCAGCCATAAAAACATGCGACCGATCAACATGATGGGCACAACGATTGCCCACGAAGTTGTGGGTACTTGCGGTGGCGCAAAGGTCCTCTTGAAACCCGCTTCCCCAGGTACGGGTGTTATTGCTGCTGGTGGTGTCCGTGCTGTTTGTGAAGCAGCGGGTATCAAGGATATTTTGACCAAGTCCATGGGCAGCAGCAACATTCTCAATATTGTGCAAGCTACTTTTGATGCGCTATCCCAACTGAAAGATCCATCTGACGTAGCCGTTGAGCGCGGCAAGGACGTAAGCGAAGTGATGCCTTTCTGGGAACGGAGGAAGAATGGCTAAATTGCGCATAACCTTGAAGAAAAGTGGCATCGGATATTCCGAACGTCAGAAAGCAACCCTTAAAGCCTTAGGTCTTCAACATCTCAACCAAACGGTTGAACAGGAAGACACGGAAACCATAAGAGGAATGTTGAGTAGAGTCTCCCATCTGGTAGAGATTGAAACAGTAAATGAGGAGAAATGATGCAGATTCATGACCTGAAACCAAACGAGGGTGCCAAGAAACCTCGTAAAAGAGTTGGCCGTGGCATTGGCAGTGGTGCCGGCAAGACCTCTGGTCGCGGAACTAAAGGCCAAAATGCCCGCAACGGTGGTGGCGTGAGACCATACCACATGGGTGGGAACTTGCCACTTTATCGCAAACTACCTTTCTTACGAGGTGAAGGCTTTACCCCTCAGAACCGCACACGCTATGCTGAGGTTAACTTAGACGCGTTGCAAGGTTTTGCAGCCGGCAGTGAAGTGAACCCGGAGACATTAGCGCAAGCTGGTGTTCTCAAGGATAAGACCAAGCCCATTAAGATTATGGGGCGAGGCGATGTAAAAGTGGCGTTGAAAATAAGCGTACATAAGGTGACTGAAGGCGCCCGGCAGAAAATTGAAAAAGCCGGCGGCAGCGTGGAACTGATTAAGTAGCCCGATTAAAGGAGCAGAGCCAATGAAACGATCTTCATGGCGTTATTTATGGAAATCAGAAGACATTCGTAACAAACTGTTGATCACGCTGCTTTTGCTGGCTATTTACCGCTTTGCAGCGAACATCCCTGTACCGGGCATTGATCGGGCGACTGTTGCGGCGTTAACCCAATTGCGCGGAGCAGAAGGTAACCTAATCAACTTGCTGGATATGCTCAGTGGCGGCGCTGTTTCGAATTTCTCCATCCTGGCTATGGGGGTTTATCCCTATATTACCGCGCAAATTATCTTGCAGCTGCTTACCCCGATTATTCCGGCTTTAGAGCGGAAGATGCAAGACGACCCGCG
>BAABOD010000023.1:0-12360 GCA_040371255.1 Anaerolineaceae bacterium | reverse complement strand
TTTGGACTGCGCAATCAAGGGCTTTCGTTGATTATTTTTGCAGGTATTGTTTCCCGGCTGCCCGTTTCACTCGTGCAGATGATTAACAGCCAAGAGCCCTGGTATATGTTCTTGATTGTCGTGTTAATTTTGCTTTTGACCATTTTTGCGATTGTGTATGTGCAGCAAGGACGCCGTAACGTTCCGGTGATGTTCCCTGGGCGGCGGATTGGAAATCGTATGTCGATGCCGGTGCGCAGCAATTTGCCCTTAATGGTCAACATGGCTGGCATGATCCCGATCATCTTTGCACAGTCATTCTTAACCTTCCCAGCGATTTTGGCGTCATTCTTCGTCAACTCACAGACGACCTGGCTGAAGAATGCCTCACTATGGGTTACCGATGCCTTTAATGCTGAGACGGCGTGGTACCCTGTGCTTTTCTTTATCCTGGTGGTGCTTTTCACTTACTTCTATACGGATGTGATGTTTGCACAACAAAATTATGGCGAAAACCTAAAGAAACAAGGTGCGCAGATACCTGGTGTGGTACGAGGAAAGCCCACACAAGACTATCTTACACGCGTGCAGCGCCGTATCACCTTGCCTGGGGCATTTTTCCTCGGTTTTGTGGCTGTTTTGCCCTACATCTTTAGTGCATTCTTACCCGCAGGCAGCTCAGCAAACTTACTGTTGTCTTCTTCGGGCTTGCTCATCGTGGTCGGAACCGTGCGTGAAACGGTGCAGTTGATTGAAACTGAATTGCGCATGCGCGGCTATGACGATACCTTAATCAACGCTTGAGGCTGAAGTGAACGAAAAGGCTACCTACATCGTCATGTTGGGTCCTCCCGGAGCCGGTAAAGGAACGCAAGCTGAAATTTTGGCGCAAAAATTAGGGTTGGTGCATATTTCTAGCGGCGATTTATTCCGTGAAAATCTAAGCAACCAGACAGAGTTAGGAAAATTAGCGCAAACGTATATGACCAAAGGTGAACTTGTGCCAGATGATGTGACCATCGCGATGGTAAAGGAACGCCTTTCTCGACCGGATTGCGCTAAAGGGGCAGTGTTGGATGGATTCCCCCGCACACCAGCCCAAGCCGAAGCACTGAATAAAATCCTGGCAGAAATGAACGCGAAGGTTGATTTAGTTCCGTTGATTAGCGTACCTAACGACGTACTGGTGGAACGCTTGAGTGGTCGTTGGATGAGTAAGAGCGGAAGGGTGTATCATGCGCTCTATAATCCGCCCAAGGTTAAATGGGTGGATGATATTGATGGTACACCGCTTTATCAGCGCGAGGATGACAAACCTGAAACGGTGCAACGGCGGATTGATGTTTATTACGAACAGACGGCACCTCTGATTGATTATTATCGTCAGGCTGGGCTGTTAGTCGAAATTGATGGGACGCAGGAAATCGAAAAGGTTACTGAGGATATTCTGAAAGCTATAAAATAAGATGTTTGGTGTAGAAGCAAGTATTAATCTTAAATCAGAAGCAGAAATTGCTTTGATGCGGGAAGCCGGCAGGATCAATGCCGAGACGCTTAACGCTGTGAAAGCTGCTATTGCTCCTGGGGTAAGTACCGCAGAGCTGAATGAAGTGGCTGAAGCAGTACAGCGCAGCTATGGGGTATATTCGCCCTTCAAAAACTACCCGGGCCCTTATCCCTTCCCTGCCAGTATTTGCACGAGCATTAATGAAGAAATGGTACATGGCATCCCCAGCAACCGCAAACTGCGTGAAGGCGATATTATTTCAGTCGATTGTGGTACGGTGTATGAAGGCTTTGTGGGTGATTCTGCCTTTACCGTGGGCGTGGGTGAAATTTCTCCACTCGCCCAAAGCTTAATTGAGGTTACCAAACAAGCTTTAGAAGTTGGCATTGCCGAAATGGTACCCGGAAATCACTTAGGTGATATTGGCGCCGCTATTGAAGAATTTGTCACCAAACACGGTTTTTATGTGACCCACTTGTATACCGGGCACGGTGTTGGGCGTGAGATGCATGAGAACCCGCAAGTGCCTAATTTTGGCAGGCGCGGTGAGGGTGTTTTGCTGCGAGAAGGGATGACCTTAGCCATAGAACCGATGGTTCTGGTAGGGACACGACATACGCGCGTTTTACGCAATGGCTGGACGGTTATTTCACGAGACCGGTCGCT
Organism: Anaerolineaceae bacterium; assembly: GCA_040371255.1. GTDB lineage: Bacteria > Chloroflexota > Anaerolineae > Anaerolineales > Anaerolineaceae > Mesolinea. The sequence goes on along the minus strand of BAABOD010000023.1, from coordinate 10,208 downwards.
CACAGCGCACCAAGAACACTCGGTCGCAATCACGGCGCACGGTCCGGAGATATTGACAAAACTGTAAAAGCAGTTGGACTTGTCAAAAAGGCGAAAATAGATATAATAAACGTTTTGTGGCTATCGTAAGGAGTGATTAATGAAAGTAAGTGCTTCAATTAAAAAACGCTGTAACAATTGCAAGATCGTCAAACGCGACGGTCGGCTTTACGTCATTTGCACAAATCCAAGACACAAGCAGCGACAAGGATAAGGAATTAAACTATGGCTCGTATAGAAGGTGTTGACCTCCCGCGCGACAAGCGCATCCAAATCGGTTTACGGTATATTTACGGCATTGGCCCAACCACCGCAGACAAAATTTTAGCGGAGACAGGAGTTAACCCTGATATCCGCGTCAAAGATTTAACCGAGACAGATCTTGCCAAGCTGCGTGATTACATTGCAGCTAACCTGAAGGTTGAAGGTGATCTGCGCCGTGAAGTGCAAATGAATATCAAGCGTTTGACGGAAATCGGTTGCTACCGAGGAATGCGTCATCGCCGCAATTTGCCGGTCCACGGGCAGCGTACGCGTACGAATGCGCGCACGCGCAAAGGTCCCAAGAAGACCGTTGCTGGTCGCGGGCGCCGTCGTGGAGTGGCTAAGAAATAGCATTGAACTAACAGGTGTAATGTTGAGGGTGGGGTTCCCTTTCTCCCCAGCGGCTACCCGAACCATTACTCAGTTAGACAAGAAGAGATCGAGTGAGGAAGAATTATGGCTAAACAAGCACGTACAGCACGAAGAACAACCAGTTCTCGCAAAGTTAAGCGCCAGGTTTCGGCGGCACAGGTGCATATTTATGCGTCCTTTAATAATACGATCGTCACCATAACCGACATGCAGGGTAATACCATTTGTTGGGGAAGCACGGGGACAGCTGGATTTAAGGGTTCACGTAAGAGCACACCATTTGCTGCCCGCTTGGCGACGGAACAGACCATGAAGACAGCCCAGTCGATGGGCGTGCAGGAAGTAGAACTGTACATTAAGGGACCTGGCCCAGGCCGTGAAGCTGCAATTCGTGCAATACAATCAATGGGTGTGAAAATCACAAAGATTGATGATGTGACTCCGGTGCCGCATAATGGCTGCCGACCGCCCAAACGCCGCCGCGTATAAAAAAGGAAAAGGAATAAAGAATGGCTAGATATACTGATCCAGTATGTAAATTATGTCGGCGTGAGGGAGAGAAGCTCTACCTAAAAGGGGAGCGTTGCTTTACTCCCAAATGCGCCTTTGAAAAACGCCCATATCCGCCTGGAATGCATGGCAAATACCGCTCTGTCCGCCCTGGGCGTGAGTCGGACTATGCCAAGCAGCTGCGTGCTAAACAAAAGGCACGCCGAATCTATGGTGTATATGAGCGACAATTCCGCCGTTATCATACTGAGGCATTGCGTATGCGTGGGATGACTGGTTTGAACTTATTAGTTCTTTTAGAAAGCCGCCTTGATAATGTAATCTATCGGCTTGGCTTTGCTGCCAGCCGCTCTCAGGCGCGCATTTTGGTGAGCCATGGCCACTTCTTGGTCAATGGAGAACGCGCAGATATTCCATCTTTTGGCATTTCAGTTGGAGATGTGATTAGCGTGCGTGAAACCTCAAAAGATAACGTCTATTTCAAGAACTTACGGGAAGAAGCTGAAAGCAGAAGTGTTGCCCCATGGTTAGAGCGCGATCTGACCAACCTAAGGGCTCGTGTGCTGCGCCTTCCTGAGCGGTCTGAAATTGATGGCAACCTCAACGAGCAATTAATCGTTGAGTACTATTCGCGCTAAACCAATATTTAGTTCAGTCTTGCTGATGAGGAGACTGGTAAGGGGCTAACCGTGAGTGGAACAATAGAAATGGTAACACCAAAAGTAGAACGCGAAAACAATACGCGTGAGTTTGGCACGTTTATTATCGGCCCGATGGAAAGAGGATTTGGGCTCACCCTGGGGAATGCGATTCGGCGCGTGCTGCTTTCTTCATTGGAAGGGGCAGCTATCACCGATGTGCGTATTACCGATGTGATGCACGAATTCAGTACAATTCCGGGCGTGAGGGAAGATGTCATCCAAATCATGCTGCAGATCAAACAAATCCGCATGAAGTTGCATGGTGTAGATACTGCCCAGATTCACTTGGAAGTAAAAGGTGAGGGTACGTATACCGCTGCGGACATCGTCTGCCCTCCAGAGGTTGAGATCATCAACCCTGAGTTATATCTGTTTAGCATTACCGAAGCCGGAGCTGAAGTGGAAATGGATATGACTGTGGAGCGAGGCAGAGGTTATATGCCTGCTGGAGACCGTGCTGAACGCTTGCCGTTAGGGGTTTTGCCTGTGGATGCGATTTTCTCGCCTGTCAGGCGGGTTAATTGGTCTGTCTCCAATGCTCGCGTGGGTCAGGATACGAATTTTGACCGCTTGAACTTGGACATTTGGACTGATGGCACGATCACGCCGGAAAAAGCCTTAGAAGAAGCCGTTGACCTGCTTATTCAGCATCTGAGCATTATCCGCGGGGTCGAAGACGAACCCCAGGTTTGGAGCGCTGTGCCTGCAGAGCCGGAGAGCCGCTTGAGCAATGAAGCAGCCGAGACTCCCATCGAAGCGTTAGACCTTACTGTACGGGTCTACAATGCGCTCAAGCGCACCGGTGTCTCTACTGTGCGTGATGTTTTGGATTTGCTCGACAAAGGCGAAAACGCAATGCTTGCTATCCGGAATTTTGGTGATAAGAGCTTAGCAGAATTAAAAGCCAAATTGATTGAAAAAGGCTTTTTAGATGAAGAAGAAGCGGAGTAATTAGGATGCGACATCAAGTTAAAGGATATCATCTTGGCAGAAGCACAGGGCAAAGAAATGCCTTGCGCCGCACGATGATTATGCAATTATTTCAATACGAAAAAATAGAAACCACGCTAGCAAAAGCTAAAGCTATTCAACCAGAAGCAGAAAAGCTGATCACGATGGCAAAAAACAGCTTAGATGGCAGCGAAATCGATCAGATCAATGCGCGAAGGCGCGCTGCAGCAGACTTGGGGAATGCCAGCGGAGATATTGTCAAGAAGCTGTTTGATGATATTGCCCCGCGGTTTAAGAATCGCCAAGGCGGTTACACCCGCATTCTCAAATTGGGACCGCGGCAAGGCGACAGCGCCGAGATGGTACTGATCGAACTGGTTTCTGAGTAGGTTTAGCATGCAGGGTATCTGCCTTTCTACCCGAGGAAGTTGAAAGGCATGGCACATTACAAACTTATTCTCGCTTATGAAGGCACACAATATCACGGCTTTCAGCGGCAGAAAAACAAAGCCAACATCCAAGCGGAAGTTGAAGCGGCATTGCGCAAGTTAGGCTGGCAAGGAAGAGCAATCATTCCTGCTGGTCGAACAGATAGTGGCGTACATGCTCTTGGTCAAGTGATTTGCTTCAATCTTGATTGGAAACATGGTGATGCAACGCTGCTTAGGGCGCTAAATGCCCATCTGCCTGATGATATTGTGGTGCAAGCTGTTTTTCAGGCAGCGGAGAATTTTCATCCGCGCTACGATGCCCTCAGCCGAACTTATGTGTACCGAATTTATTGGCAACAGGCACGTAACCCTCTGATCGACCGCTTTGCATGGCATCTGATTGAAGCGCCGAACTTGGAGAGCATGAACGCTGCGGCAAGTTTGCTGGTTGGAGAGCATGACTTCCGCGCTTTTGGCAGGGCTCTCAAAGAAGATGGAACGACCATCCGGCAAGTTTACCGTGCTGAATGGCAGCGAACGGGTTGGGGAGCCACCTTTACCATTCAGGGAAACGCATTTCTGTACCACATGGTAAGGCGGATCGTGTACCTGCTTGTGCAGATTGGGCTGGGCAAGTTACCTGAAGCAATAATTGAGCGAGGACTGGAAACAGGCAGCACAGGGATAGTCTCCTTGGCACCGGCACGGGGCTTGACCCTGCAGGAAGTTGCCTATCCGGAAGATAACGAGATTATTCGAGCCGAAAATGTGGCTTGAATGTGGAATTGATAAAACGGAGAAAGTTAAAGTGGAAAAAACATACGTACCTAAAGGACAAACTACCAGCGAATGGTATTTGATCGATGCCGCTGGTGAACCTCTTGGTCGCCTTGCGACTCAAATTGCAGCATTATTAGTCGGCAAACACCGCCCGGATTACACACCAGGTGTGGTTCTTGGCGATCATGTGGTGGTGATTAATGCCGCCCAGGTGAGCATTAACCCAACCCGCCAGAATGAAAAAGTCTATTACCATCATTCCGGCTATCCCGGTGGTATGAAAGCGGTCAAGATTACGCGGCAGATGGTAATAAAACCTGAGGCAGTAATTTATTCAGCCGTACGTGGGATGCTGCCCAAGAATAAGCTGACAGACCGTTATATGAGCAATTTAAAAGTTTATGCTGGACCTGAGCATCCACATGCCGCCCAGAATCCGAAACCGTTGATGGAGTAAATGAGGTATTATGGCAGAATTTTTTGAAGCAACAGGACGAAGGAAAGAAAGCACTGCCCGTGTACGTTTAACTGTCGGCAGCGGCACCTTTGTGGTTAACGAAAAGCCCTTAGAGGAATACTTCCCTCGCTTAGGTGATGCTTCGGCAATCCTGAGCGTGCTGGAGGCTACCTCCCAAAACCCCACGCAATATGATATAAGCGTCAAGGTGGATGGTGGCGGCGTGACTGGGCAGCGTGATGCGGTCAAGTTAGGCTTGGCGCGTGCGCTGGTGACGATGGACGAAAGTTTGCGCAGCGCATTGCGCGCAGAGGGCTTACTCACACGTGACCCGCGGATTAAGGAACGCAAGAAGCCAGGTTTGAAGCGCGCTCGCAAGGCTCCAACCTACACCAAACGTTAAAATTTATCTTTAGGCTGCATCGCGCAGCTTTAGAGTTGAATGCGATACAATGAGGCTGCTCAATGGATTAAATTGAGCAGCCTTCGAGTATCTATCGAAGAATATGAATTTTTTGATGGTGAATAGTGAGAGGCAGCAGATATTTTATGCAAGAACCTGGAATTGTAATTGTCGGTTTAGGTCCAGCAGGGGCTAACCTGCTCACGCGCGAAGCCTGGGAGTGGCTTAATTCGCTCTCAGAGGTTTACTTACGCACGGCTTTTCACCCTTGTGTGGGAGAATTACCGCCGGGGCTAGAGGTGCACAGCTTCGATGATGTTTATGAGCAAGAGGAGAGCTTAGCTGCGGTTCTGGCGGAAATCAGCCAGCGCGTTTTACAGCTTGGGCGCCGGCCGGGAGGGGTAACCTACGGCGTGCCTGGCAGCCCATGGGTGGCAGAAGAAACCACCGTGCAGATTTTAGACGCAGCCAAAGAAGAAGGCTTGCCGGTACGTGTGATCGACGGGATGAGCTTTGTGGAACCCGTGTGCGCTGCTTTGGGAATTGACCCGAGCGCAAAATTATTTTTTGTGGACGCCTTACATTTGGCGGACCGGTATGTGCCTTCCTTCCCACCCTCTTATGGTGCTCTGATTAGCCAAATTACAGCCGGCATGCCGCTGAGCGAAGTAAAGCTTACCCTGATGAGTAACTACCCAGACGAATACCCGGTTCGATTGGTACATGCAGCGGGCACAAATCAGCAGGAGGTGGAGGAGCTGCCGCTCTATGCCCTTGACCATTCACCCAAGGTTGGTCTGCTGAGCACTCTCTATATCCCACCTTGGGAAGAAAACCGCTCGTTTGAAAATTTCCAGGAGATCATAGCCCGACTGCGTGCGCCGGATGGCTGCCCTTGGGATCGTGAGCAGACGCATCTTTCCCTACGCCCATACCTACTCCAAGAAGCTTATGAAGTGCTGGAAGCGCTGGACCACGAAGATATGATGGAGCTGCAGGAAGAGCTTGGAGACTTGCTGCTGCAGATTGTCCTGCATGCGCAGATCGCCACCGAAGAAGGCGATTTCAACATGACCGATGTGCTTCAGAGTATCAGCAGAAAGCTTATCCGGCGGCACCCGCATGTTTTCGGCGATGTCCAAGTTAACTCTGTGGATAACGTGGTGCAGAACTGGGAGAAGATTAAAGCTGAGGAACGCAAGGAAAACGGCAAAGCGCATCATAATGGCATGCTGGATGGTATCCCCTTAGCCTTGCCGGCGCTTACTCAAGCAGATCAAATCCAAAGAAGAGCCCAACGCATTGGCTTTGATTGGAAGACGATTGAACCCGTGATTGCGAAAGTCAATGAAGAACTGGAGGAGCTGCTGAAGGCACAAACGCCAGAAGAACGCCAAGCCGAGGGCGGCGACTTGCTCTTTGCGGTGGTCAACCTGCTGCGCTGGCTGGAAATTGACCCAGAAACTGCCCTGAGGGAGTGCAACCTGCGCTTTCGCCAGCGCTTTGCATTTATTGAAGCTGCTGCAGCCAACCAAGGTAAAAGCGTGGACGCTCTGAGTTTTGAGCAAATGGACGCTCTTTGGGAGCAAGCCAAGCAAGCTCTGAAAGAGCAGGACCAAGGGGAAGAAACTGCCTAAGATGAAACTTCCAGAGGATTTGTCTGCAGAAGAGGCTGATTTGAGCCAACGCGAACAAGAAGCTACACAAGCAGCTTCAGCTGAGGTTGGGCAGAGCACTGGGCAGCAAATCGTGCGCGCCACTAGCACCGTGATGATCGCTTTCATCGTGGTTAGCCTGATTGGGGTGGTGCACCAGATGGTGATCACGCGGGTGTTTGGCGTGAGCGCTGCGCTGGATTCGTTCTATGCGGCTAACCGCATCACCGAGCTGCTTTTCAACCTCATGGCAGGCGGGGCGTTGGGATCGGCTTTTATCCCCATGTTTACGGGTTACCTCACCCGTGAGGATAAAAAAGGCGCTTGGAGGCTTGCCTCTGGTGTGCTCAATACGGTGACGCTGATCCTTGTGGGGGTTTCTGTGCTGGTGTGGATCTTTGCGCCACAAATTGTGGAGCATGGCTTGTTTATTTTGGCAGCGGATGCCAACTTGGGGCAATTGGATGAAACTGTGCGTATGCTGCGGATTATGCTGCCCTCTGTAATAATTTTCGGCATTAGCGGGTTGGTGATGGGCATGCTTAATGCGCACCAGTCTTTTCTGATTCCTGCGCTTGCACCCGGTTTTTATTCCCTCGGGATTATCTTTGGGGCACTGTGGCTACCCTCCAGCTGGGGCATCGATCGGCTCGCCGTTGGGGTGGTTTTAGGCGCGCTGGCGCATCTGCTCGTACAGCTGCCTAGCTTACTTAGGCTGCCCGGGCGTTTTTATCAACTATCGGTAGGTTTTCGAGATAAAGCTGTTCAAAAAGTTTTAGCGTTGATGGTGCCCCGCGTGATAGGCGCGGGTGTTGTGCAACTCAACTTTTTAGCAAATACCGTGATTGCCCTCAGCTTGGGTGAGGGAGCAGCCAGTGCCGTTACCTTGGCTTTTGCCCTTATGCTCATGCCGCAGCGCGCCATAGGGCAATCGGCTGGTATTGCCGCGCTGCCCACACTCTCGGCGCAAGCCGAGCTGGGCAAAACGGCAGAGATGCGTCAGCTGATGGCAAGCATTTTGCGCGGGATGCTCTTGCTAGCTGCTCCAGCAAGCGTCGGGATGATCATTTTGCGCGTTCCCATCGTCCAGGTGCTCTATGAAGGCGGTGAATTCAGCCCCACAGCAACACAGATGGTAGCTTGGGCGCTGCTGTGGTATGCGCTTGGGCTGATCGGGCATAGCTTAGTGGAGGTCCTGAGCCGTGCATTTTATGCCGTCCAGGATACGCGCACGCCAGTGTTGGTGGGTGTGGGTGCTATGAGCTTGAACATTGTGCTTTCCATCCTCTTCTCGCGCTGGTTCCAAAGCTTGGGTTGGATGGCGCATGGCGGCTTAGCGCTTGCTAACAGCCTTGCCACTGGGCTTGAAAGCTTGATCTTGCTCGTTTTGGTGCGCAAGAGGCTCCAGGGCATCAACGGTCATGAGGTCCTCAATGCCGGCTTGATAAGCCTGGCTGGCTCTGCCGTTATGGGGCTGGCTGTTTACGGCTTCATAAACGTTGTCCCGTTGAGCTCACGCGTAGTGAGCCTGATTGGTGGTGTGGTGATTGGGGTAATCGTGTACGCGCTGGTACTGTGGTTGCTGCGCGTGCCGGAATTTACATCTGTGCAAAAGGCAGTCCTTGCCCGGCTGCATCGCCAAGCCTAAGCTACCTAAATTATGGGAGGCATCAGCAGCCTGACGATTATAGCTATGGCGATGCCAAAAAGTACGCCGGCAAAAGCCTCACCGCGCGAATGACCGATGCTTTCTCGCAGAGCGTCCCATTCTTCGCCGTCTATCTTCCCTGTGGAAAAAAGCTGCTTCACGAGCTTATTGATTCGCTCGGCGTGTAAGCCGGCTTGCCGGCGGACCCCAGCTGCGTCATAAATGACAATCATGGTAATTGCCAGCGCCAAGGCAAAAAGTGGACTACCCCAGCCAACGTACAAGCCTATGCTTGTGGTTACTGCAGCCATCAGAGCTGAATGGGAGGAAGGCATCCCGCCTGCATTAAAAAGCAGCGACCAATTCCAATCTTTGCGCTGGTTGCGCAAATAATCGATAGGCACTTTGAAAAGCTGAGAAAGCAGCAGCGCAAAGAAGCCAGAAATCGCCACCGGGCTGCGGAAAAGATCCCAGAAGCTCATCTATAACTCAGAAAAATCAGTTTTCGTCTCGTCGGCGGCTTCTTCGTCCAAGGTGGTGACGCGTAACTGCGCATTTTCAAGGATGGAGGTGCACAACGCTGAAAGGCGTTTGCCTTCTTCGTAAAGGCGTAAAGCTTCTTCCAATGGAAGTTCAGCGCTCTCCAATTTGGCGATAATCTCTTGCAAGGCGTTGAAAGCCGTTTCAAAGTCCATTGATTCTGATGTTGTTTCAGTCATTTTTCTTATTCTCCTTGGGAGGCGGGGTGATTTGGGCGGGAATGCTGCCATCCTGTACCTGCAGCCAGACGGGCTGCCAGGGGACGGCTTGGCGAGTATGGCTGATGATTTGACCGGTAGCCTGATCGGTGATGATGGCATAGCCGCGCTTGAGCACAGCCTGGGGATTTAATGAAGCCAGCCTATCGCTGGCATTGGCGAGGTTGTTCTGCTTGCGCTGAAGCTGCTGTTGGATGGCGCGCTCTAACCGTCCTTGAAGTTCATCTAAACGTTGGATGTTATTCAAGATGCGCAGGCGAGGTGAGGAACGGCGCAGCTCGGATTGAGCCAGTTGAAGTGCTTGTTTGAGGTCCTCCAGCTGCCGATTGATAAGCTCGGTTAGCTGTGCCTCCGCACCTTGCAGAGCGGCTCGAAGTTCTTCCTTGGTGATGGGTGTCGCAAGCTCCGCAGCTCCCGTTGGGGTGGGCGCGCGCAGATCAGCCACAAAATCAGCGATGGTAAAGTCCGTCTCGTGCCCCACGCCGGAAATGACCGGGTAACGCGAAGCGAAAATGGCGCGGGCAACGCCTTCGTCGTTGAAAGCCCACAAGTCTTCGATGGAACCACCGCCACGTGCCAAGATGATCAGGTCTAGGTCAGGCAGCGAATTCAGGCGTTTTAAGGCTGCGATGATGCCGGCTGGAGCTTCCACGCCTTGTACGGACGTTGGTGCCACAGTTACGCGCAATGTGGGCAAGCGCCGGTTGAGGGTTTGGAGGATATCGTGCAGTGCGGCACCTGTTGCGGATGTTACCACGCCGATGTGCTTGGGCAGGCGCGGTAAAGGGCGCTTATGGCTAGGGTCAAACAACCCCTCGGCTTCCAGCTGGGCGCGCAGGCGCAGGAATTCCTGATAGAGTGCACCTTCGCCGGCTGGGCGCAGTGCATCCACATAAAGCTGCACTTGCCCCTGGGCAGGGTAAATGCTCATGGCGCCGTGAGCTTCTACCAGCATGCCATCCGTGGGAGTAAAACGCAGCCGCATTGCGGAGGGCTTCCACATCACGCAGCGCATTGCGGATTCGGAATCTTTGAGTGTGAAATATAGGTGACCTGAACGGGGTTGAGAAAAGTTGGAAATTTCGCCGCGCACCCACAAGTCTTGCAGGACCTCGTCGGTTTCTAGCAGCTCACGCAAATAGGCATTAAGCGCGGTGACGGTGAATACGATCGGCTGGAAAAAATCGAAGCCTTCCATACGCTAAAGCATACGCGAATTAAAAGGCATTGTCAACGGAG
>BAABOD010000022.1:0-21331 GCA_040371255.1 Anaerolineaceae bacterium | reverse complement strand
TGATTCACGATGATATGGATTTACCTTTGGGGACCTTGCGTATGCGCCCAAGCGGAGGCAGCGCGGGGCATAATGGCATGCTTTCTATTTTTGATAAAATAGGCACCAACGCTATCCCGCGTTTGCGCGTCGGGATCGGCAGACCGCCTGGTAAAATGGACCCGGCTGATTATGTTCTACAGGATTTTCCGAAAAGTGACGAAGAGCTCTTAAAAATGGTGATAACCCAGGCTTGTGAGGCTGCGCTTGCTTTTATTACCACTGGGCTCGAAAAGGCGATGAATACGTACAATGGCGAAGTTGGTTGATCATCCCGTTCTCGCTTATGTTCGCGGCTTGCCAGCTTATCAACAGCTTTTAGAACAGCTCAGAGAAGGCGGTTTCAAGGATCAAGAGCGCTTTGGCTTAGGTTTACCGCGTGCCTCGCGCTTGGCTGTCCTTGCAGGGCTTCATGTGGATTTGCAGGTGCCTGTAGTGCTGCTTACCAACCGTGCCGACCGCGCGCTGGAGCTTTACGATGAGCTTAGCTTTTGGCTGCCGGAGGGGAATAACCTTTATTTCCCAGAGCCAAACCCGCTTTTCTATGAAAACTTGCCCTGGTCAGAGTCTACCCGGCGAGAACGCTTACATGTGCTCACCGAGCTGGCTAAATATTTGTTGCCCGGTGCTGAACCCAGTGCTGCCCCTCCTGTAATTATTGCACCCATTCGGGCGGTGATGACGAGGACAGTCCCCCGGCGGGATTTTTTACGCGCATCTCAGCGCCTAAGTTTGGGGGATCAGCGCGATTTGCAAGAATTAGCACGCAGTTGGGTTGGTTTGGGCTATCAATATAGCAATATTGTGGTGCAAGCTGGGCAATTTTCACGCCGTGGCGGTATTTTGGACATTTGGTCACCGGCTGAAGAAATGCCCGTGCGTATTGAATTTTTCGGCAATGAAATTGATATGCTCAAGCACTTTGATCCATCCACCCAACGCACAGTGAATGCGCTCGAGAAAACATTCATTTTCCCTGCTTCAGAAGCCTTACCGATGGCTGCGGAGAAGAAGGGATTGTTGACAGAGGGCTTGAGCGAATTTGAGATTCCTCAGCTCTATGATTTCCCCTCCAGCTTAATGGACTATTTACCCAGCCAGACGCTGATTTTATTAGATGGGGAAGAATTTATTACAGCTGCCATCAATGATATCGAAGAAGAAGCTGTGGCGCGCTTTCAGAGCTTAGTCGAACAGAAGGCTTTGCCTGAGGATTTTCCTTTACCTTACATCACTTGGTCCGAAATCGAAGATAGTTTCACCCATCACCAAGTGTTGGAATTGGGGCACACGAATGCCTTTGGCTTGCGATCTTTAGCCGCTGCCTTTGACCCCGGTCCACGGTTTGCTGGTCGATTGAAAGAATTCCAGGCGCATTTGCAAGAGCTTGAGCACAAAGGCGAACCATGGATTGTGGTTTCGCGTCAGGCAGCGCGGCTGCGCCAGCTTTGGCAAGATTATAACCCCGAGCTCAATGCCGAAACAGCTGAGGCACTTTTCGTCGAAGGGTCTCTTTCTGGCGGCTGGGAGCTTACTTTAGCCAATGGTTTGCGCCATCACTTGCTAACCGATAGTGAAATCTTTGGCTGGGGGCGGCCGCAAGTACGTCGGCGCCCTCCCGTCGTCTCTGAGGCGCCGGAATTAGTTTTTGCAGATCTGAAACCTGGGGATTGGGTGGTGCATGTAGACCATGGAATTGGGCAATTTATCGGTTTGCACCGCACGAACCTTGAAGGCTCTCAGAGGGAATACTTGACCATTCAGTATAAGGATAATGACGTCCTTTATGTACCGATACACCAAGCTGATAGGTTAACGCGTTATATTGGTCCGGATGACCAGAATCCTGTTATCAGCCGATTAGGCGGTACGGAGTGGAACCAAACGAAGCAAAAGGTCAACCAGGCAGTACAAGCTGTGGCTAAGGATTTGCTCGAACTGTACGCCAAGCGCCAGATTGCCAAAGGTTTCAAGTTCAGCCAAGATAACGAGTGGCAGCGAGAGCTGGAAGCCAGCTTCCCCTACATCGAAACGCCAGATCAGCTTGAAGCTATTCAAGCGGTAAAGACGGATATGGAATCGGAGCGCCCCATGGATAGGCTGCTTACCGGGGACGTAGGCTATGGCAAAACGGAAGTGGCATTGCGGGCGGCATTCAAAGCGGTTTTGGACGGTAAACAGGTAGCAGTGCTTGTGCCTACCACGGTCTTAGCGCAGCAACACTATGATACCTTCCGGCAGCGCTTAGCGACGTTCCCGGTCAATGTAGAGATGCTTTCACGCTTTCGCAGCCCAAGGGAGCAAAATGAAATCATCAAAAAGCTGGCTAACAAGCAAGTCGATATTGTCATTGGAACCCACCGGTTGATTTCTTCCGACGTGAAGTTCAATGACTTAGGACTTGTGATTATCGACGAAGAGCAGCGCTTTGGCGTGTCGCATAAGGAACACCTCAAAAAACTGCGCAACACAGTGGATGTGCTCACTCTTTCGGCTACGCCTATCCCGCGCACGCTCTACATGGCATTGACTGGGGTGCGCGATATTTCTAATATAAACTCAGCACCGGAGGAACGCCTGCCGGTGATTACCCACATTGGCGTTTATGACCCAAAATTAGTACGAGAAGCGATCATCCGCGAGCTGGATCGTGGCGGACAGGTATTCTACGTTCATAACCGAGTCCAATCCATCCCTGCAGTCTACAATTATCTGCAGAATTTGGTGCCAGAAGCCAGCATTGCGATTGCGCATGGGCAAATGCCCGAAAATGAGTTAGCTGAGGTGATGCATGCCTTCACCGATGGGCAGTTTGATGTGCTCTTATGCACCTCAATTATTGAATCTGGTTTGGATATCCCTAACGCGAACACGCTCATTGTAGATCGTGCGGATACTTTTGGGTTGGCGCAGCTCTATCAGCTGCGCGGAAGGGTGGGCAGGGGTGCCCAGCGTGCCTTTGCTTATCTGTTCCGCAGTGCCAAGCATCAGCCCACGCCTGAAGGGCAGGAGCGCTTGGAAGTACTAGCTGAAAATGCTCAGCTTGGGGCTGGTTACGCGATTGCGATGCGGGATTTGGAGATGCGCGGGGCTGGAGATCTGCTGGGCACGCGCCAATCCGGTTACATTGCTGCGGTGGGTTTTCAGCTTTATACGCGGCTGCTTTCACAAGCAGTGCGGGCGTTGCGCGCCGAGGCTGGTCTGCCAGCAGAAGCAGGAACTGAGAGCGGTTTGCCTTGGTTGGATGACCCCAGCCTGAGCATCAATGTAGAGCTGCCATTAGCAAGTGAGATCCCTGCCAGTTATATCCCGGATCAAGATATGCGGCTTTCGCTCTATCGGCGGATTGCTTCCATACGCAGCGAAGAAGAGCTCGTGTCTACTGAAATTGAGTTTGCCGATCGCTTTGGAGAGCCGCCACAAGCAGTGAAGGATCTGTTCTTTCAGATGAAAGTGAAGCTCCTAGGTGAAAAAGCCGGCTTAGAGGCGATTAATGTACTTCATAACCAGTTGGTTTTAAGCTACCCGCAATTGCCACAAGGCGTAAAACCGCGCAATCTCAAGGAAATCGACCCTGCAGCCAGGGCTGGCAAGAATGCCTACTGGATTAATTTAGCAAATTTAGAAGATGAAGATTGGCAAGAAGTCCTTGTGCGCGTCTTGCACAAGCTGGCAAATGAGGCTCAATAAGCCCATTTGAACCCTATGATATACTGCAAGTTACTTGACTGAAAATCGTATTTGTCCGATGGAAAGCTTTCTGAATAAAATCAACCGCAAAACCTGGCAGATTATAGCAATCGTACTGATTGTTTTGGGCTTTTGCCTCATTGCGTTGCAATTCATAGGAGAATACACGCTTGTCGTAAACGGCAAACCGCAGACGCTGCGTACATTTGCCTTCACGCCAAGGCAAGTGTTGCACACTGCTGGATTGAGCCTGCAGCCAGAGGATCGTATTTTTCCTGAGGCGGATAATCTCAACCTAACCCATCAGACTATTATTTTGAACCAAGCAGTGCCCGTCCAAATTGCACAGGGCGGAACCATTGCCACCTTACTTACAGCTGAGCACATTCCAGCGAACCTTCTGGTTGAGCTAGGAATCGTGCTTTTCCCGGAGGATCGGATCCTTTGGAATGGTAGCGAGATTGCCTGGGACGAGCCTTTGCCACCAGGCGAGCCAATCTTGTTGCAATTCCAACCAGCCCATAGAATTAACCTTAAAGTGGATGGGCAGGAGATTGTGCTTTTTACACAACAACGCACGCTTGGGGCAGCTCTTTGGGAGGCAGGCATCGCCCTTCAGCCGGAAGACAGGCTTTCATTGCCTCTCGAAACACCACTGAGCAGCACGACGGAGCTTATATTGACCAGAGCACGTCCGGTCAAGGTCGTTTTCGCTGGTAACCAAATAACTGGCTTTAGCGCAGCTAAAACCGTGGGTGCTGCACTTACTGACCTCGGCTTTCCGCTGCAATATTTGGACTATGCCATCCCTACAGAAAACGAGCCGTTGCCCGCTGATGGCACCATCCGTATCGTGCAAGTGCGCGAAGAAATCCGATTGGAAAAAGAGGAGACTGCTTACCAAAACACTTACGTGGAAGACCCCAATGCTGAGCTGGATACCGTTTCAGTGGTTGTTCCCGGGCAAGTGGGGTTGGTGGTCACACGCACACGGGTGCGCTTAGAAGATGGCAAGGAAGTCGCCAGTTACACTGAAGGACCTTGGAAAGCCAGTGACCCGAAGGATGGCGTCTTGGGGCGCGGGACGAAAGTGGTGGTGCGCACAGAAATTATTGATGGTGAGACAATCGAATATTGGCGCAAGGTGTCCGTTTACGCTACCTCTTACTGCCCGCGTGCTTTAGGGGGTGATAATATGACCGCATCGGGCTTGCCTTTGACGAAAGGCATTATCGCTGTGCGCACTTCATGGTATGGCGGGATGGAATTCCAGCCAGTGTATGTGCCAGGTTATGGTCGTGGCATTATCGCTGATACTGGTGGCGGCATTGACGGGCGTTACTGGATCGATTTAGGTTACGATGACAGTAACTACGAAAGTTGGCACTACTGGACCACCCTTTACTTCCTCACGCCTGTGCCTTCTTATATCCCCACCGTGCTGCCATGAGCCTGCGCTATCTCGACATTTTCCCTTTAATCCAAAAGTACCATGTGCAGCCTAAAAAATCCTTAGGGCAAAACTTCTTGGTCGACCCCAATGGCTTAAATAAGGTGCTGCAAGCCGCACAGCTGAACCCAGAGGATACCGTTTTGGAGATTGGCGCTGGTTTGGGCAGCCTCACTTATCTACTTGCTCAGCAAGCTAAATATGTGGTGGCTGTGGAGTTAGATAAGCGCTTGATTCCACCACTTACAGAAGTGCTTGCTGGCTTTGACAATATCACGATTAAGCAAGGGGATATGCTCGAGCTTTCTCCTGACGCCCTTTTAGGTGCTGCGCATTATGTGGTGGTAGCTAATATTCCATACTATATTACTTCAGCACTTATTCGGCACCTTCTGGAGGCTGATCATAAGCCAACCCGCATGGTGCTGACCGTACAGCAGGAAGTCGCAGAGCGCATCCTAGCACGGGATGGCAAAATGAGCTTGCTTGCGCTTTCCGTGCAAGTGTATGGTAAACCCGAGCTTAAGGCGCGTATTCCCGCTGGCTGTTTTTACCCGCCACCTGAGGTGGATTCAGCTGTGCTTTCGATTGAGCTTTATGAAGAACCACTCTTTCCGTCTGAATCCTTAGACTTGTTTTTCAAGCTGGCACATGCCGGCTTTGCGCAAAAGCGTAAAACCTTGCGTAACACCTTAGCGACTGGCATGAATGAGAGCCCTGCTTGGGCGGAGAAGCTGCTCACTGCAGCTGGGATTGACCCTCAACGCCGCGCGGAAACGCTCAGCATGCAGGAATGGAAAAAGCTCGTCGAAGCTTACCAACAACAATCATGAAACCAGCTACTCCTGATGAAGCAGCTGATCTACCAAGTATTTTTAGATAAACGGCAATAAGATCAGCGCGCCTTGAAATAGGCTGATGACTCCACCCAAGATGAGTATCACAGGGCAAAGCACACAAAGCGCTAACACCAGGAGCACAATCAGCACGATCGCCCAAACAGGAAAGTCGCCATCCTTCTTAGTCGCGGTTGTTCCGGTTTTCGGCTCAGTAATTACTACCGTTTCTGGAGTTTGACGAGATCCTTGGCTGGAAGGTTGGTCAGCTTCGGGCGAATAGAGCACGTTCTGCCAACGGTTGGGGTCATCCGAACCAGAATCTTGAGGGGAGCCCCAGCGGTCAGTTCCCTGAGGGTTTTGGGTGGATAGGGGAGAAGTTGGCTCTTCCCGGCTCCACTCCTCTGCAGAAGCTTTGAAAGATTCCTCGGGAAAATCGTTTTTGTTTTCTAAGTTATCGTCCATGATTTCCTTTCGAGATACTTAACTTTTTCTAATTATATGAATAATTCTACCTTCTGACTATAGAAAATCTACTGAGAAAGGTATAATCCATACCAGTTTCTGCTTGAAAAGGGAGTGCTCTGTACGCGTGACCAACTACATCTACTTTGGAGATAACCTGCCCATATTAGAAAGCCTGCCGGCTGAGTCGGTCGATCTGATTTACATAGACCCGCCCTTTAATACTGGCAAGGTGCAGGCGCGCCGCCAGCTCAGGACTACGCGCGATGCAAACGGTGATCGCGTTGGCTTTGGTGACCAGCACTACAAGACGGAAGTCCTCTCCGAGCAGCGCTATGGGGATGTTTTCAGCGATTACGAAGCCTTCTTGGAGCCGCGATTGCATGAGGCATATCGTGTGCTTAAGCCACAAGGCAGTTTTTATTTTCATATCGATTACCGCGAAGTGCATTATTGCAAGGTGCTGCTGGATAGCATTTTTGGCAGAGAAAATTTCCTCAACGAAATAATCTGGGCGTACGATTTTGGCGGGCGGGCTAAAAATCGCTGGCCAGCCAAACACGATAACATCCTTTTTTATGTGAAGGATCACCATAACTACGTCTTCAACCGCGAGGCGATTGACCGTATCCCTTATCTGGCACCAGGCTTAGTAGGGGCGGAAAAAGCCCGCCGAGGCAAGCTCCCCACGGATACTTGGTGGCATACTATTGTGGGCACCAACAGCCGCGAGAAAACGGGCTATCCCACGCAAAAGCCAGTGGCGATCTTGGAGCGCATCATCCGCGCGTCTTCCAATCCGGGTGACATGGTGCTGGATTTCTTTGCCGGCAGCGGCACGACCGGTCAAGCTTGCCTGAATCTTAACCGTCAATTTATTCTTATCGATAACAATCCACAGGCATTAGCTGTTATGCACATGCGCTTTGCTAATATCCCGGATATCATTTGGATTGGGGAGTAACACTTTGAGCGGAGAAAACTACTTACCAATCCTTGATTTTGACCCTAATCCCCTTGCGATTATCAATCCACCCCAGAATTTGGATGGAGTGGATATGCCTAAGCATGTGGTGATTTGCTTTTTCAGAGAGGTAATCGAGAAAGTGATCAACAGCCATCAAGTGCAAGTCGTTACGCAGCTGCATTCTGAGAATGGCGCTCATCCTGTCTATGCGATTGACTTGCAAGGCCAAAAGTTAGCCTTTTTTTATCCCAACGTTGGCGCACCACTGGCAGCCGGCTTGATGGACGAAGTGATTGCCTTGGGAGCGAAGCATATTATTGCCTGCGGTGGCTGCGGCGTTCTGGATAAGAGTATTAATGTGGGACAGATTTTATTACCAGAGGCGGCTCTTCGCGATGAAGGCACGTCTTACCATTACCTGCCACCCAGCGCTGAAGTGGAAATGGACCCAATTGCGCTCGCTTCCATCGAGACGGTATTACAGAGGCGTCAGATCCCTTACCTGCGCACTAAAACCTGGACAACCGACGGTTTCTACCGCGAAACGCCCGGCAGAGTACAAAAATTCCGTGAGATGGGTTGCTTAGCGGTTGAAATGGAAGCGGCGGCTTTTATGGCTGTGGCGCAGTTCCGCGGCGTGCAATTTGGGCAGCTGCTCTATGGTGGCGACATGGTGCATTCTGATGGCTGGGATCACCGTGGTTGGTGCAGCCGCACGGATATCCGTGAACAGTTGTTTTGGCTCGCTGCTGAAGCTTGTCTCAATATGGAATAACTTGGAGAATAAATGCCCGATTATGCTGAACTTACTTTGCCATACTTGCTCAACCGCCATGATCCGCTGGTTAATGGCGCGGGGGATTTTGTGCTGCCCGATTACAACGGCAATGGCCTCAGCAGCATCCCTGCCACGGTAAGCGCGCTGCTGGGCGGGCCGCAGCTGCAAACAGCCGGCTTGGCACCCCAAATTGTGGAGCGCTTGGGCAAGCGCTATCGAAATATAGTTTTAATTTTGGTGGACGCTCTGGGTTATGATCATCTGCAGCGCTTAATGGCGCAAGGTTATGCTGAGTTTTGGCGGGAAAATTTGCCCCTGGCGAGCCTATTCCCGCTTACGAGTATCAGCCCGAGCACCACAGCCACCGCGCTTACTACGCTTTGGACCGGCACAGAACCCTCCGTACATGGCTACATCGGCTATGAGATGTGGCTCAAAGAATACAGCATGACGATCAACTCTATCCTACATTGCCCCACCAGTTTTATAGGCGACAATGGCGGTTTGCAGCGTGCCGGCTTTATCCCGGAGGAGTTTTTAGGTCTTCCAACCCTTGGTGAATTATTTAATAGAGCAGGTATCGAAAGCCATGCTTTTTTGCCTTACACCATTGGGAATTCCGGCCTCTCCCGAATGCATATGCAGCAAACGAACCTCCATGGTTACGTGGCAGAGAGCGATCTGTGGGCAGACCTGCGCGACTTGCTCAACCAGCATTGTGGAAACCCGCGTTTGCTTTACGTCTATTGGCCTACCTTGGATACCCTTATTCATCGTTATGGACCAGATGACATGCGCATAGCTGCTCATTTTGCCGAATTTAGCCGTACTTTGGCTGAAAATTTCCTCTCTGGGCTGGAACAAAGTGCTTGTGAAAGCACCCTCTTGCTTTTGACTGCTGATCATGGCGCGGTTGCAACCCCGCCCGATGAAAAATACAACCTGAACGCTCATCCAGAGCTCTTACACATGCTGCGTATGCTGCCGACTTGCGAAAGCCGGCTGCCGTTCCTGTTCCTCAAGCCTGGCACGGAGGCAGCTGTCCGCGCGTATTTTGCTCAGGCTTGGCCTGGAGAATTTACGCTCATCACAGGCGAGGAGGCACTTTCTGCACAGCTTTTCGGTCGGAGACCAGAAAACCCTGCACTAAATGATCGGATTGGCGACTTGGTAGCCCTACCGCACAACAATGCTTATCTCTGGTGGCCTAACCATATCAATATGATGCAAGGGCGGCATGGCGGCTTGAGCCGGCTGGAAATGCTCATCCCATTATATGCTTTACCGCTCGATAGGCTTAAGCATTAAAGCGGGAAGTCTGTAGTACTGGCCAGCTGATCTCTCGGTAGCCGTAAGAATTGACAACTAAAGTTTCACCAAATTGTGTTTTCCATGGAAGAAGGGGGTTATAGAGGTGGATATGCCCATGAAGATGAAGCTTAGGCTTAAACACACTAATCAGCCAGCGAAAGGCGGCTACGCCGCGGTGCGGGTAGTCTTTATCATCTTGAATATGCAACGGGGCGCTATGGCTCACAAAAATATCTAAATAGCGGTTATAAACTATTTTGTTTAAAAGGAGTCTGGGCGCCATTGAAAGAACCATGCGCCACATCGCGGCAGACGAGTATTGGTATTTCTCCCCAGAGTAGCGTAAAGAGCCTTCGATGCCAGCGATGAGCAAGTTGAAATCTCGGTTATAGATTACGTGGCGATGCAGGTTAATTGCTCCCCAGGGGTTGGCACGCAATTGACCGCTGTTATCGAGGAGTTCTGTAACATGGTTGCCGTGCACATAATATAAGGGCACGTTTAACATCGTGATGACATACTCCAAGTAATAGTAGGGAAGGTCTCCACAGCTGATGACCAGATCGACCTCGTTGAAGCGTTCTTTAATGCGGGAATTGTAAATTGCAGGCAGTTCAACGTCACTGAGGCTGAGGATCTTGGTCATGGCAGCTTTTAATCCCCAGCTACTGCCACTGCCATAGCCATTCCGCCATCATGAGTGATTGAAACTGCCCACTCGGAGAGTTTGCGGGCAGCAGCGACTTCAGCAGCTGCACCATGCAAACGCACCTCAGGCTCTCCGCTGTAAGCATGGATAATCTCGATATCTTGCCAGTGGACCTTGCCGATGCCTGTACCGAGTGCCTTAGCAACGGCTTCTTTTGCAGCAAAAACGCCAGCCAAATCCTCTGTACTGCCTTGCAGCTGCGCTTGTTCCAAGGGAGTATAGACCCGCTGAATAAAACGAGCACGGATTGCAAGGTTTATCTCGTCGAGCCGCTTGATCTCGACCGCATCAACGCCACATTTGATCATGATATCGGCTTTCCAGCTGAGGTGATCACCAATTTGTCTAAGTGCCAATAGCACTGGGCTGCGAGAAGGATATCTTCGCGGGTAATGGCGGCTAACTTCTCGGGGAGCTCACGCAAGTAATTGAGCCCGTAACCAAAGCGCTCCAAATTAAGCAGCGCTTGTGCTACACCAGCATTGGATTCCATTGAAAGCGGTAGCCTTCCGATGAGCTCGGAGCGTACATCAGCCAATTCATCTTCTGTGACCAGCTCCTTGGTGAAGCGCTCCAGCTCCTGAAGAATAAGGGCGATGGCTTGGTCCAAGTTCTCTGGGTTGACGCCGGCAGAAATTTGCCAGGTGACCGGTCCAATGCCCATATCAAGCGAGCTGGAAGCGTAATAAGCCAAACCGGCTTTTTCGCGTACGCTCTCGCCAATGCGCCCCATCATTCCAAATTGTCCTAAGATATCATTCCCCAATGTACTTGCTAAATAATCGGATGCAGTGGCTTTAGGCCCAAAGGTGCCAATGACTAGATCGCTTTGGCTTTTTTCTTCGAGGGGTACATGCTCCCGATAGGTTGCTTGGATAGGCTGTACAGGTGGAATAGAAGGCTGGGTTTCTTGGGCGGGTGCTTCCCAGGCGCCTAAAGTGTGCGAGAAAGCTTGCAGGATCTCTTCGGAGTCTGCTCCACCTGTAATTGCAACGATCAATCCTCGAGGACCAACGAAACGTTGGTGGAATGCCTGTAAGTCCTCTCTGCTGATGCTCTGCACTGTGTTTGGGTAGCCTAAGTCCGGGTGTGCATACGGATGACTGCCATAGATTGCTCGGTCAAAGGCTTGTTCTGCAACCTCAGCGGTATCTTGTGCCTGAATGGCTTGAGCGGTAAGGATCTGCATCTTTGTGCGTTGGAATTGTTTTTCCGGGAATGCTGGTTGAGTGAGCACTTCCAGTAAGATTTCGAGCAGCTGAGGTAAATCCTCACGCAGGCATTGCCCAGCGAAAGAGGTGGCTACCTTTCCACCACCAAAAACGAGCGTTGCTCCCATGGATTCAACTAAGTCGTTAAGCTCACGAAAAGCGTGAATGTGCGTGCCAGACATGAGCATACTAGCCATAAAATGGGCTAATCCAATCTTATCTGAAGGGTCAGCTAACGCACCTGGGGGGAACATACCCCGGATGGCGACTGCTGGGCTGGAAGGATTGGTGCGGCTGAGCAGGACTGCACCATTAGCGAACTCTTGCCGCAGAATGTCATCTGGACCAGGAAGCTTTGCAGAAGATAATGGGCTCATTGGCATTTTAGTTCCCATCCTTGGGTTGATAAACACCGATGACCCGTGCGTGTGGCTGTAAATATTTTTGGGCAATGCTCTGGATCATCTCTGGGGTGACGGAAGAGATACGGTCGACGTAGTGCGTAAACCAATCGTATCGGGCAAAACTTGAGGCATAACCCATCCAAAACGCTTGATTGGTAATATTATCGCTGCTATAAGCAAAGAGCGCTTTGGTTTGTTTGAGAGCACGGTCAATCTCAGTTTGGGCAATCGGCTGGCTTTGCAGTGCCTCGATTTGGCTATCCAAAGTTTGCAAAACTTCTTCGATGGTACGGGTTGGATTTTTCGTCAGGTAGAGCGTGAAAGTAGAAGGATCAATGTTGGCTGATAAACTACCGCCAACGCCAGCTGCTAAGCCTTCATCCACCATGGCTAAATAAAGACGGCTGGTGTGATGCCCCACACCACCGCTGCCAAACATGTTCAGATTCGAAGGCCCGGTAAGCAAGCTCTCCATGAGAGAAAAGGCAAAAAAGTCGTCCGAATCGGCTTTAGGTGAACGATACGCCACCTGGATAAAAGTCGTTTCGCCTGGACCTTGCAGCTGGAGTTGGCTGAGTTCCGGCAGGTCCTCTTCAGGTTCTGGGATACTTTTGACCACTTTGCCAGCGGGAATGCTGCCGAAATGTTTTTCAACTAGGCGCATTGCCTCAGAAGTGATGAAGTCCCCAGCTAAGCACAGAATGGCATTGGCTGGTTGGTAGGTTTGGCGGTAGTGAGTATATAAGTCTTCGCGCGTCAGGGCAAGCAGATCTTCTTTGGAGCCGATGACTTCATTACGGTAGGGGTGGTGCTTGAACGCGTGCGCTTGTACAGCTTCGTTGAGCAGAAATTGTGGGTCGTTTTCGGAGCCTTCCCGTTCTGAAATGATCACTGTGCGTTCGGTTTCAACCTCAAGAGGGTCAAAGAGGCTGTTGGTCATGCGGTCAGCTTCCAACTCTAACGCTGTCTCTAAGGCGCTTGCAGGTAGTGTTTCAAAGTAGGCTGTCCAATCGGGGCTGGTAAAGGCATTCCAATACCCGCCAAGGCGGGCAATTGTGTGGTCCATATCCTGGGCGGAGCGCTTCTTGGTGCCCTTAAATTGCATGTGCTCAACCCAATGGCTCACTCCGGTTTTACCGGGGACTTCATTGCGGGAGCCGACACCATACCAAACCCAAACGCTCACAATTGGGGCTGTGTGGATTTCTTTGAGCAGGACGGTCAGACCATTATCGAGATGATGGATATTCAATGAATTATTCATGTTTTGTGACTGCAAATTATATCAAAGGGAGAATTAACCAGATAATATCTGTATAGCTTAGATGGTGGGTTATTTACGCTTATAGCGCAGCATCATCAAGAAGCCGATTCCAATGATGCCCATGCCGATCATTAATCCATTGGTTTGCAAATTGCCGAGAAAGACATTTGGCAAGGGATTAGTACCAAAGCCAAAAGCATCAGCCAGCGCGGTAAAGAAGCAAATCACAAAACCTGTTGCGCATGTCCGTGTCCCAAAATCTGCTAAGAGAGGGCGTTCCCCATTCCGCCAGAAAGCGAAGAGTGTTAAGCATCCCCCCCAAGTGACCAAGCCAAGACCGATAAGCATGACAATAATCTGTAAGAAGCCGATAGCGGCTCCACGGTTGAGTTCAAAAATCTCTGGTTTAGCCCCAATGAGGAAAATAATGAACCCAATCATCAGTAAGGTCAGCCCAAGGCGAGCACGAAATTTTGGAAAAGGCTCTTGCGCGGGTTCTTCATTGATGCTGTTCGGAAGATTAATTTCGCTATTGTGATTCGTGGGTTCCATATCAAACTCGATTTTTATGGTAATCCTGATTCTAACACACGCAGAAAATTGCCTGAAGCAATCCGATCGCACTCATCCGGGTTGTAACCCATTTCTTGCAAATAGGGGAGCAATTTAGGTAAGTCGGCGATGGAATTGAGCTCGATCGGCGTGGACTGCAAGCCAAAACCGCCGTCAAAATCCGTGCCGATGCCAACGTGATCAGCATCGCCAGCCAACTGGCAAATATAATCGGCTTGCTCTGCGACCATGCGTAGGCTTATCCGCTCGCGCCCGCCGCTATCTTTCCAACCAAACTTGAGGAAGTTATTATAGGGAACAACGCCTATTACCACGTCGCGTTCAAGCATCGCCTGGATCAGATCATCTTCTAATAAACGGTTGCCCTGGTAATTCTCTACCAGACGGCTAGCATTAGCGTGACTGGTGATAATCCTACCTGGATAGCGTTCCAGCGCTTGGAAAGCAGCTTGCCGATCCATGTGAGCAAGGTCGAGAATAAAACCGATTTCAGCCATAGCATCAAGCAAATCATTGCCTTCGGCAGTAAGCGGCCCAGGGGCATGAGTTCCGCCGGTATAGCGGTTGCCGCCCCAAGCGAGTCCGATAATTCTTAAACCGGCTTCCCACCACTGTGGGAGTTCATCACAAGAGAGGATGCCCTCTGCGCCTTCCATCAAAGGCACCAACCCGACTGGATGTGATTTATGCGCTTCATCATTTTCTTCCCAGTCCTGCAAGTGGGCTTGCAGCTGCTGCCGCGAAAGCACTAAGCGAAAAGCATGGGGATGACTCTCACAGAGCTGATGATAAACTTCTAGTTGGTTCCAGTAGAATCGGTTGGCTTCGAGGGCTGTGTGATAAACTGGAGCAAGCGCTGGTTCTTGAGCACCAGCGCGCGCAGGGCCAGCAAAAAGCGTGCTCAATACGAGCCGTACCTCAGCTTGGTTATATTCTGGCAAACCCAGCATTGTATCCCCATTAAAAGCGGGAATGGAAGTGCTGGCTTCTAATTGGCGGGTTTCGAAAGCGGAACGGGTATAGTCGCGCTGAAATGTAACTATATTCCAGGCGATATCTTCATGGGCATCGATGAACCAGGTCATAGGAATAAAAAAAGCGCTGGAAACAAAACGTTTCCAGCGCTAATTTGGGCTTTATGCTTCCTCTTTATCTTCGGTTTCTTGTGATTGGTCAGTTTCAGCTGCCTGTTGGTCAACAGCTTCTTCAGTTTGTGCTTCTTCTTCAGCCGGTGGGACTTCTTGGTTTTCTACTTGAGCTGCTTCACCTTCACTTTCAGCAACTTCTTCGGTGGGTTGTTCCTCTATCGCTGGAATTGTGCCCACGATATCCCCTAAAGTTTCTTCCTGGGAAGAAGTGGAAACATCCAAGTCTTTCGCTAAGGCTTTCCAGTCCTGGTCAACATATTGGGCTGAATCCACGCGGCGCAGGCTTAAAGCGATACGGTGTTCGTCCTCTTCGATGCGCAGAATCCTTAAGGCGACATGGTCTCCTACTTTTAGGACTTCTTTCGGATGTTCAACGCGTTTTTCGCTGATTTCAGAAATATGGATTAAGCCTTCCAGCTCACCTGGGACGTCCAATCGGGCAAAGGCGCCAAAATTCGTCAGGCGGGTAATTTCACCTTCAACCAGTTGACCGACCTTGAGGTGAGAAACTTGGCTAGTCCAGGGGTCTTCCTGCAATTGCCGCATCGAGAGACCAATGCGCTTGCGGTCACGGTCAATGCTGATTATTTTGACTTTGACTTCATCGCCAACTTTGAGCACTTCCTTAGGATTGTCGATGTGATCGTATGTGATTTCGGAGATATGCACTAAGCCATCAGCTCCGCCAATATTGACGAAGGCGCCGAAATCAGCTAAGCTCGTAACCCGACCAGTACGAACATCGCCCTCTTGGAGGTTATCAAGAACTTTATCTCGGATCATATCGCGGGTTTCGCCGCTGGCAGCACGTTCACTTAAAATCAGACGGTGGCGTTCTCTATCCACTTCAATGACGCAGCACTCAATTTTCTCGCCAACCATTGATTTGTACTTCTCTTCAGGGGTACTGCCAGTAATTTCGAGCTTACGGCTTAAGGAAAGCTGTGAGGCGGGGATAAAACCGCGAATAGTGCTCAAAGGCACGATGAGCCCGCCTTTGTTGTACCCAACAATTTCTGATTCAAAGCTTTCACCGGATTTGAGCAAATCTTCAGCATCTTGCCAACTTTGCTCTTCAACGGCACGGATGAATGAGAGGACGAGGTTGCCGTTTTGGTCTTCTGGATTGACCACATAAACCGGGATCGCCTTTCCAACCTCTAATGTTTCTAATATTTCTTGTGGGATACCTTCGTACTCTTTTCCAGAAATAACACCTTCGGATTTGGCACCAACGCTGACCAAGATTTGGCCCTCGGAGATGCTGGCGATAATACCATCACGAATTTCCCCTGCTTTGGGGAAGTCGATAATGAAATTAGAATCGAGCAATTCCTCCATTTTATCCATGGACTGCGATTCGCTCTCTTCTAAATTCTCAGCCTTACTTTCGTCATCATAATCACTCATGAACAAATAACTCCACGTCAAATTTGATGGTGATTATAGTTTAATCACCTTAAATTTGCAACCTAAACCAGTGAATTTTGTTAGAGCAAAGTGATATCGTCCTAAAGTAGCAAAATAGAAATGTCCTAATGATAAAGAGTAATGAAATCGTCGTTCGATTATTCCGATTTTTTATTCAAAGGAACGATAAAATCATAACTAACAGCGTAAGGATAGCCTTTCCCCTCTTACTCCCCTTCCCAGCGGACTAATATTTATAATATTATCCTCATTAATTATCGCTGGGACGGGGAGTTAATGCTTGATAGAGGGCGCCGCCCTCTATCAAACCAATTTCCCTTCCCCAGCGGCTTGACCGAGTGGGCTCAGCCCAAAAAAGAGCCGCTTGACGCTGGGGAAGGGTTAGGGTTAGGGTAACATAGACCATTATAAGCAAGAAGTAATAAGGTGTTGAATTATGCAAAAAAACGTACTAAGGACTTAGTCCACAGATTAGTACATTTCTATTTAGCCTTGACAACCTAAACCAGTAAATTGCTGTAACCGAAATTCACTCCTTTGAAAAGAGAAATGCAACATTTTAATCTTGATTAACTGGCCCGTACTTACCGTAATCTAACACCTCGCGCACCCCCGTTTGTGGGTCAGGTGGTCCGACGATGCCTTTCTCCTCCAATGATTCGATGATGCGTGCAGCGCGAGTATAACCAATCCGCAATTTACGTTGAAGCATTGATACGGAAGCACGTCCTTCATTGCGGATGATCTTTAAAGCTTCATTGGTAATAGGGTCTGCATCGCTTTCATCCGTATCCTTTTCTAACTCCTGCCATAGTGGCTGTTGAACGAGCGTAGGATTAACTAAAGGGGGGTGGCTTTCAGACGCGAATACTGCGATATCTGGACGTTCTTCACCAGAAAGCTGGGCTGCTTGTTGGCGCCAAAATTCAGTCAGCCGGCTGATTTCAGCATCAGAAACGAATGTGCCTTGTAACCGCACGGGAGCAGCAGAATCAGGTGCTAAAAAGAGCATATCCCCTTTGCTGAGCAAGCGTTCAGCGCCAGGTTGGTCGAGGATAACGCGGCTATCCACACTGGAAGCGACAGCAAAAGCAATTCGGGCGGGGAAGTTTGCTTTAATCAAGCCGGTAATGATATCCGCGGAAGGACGTTGGGTTGAAAGAATCAGATGAATGCCTGTAGCGCGGGCTAATTGTGCCAGGCGGGTAAGCGCGCGTTCGGTCTCATCGGGGGCGAGCATCATCAAATCAGCCAGCTCGTCAATGACGACCAATAGGAAGGGTAAGGTTTTCCCTCCCTCAGCAGCTTTCAGCTGGTTGTATTCCACCAGATTGCGTACGCCCGTCTCAGCAAACATGCGGTAACGCAAGTCCATTTCGCGCAGCATCCATTGCAAAGCGCCGACTACTTTTTCTGCATCTACAATGACGGGAGCTAGCAGATGAGGAATGCCGTTATAGCTGGTAAGTTCCACGCGCTTAGGATCCACAAGCACAAAGCGGATTTGGTCCGGCGTGAGTGTGAGCAGATAACTCGCTAAAATGGCATTGACACACACTGACTTGCCCGAGTTGGTGGTGCCGGCGATCAGGAGGTGCGGCATATCCGCTAAGCTGGCGGTAAAAGGCTGACCGGCGACGTTTTTGCCCAGGGCAAATTTGAGTGGGTCAGGGTTAGTAGCAAAGGAAGGACTTTGCACAATTTCCAGAAGGGATACTAGCTCAGTTTTTTGGTTTGGTACTTCAATGCCGACGTAGCCCTTGCCCGGTACCGGTGCCTGAATGCGTATGCGCGATGCCTTGAGCGCCATAGCGAGGTCGTCTGCTAAGTGCACAATGTTACTAACTCGCACCCGCGTTTTGCCGTTGCGGCTTTCAATATAGTCTGGCTCCACGCCAAATAGGGTAATCGCTGGACCGCGGCGAATTTCAACTACATGGACAGGTGTGTTGAACGAACGCAAGGTCTCTTCGATGACGCGAGCGCGATCGTGATCGTTTTCGCTATCCGGTGTGGCGACGGTCACCGGTGCCAAGATGTCTTCAGGGTTAGGCAGAACCCATGGGTGAGCGGGTTGAGAAGCAGGCATCAAGGGGGTAGATGGAACTGATTGGGCAGGGTGGTTACTCCCGTTTCGGGGTGCTGTAACCTCCTCTGAAGGCTCAGGTGCGGGCGCCGTCTTAGCTTGCTGGGCAGCTTTACGGGCGGCTTGCTTGCTCTTTAGGCGAGAAATTTGGTTGTTCATAGCTTTGAAAGCTTTACTTACTCCACTGGTTACCTCAGCCATAGAGAGATCAATGAGCAGAATAAGGGCAATGAGCAGCCAAGCAATTAACCAAATCAATGCGCCAGGTGCTCCAAACCAGCGTGTTAGCGTCGTCAGGAGAAAACTGCCAATTGCTCCGCCCCCAATTTGATCCTGCCCAGGTAGCCTATTGGCAAGCAGCTGAAACCATGCCAATAGATTGAAGAGGAATAGAGTCACCCCAATGAGGCGGGCAGGCGCGATTTTAGAGAACTTCTCCTGCTTTCGCAGAAAAAGGAACCAGGCGCTCCCGAAAAGCAACAAAATGGGGAAGAGGTACGCTCCCCAACCAAATCCTTGAAATAAGACTCCAGCCCACCAGTTCGGCAAGGTCCCAGCGCTGGAGGTGAATAAACTAACCAGCGTCAGGATGGCAATGACAAGGAGAGTAACTCCGGAAATATTGTATTTTTGGTCTTTGGTAAGTGTAAAAACAGGCTGCGAGGTAGTTGCTGTTTTTAGTGTAGGTTTGCGGGAAGTGGAGCGGGTGGATTTGGCTGGTGTGGATTTACGCGTTGATGAACGGTTAGAAGACCTAGTACCACTTTTGCTTGTTTTTTTATTGGTTTTACTAGTTGATTTGGCGCGCCCTGCCATATCTTCTCCACCGAATGAAATTTGTAATCGGATTATAGCATGAAGGCTTCTTTGCGCTGTCGAGCTCTTGAGGTGAAACGCTGTGTTTTGTTAGGTTAGAAAGAGGAAAAACTTTTCTAAAAAACACTAGTTCGCACAAAGGTTGGTATATGCCTTCAGCAAACCAGCTCCGTGTTAAAATGCTCGCATGCCTTACGAAGCTGCCACTGGTTGGAC
This sequence comes from Anaerolineaceae bacterium, assembly GCA_040371255.1. Classification (GTDB taxonomy): domain Bacteria; phylum Chloroflexota; class Anaerolineae; order Anaerolineales; family Anaerolineaceae; genus Mesolinea. The sequence goes on along the minus strand of BAABOD010000022.1, from coordinate 1,937 downwards.
GTTCCGCAAAATTCTGCGATTAGAGTTAGTGGTTGTTGCCATGCTCTTGCTGCTCACAAGCTCCAGCGCTGCGCTTTGGGATCCATTGGAAGCCTTACGCAAGTATTCGCGTAGTGTAGAGTTTGACTTCAGCGCTTGGACGGTGCAAGCCTTGATGGAGAAAGGCATCTCTGCTGCACTCAAAGTGGATAAGTTTCTTTTGGTTGAGCAGCAAAACATGCTGGTCGACGCCTACCTTCAGCAGTTGGAAATTGTTAATCAGTTGAACATCAGCTTAGACGAAGCAGTTTCAGCGCCAGAGATGGCGAATCGAGATGAAAAAGTTGCTGAGCTGCAATCACAACTTACTGATGAAAAACGGTATCTTGCTGATTTGGCAACGGTTGTGGAGGCTGTAGTTCAATCGCAAACTGAGCGTACCTTAGCGGAAATGGGTTTTAGCTGGGGCGGTCAAGTGTTTCCGCCAGTGCTTTATAAGATTTCGGATCTTCCGCTTAATTTGATCGTCTCACCCCGCACAGAAATACGTACAGTCTTGAGCCTTAATTTGCTCCCTGGGTTGGATACTTTGCAAAAGGAAGCGATTGAGGAGGGAATTTATACAGAATTTGACTATTCTGCCTTGGTGGAACCGATTGGCGGACTGAGTGCTTACCCTACTATGGTGATGCAATCGACAAGTTTCAGCTGGCTGATTGAAACCGTCGCGCACGAGTGGATGCACAATTATCTATTCTTCCACCCCTTAGGTTTGCGTTATGATGTGAATCCTCAAATGCGCACGATCAATGAAACCGTGGCAAGCTTAGCAGGTACGGAAATTGGTAGTACAGTGCTGAAGGCAAGCTTTCCCAATAAACTCCCGCCGCCTACTGCCCCGAAAATGCGCTCGAAATTGCAAGAGCCTGGCGCGGAAGCTACTGTAGTTTTTGATTTTCGCGCAGAGATGCGCCAGACGCGTTTGCGCGTAGATGAATTACTTGCTGCTGGTAAGATAAATGAAGCTGAACAATATATGGAAATGCGCCGGCAATTCTTCTGGGAGCATGGCTACCATATTCGTAAAATCAACCAGGCATATTTTGCTTTTTATGGCTCTTATAACGACCAGCCTGGTGGTGGAGCAGCTGGGGCAGATCCCGTTGGACCGGCAATACGGAAGCTTTGGGCTGAAAGCCGAACATTTAAGGAGTTTATTGAAAAGGTGCGCACTGTGCGCTCTTATGCTGATTTGCTCGAGCTCCTGGAGCAGCCTAACTAGACTAAAGGGATTCTTTTACGAAGGGATTACACTTCGCCCAAATCAGCGGATTCATCAGGAAGAGAATTGGCAATCTCTTCTGGGTTTTCGCCACGCTCTAAGCGCTCAACCACATCATTAAATTCTGGTCCAAGCTCTTCTCCCGTTTCATAACTCAACTCGCGCATCATCCGCCCCAATTTGCGTGGATCTTGCTCCAAATCCTCTAACATTTGATCGTCATCCAAGTTTTCTAAGCTGATTGAATTGCCACGGCTGATGCGCACCCGCCGAATTAGGCGCGTCAGATTCTCAGAATTGCAATGCGGGCAGCTGACTTTTTTCTGGTCAAACTCGGCATAAGTTAGAAAGACTTCAAAGCGTTTGTGGCAATTATTACATCGAAAATCATAATAGGGCATACAACCACCTCGATAATGATTTTCCTCAATTATAATACCCGAGAAATTCAGACAACCTCGGTGTAGCTAGCCGAGGTTTAACGGACCGCGTGGCAACCCACCCGAAGGGTAAAGTGCCCGAAGGGTAAAGTGCCCGGAGGGTAAAGTGCCCGAAGGGTAAAGTACCCGAAGGGTAAAGTACCCGAAGGGTAAAGTACCCGAAGGGTAAAGTACCCGAAGGGTAAAGTACCCGAAGGGTAAAGTACCCGAAGGGTAAAGTACCCGAAGGGTAAAGT